>NZ_JBEZEX010000017.1:0-166690 GCF_040649115.1 Micromonospora sp. NPDC049049 | reverse complement strand
CGTCCTCGGCGAGCATCGCGGCGGCGTGCACCAGGTTGCCCATCGTCGCCCCCGGCTCAGTGCGCAGCACTGTGCCGGGGGCGAACCGTGCCTCGGGCTCGTCGGTCCGCACCTCCACGGTGACCTCACCGCGGACACCGTGCGGCTTGCCGATCCTGCCGACGACGAGCTGCATCAGTACGAGTCGACGATGTCGACGCGAACCCCGCGCCCGCCGATGGAGCCGATCACCTGGCGCAGCGCCTTGGCGGTCCGGCCGGACCGCCCGATCACAGTGCCGAGGTCCTCGGGGTGCACGCGGACTTCGAGCCGCTTACCCCGACGGGAATCGACCAACCGCACCCGGACGTCGTCCGGGTGGTCGACGATGCCCTTGACCAGGTGCTCCAACGCCGGACGCAGTGGCATGTCAGGCCTGCTCACCGGCGTCGGCAGCGGCCGGCGCCTCGGCCGGAGCCTCGGTCTTCGGCGCCTCGGCGGCCGGAGCCTCAGCCGGAGCCTCGGTCTTCGGAGCCTCGGCAGCCTTGGCGGCCTTCTTGGCCGGCTTGGCCGGGGTCTCCGGGGCGAGCCCGGCAGCGGCCTTCGCCTCAGCCTCGTACGCCGCCTTGCGGTCGGCCCGCTCGGGGGCGACCAGGAGCGGCGGCGGGGCCGGCAGGCCCTTGTACTTCTGCCAGTCACCGGTCAGCTCCAGCAGACGCTGCACCGCCTCGCTCGGCTGAGCGCCGACGGACAGCCAGTACTGGACCCGCTCCGACTTGACCTCGATGATCGAGGGGTCTTCCTTGGGCTGGTAAACCCCGACGAACTCGATCGCCCGACCGTCACGCTTGGTGCGCGAGTCGGCGATGACGATGCGGTACTGCGGGTTGCGGATCTTGCCCATCCGCAGGAGCCGGATCTTTACGGCCACAGTTGTTTCGCTCCTGTTGCGATCTCACCGGCCCAGGCGGGCGGTGTGCATGGGTGAGCGCCGACCGGACCCGTGGGGTTGGGCCGGAGACTACTCGGTGGACTGGCGACGTGCCCGGGTTAGAGGGCGCCGGACGCGCGCCGGATACCAGCGACCTATTCTGCCAGATCCGATGCCGATCTTCCGCATCGGACCCGTACACCGCGTTGCCGGCGCCCTCGACACCGCTCAACGCACCGGCGGACGATCCCATCCCGGTGGCAGTTTGTCCGGTATGCCCCAATCTGGCGGGGGTGCGAAATCACACCAGGTGCCGTCGAACGGGAACTCGCCAACCTCGGCGAGCGCGATCACCCGCTCCCCCTCGGCGCGGACCGCCTTCTCGTCGGTCACCCAGTAGTCGGCGCCGAAGGCGAGCCGCTCGACGAACTCACCCTCGTCCTTCCACTCCCAGCTGTGGTCCGGCCACACCACCACGTCCAGGTCCTGGTCCACCACGTCGACGCCGGCCACCGGGCCGTCGTCCCAGCGGACACCGGGCTCCTCCAGGTTGACGTACCAGTGGGCGAACCGGCCCTGGGCGTCGGAGAACCACCAGACGGAGTGCGCCGCCCCCGTGGGCAGGAACTTCAACAGCGGCGGGCCGTTCCAACGCCCGTGCGCCAACCGGTAGGTCGACGAGATCCACTGGGCGAAAGGCATGGCCCGCATGTTGAGCCCGGCCTCGGTCACCTCGTGGGCCACCGGCGAGTCCCGGGCGATCCAGACCAGCAACCCTCGATCATCGTCGCTGACCACGCGGGCCGGCCGGACCCACCCGATCCGGCCGTGCCGCACGTTCCGATGCATGATCAGCCGACCCGGCTCGAACCGGTCGACGGGGTCGCCCGGCCGCACCTCAGTAGGCGCGGGCGAGGATGGCGACCAGATCCGGCTCGTCCTCCGAGTCCGGTACCGAACCGTCGGCGCGCAGCAGGCAGCGCACAGTGACGCCCTGACCGTTCGCCTCGGCCTCACCGGCCACGCCGACCGCCGACCACGGCACCTTGGCCCAGCCGGTGGCCGCCGCCTCGATCGCCTCGGCCAGCGTCGACACCTCGACGGTGCGCGACTCGCGGTGCGCGAGGGCCTGGTCGTGCAGCACCTGCTGGTCGGTCTCCAGGGCGGCCAGCACTGCGGTGACCACGTCCGCCACCGGCGTCGGGGTCTTCGAACCGTCGGTCCGACGTACCACCGTCGCGTTGCCCACGGCCAGGTCACGGGGGCCCACTTCGACGCGTACCGGATAGCCACGCAGCTCGGCGTCGACGGCCCGGCGGCCGAACGGGGTGTCGGTCCGGTCGTCGAGCGCGACCCGGACACCGGCGTCGCGCAGGCCGTCGCGCAGCTTGGCCGCCGCCTCGCCGACGCCGTCGCCATCCTTGACGATCATGACGTACGCCTGGATCGGCGCGAGCCTCGGCGGCACGCGCAGGCCGTTGTCGTCGCCGTGCGCCATGATCAGGCCACCGAGCATCCGGGTGGACGTGCCCCAGGAGGTGGTCCAGGCGTGCTCCCGGCCGCCCTCCTTGGAGGAGTAGCTGATGTCGAACGCCTTGGCGAAGTTCTGGCCCAGCTCGTGGCTGGTGCCCAGCTGCAACGCCTTGCCATCGCCCATCATGCCTTCGCAGGTGTACGTGGCCGTCGCCCCGGCGAAGCGCTCACGCTTCGTCTTCAGACCGACCACCACCGGAATGCCGATCACGTTGACCATCAGGTCCTCGTACGCCTCGTGCAGGATCCGCCGCGCGTACGCCCGGGCGTCCTCACGGGTGGCGTGCGCGGTGTGCCCCTCCTGCCAGAGGAACTCGCTGGTACGCAGGAAGATCCGCGGACGGAGCTCCCACCGGACCACGTTCGCCCACTGGTTGAGCAGCAGCGGCAGGTCCCGGTACGAGTCGATCCACTTGGCCATGAACTCGCCGATGACCGTCTCGCTGGTCGGACGCACCACCACCGGCTCGGCCAGCGGCTTGCCACCACCGTGGGTGACGACCGCCAGCTCCGGCGAGAAGCCTTCGACGTGCTCCGCCTCACGCTTGAGGTAGCTCTCGGGGATGAACAACGGGAAGTACGCGTTCTCCGCACCCGCCGCCTTGATCCGAGCGTCCATCTCAGCCTGCATACGCTCCCAGATGGCGTAGCCGGCCGGTCGGATGACCATGGTGCCGCGAACCGGGCCGTTGTCGGCCAGCTTCGCCTTGGCGATCAGGTCCTGGTACCAGCGGGGAAAATCCTCCGCACGGGGAGTGAGCACGCGTGCCATGACCGCACATCCTATGCGCCGCTCGTCAGGGCGGTGCGCTCGGGCGCGGCATCGTCGGCCCCCGCCGCCATGTCCTTCCCCCATCCGCACGCCCGGGGAGCGGCGGCCACCCCCGGGCCCGAGGCCCCGAACCGGCTCACCTGGCCGCGAACCGGGTGCGCCTCGTGGCCCGACACCGGCAGCTGACCCCGCCCGATCGTCGACCGATCCGGCCGACACACCGGCCTACACTTCGACCACCATGATTGAGCAGAGGGACCCCACCCCAATACGGACCGGCATCGTCGACGCCGCCCGCACGCTGACCGTCGCGACCGGGTGGGACGGAGTCCGGATGGGTGCCGTCGCGAACACCGCAGGGGTGAGCCGACAGACCGTCTACAACGAGTTCGGCAGCAAGGCAGGGCTGGCCGAGGCGCTCGCCCGCGCCGAGGTGGACCGGTTCGTCGGCGCCGTCCGGGCCGCTCTGCTCGCCCACGACACCGACGTGCGGGCCGGCGCGTACGCGGCCATCGCAAACACCCTCACCACGGCTGCGGAAAACCCGCTGATCAAGGCGATCGTGACCAGCGCCCGGGGCGGCTCGGACGAACTGCTGCCCTACCTCACCACCCGGGCCGAAGTGGTGCTCACCGAGGCGTCCGGCGCCCTGATCGACTGGGCCGGCGACCACCTGCCCGGAGCGGACCAGGCCGCGCTGACCTTCGCCGCCGACAGCATCGTCCGCCTGGTGGTCAGCCACATCGTGCTCCCCCGCGAACCGATCGAGCAGACCGCCACGGCCCTCGCCGACCTCGCCGTACGCCTCTTCAGCGCCGCCGCCCGCCCACTCCCCTGACCCCCGCGCCCGCGCAACTTCCCGGATGTTGCGGGATCTCTCTCTCGGGGCCCGCCTGATCTCGCTGCCAACGCCAAGATCGCGCTCGATCATGGATGTAGTGGCATCCTCCAGCGCGGAGGCCACTACATCCTGGTTCGAGCGCGATCTTGCGACACGGCCGGCTCGGCCCTGGGCCGGGCGGTGTGGCGCTCGCCGGGGGGGTCAGCGGATGACGCGGCCGCGAAGGATGGTGCGGGACGGGGCGCGGACGACGCGCAGGTCACTGCGGGGGTCTTCGGGGTAGACGGTCAGGTCGGCGAGGCCGCCTTCGACCAGGCCGGCGAAGCCGAGCCACGCGCGGGCGCCCCAGGAGGCGGCGGCGAGGACGTCGACGGGTGCCATGCCGGCCCGTTCGTGCAGCAGCAGCATCTCCTCGGCGGCGAGCCCGTGATCGATACCGCCACCGGCGTCGGTGCCCACGTAGATGGGTACGCCCGCCTCGTACGCGGCACGCACCACCTCGGGGAAGCCGTCGCGCAACGCGAGCATGTGGTCGGCGTACCCGGGAAACTTGCCCCGCGCCTGCTCGGCGATGCCCCCGAAGGTGGCAATGTTGATCATCGTGGGGACCAGGGCGGTGCCCTGGCGGGCCATCTCGTCGATCAGGTCGAGGCTGAGCCCGGTGCCGTGCTCCACCGAGTCCACCCCGGCCCGCACCATGATCTCGACGGCCGACTCGGAGAAGGTGTGCACCGCGGCGCGTACCCCGGCGTCGTGCGCCGCCCGCACGGCGGCGGTGAGGGTGTCCGCGTCCCAGGCCGGCGCCAGGTCACCGACGCCACGGTCGATCCAGTCGCCGACCAGCTTGACCCAGCCGTTGCCGGCCCGTGCCTGCGCGGCGACAGTGGCGGCCACCTCGGTCGCGTCGACCTCCACGCCGATGTCGCGCAGGTAGCGCTTCGGCGGAGCGACATGCTGGCCCGCGCGGGCCAGTCGCGGCAGGTCCGGCTCGTCGTCGAGTTCGGGGTACGGGTACGGCGAGCCGGCGTCCCGGATCGCCAGCACCCCGGCGTCCCGGTCGACGTGGGCCAACGCGCGGGCCTGGTCGAGTGAGGTGATCGGGGCGCCACCTCGGGCGATGCCGATGTGGCAGTGCGCGTCGACCAGCCCCGGCAACACGAAGCCGCCGTCGACGACGGTCTGGGCATCGGGCACGGGGGTGAAGGTCACTCGGTCGCCGACCAGCCAGAGATCCCGGACCTCGTCATCGGGGAGCAGCACGCCGCGCACATGAAGAGCCATGCGCACAGTCCTACCCGATCACTCCCCGCCGGGGGCGAGCAGGTCGTTCTTCTGAGCGGTCAGGGCGGGCAGGGAGTCCTCCACCGGGACGGGCGACCGGCCGGCGTGCCTGCGGCGGATGACCACCACCCCGGATCAGTCGCCCACCGTCACCGACACACGTCAGCGCGGGCCCTTGTCGCCGCCCTTGCCGAGCTTGTTGAAGTCGATCTTCGGAAGCTTGAAGCCGGGCGGCAGGCCCTGGCCGCCAGCGAGGTCGTTCGGGTCCATCCCCGGCGGGAGCTGCGGCATGCCGCCCGGGAAACCGGCGGGCATTCCGGCGCCGGCGCCGGTACGCGGACGACCGCCGCCCTTGGTGCCCTTGCGCTTGTTCTTCGGCGACTTGGTCGCCTTGCGGCGGCCACCGCCGGGCAGGCCCATCATGCCGCCCATCTGCTTCATCATCTTCTGCGCGTCGGCGAAGCGGTTGAGCAGCTGGTTGACGTCCATCACGGTGACGCCCGACCCGTTGGCGATGCGCGCCCGGCGGGAACCGTTGATGATCTTCGGGTTGGTCCGCTCGCCCGGGGTCATCGACCTGATGATCGCGGTTACCCGGTCGAAGTGACTGTCGTCCAGATCGGCGAGCTGGTCCTTCATCTGCCCCATGCCCGGCATCATGGCCAGCACGTTGGCGATCGGGCCCATCCGCCGCACCGCGATGAGCTGGTCGAGGAAGTCGTCAAGGGTGAACTGCTCACCGCCCATCAGCTTGGCGGTCATCTTCTCCTTCTGATCGGAGTCGAAGGCCTGCTCGGCCTGCTCGATCAGAGTGAGGACGTCGCCCATGCCGAGGATCCGGCTGGCCATCCGGTCGGGGTGGAAGACGTCGAAGTCCTCCAACTTCTCACCGGTGGAGGCGAAGAGGATCGGCTGCCCGGTGACCTCACGGACCGACAGCGCGGCACCACCACGGGCGTCGCCGTCGAGCTTGGAGAGCACCACACCGGTGATGCCGACGCCGTCGCGGAACGCCTCGGCGGTGCGGACGGCGTCCTGACCGACCATCGCGTCGATGACGAAGATGACCTCGTCCGGCGAGACGGCGTCGCGGATGTCGGCGGCCTGCTGCATCATCTCGGCGTCGATGCCGAGGCGGCCGGCGGTGTCGACGATGACGATGTCGCGGGCGGCGCGCTTCGCGTGCTCGATCGACGCGCGGGCCACCTGCACCGGGTCACCGGTGCCGTTGCCGGGCTCCGGGGCGTACACCTCGACACCGGCCCGGCCACCGAGCACCTGGAGCTGCCCGACGGCGTTGGGGCGCTGGAGGTCGGCGGCGACGAGCAGCGGCTGGTGCCCCTGCCCCTTCAGCCAGCGGGCCAGCTTGCCGGCGAGGGTCGTCTTACCGGAACCCTGGAGGCCGGCCAGCATGATCACGGTCGGCGGCTGCTTGGCGAACTGGAGCCGCCGGCCCTCGCCGCCGAGCACGGTGATCAGCTCTTCGTTAACGATCTTGATGATCTGCTGGGCTGGGTTCAGCGCCTGGGAGACCTCGGAGCTGCGGGCCCGCTCCTTGACGGCCGCGATGAAGCCCTTGACCACCGGCAGCGCGACGTCCGCCTCCAGCAGCGCGAGGCGGATCTCGCGCGCGGTGGCGTCGATGTCGGCGTCGGTGAGCCGCCCCTTGCCGCGGAGCTTGGTGAAGATCCCGGACAGGCGGTCACTCAAGGTGTCAAACACGCGAACATCCCGTTTGTCAGTGTTCCGGCGGGCACAACGCGGCCGGCACTGCGGAGTCCGGCCACCGCTAGGGTAACCGCCCGGCCGTAGGGCCGCTGTCGCCCGGCCCGGGCCTCACCCCGACACCAACCCCGACTGGTACGCGAACACGACGAGCTGGGCCCGATCCCGGGCTCCCAGCTTGCCCATCGCCCTGCTGACGTGGGTCCGTGCGGTCGCCGGGCTGACCACCAACCGTGCGGCGATCTCCTCGTTGTTCAGGCCCTCACCGACCAGGCCGACGACCTGACGCTCCCGATCGGTCAGCGCCTCCAGTCGCGGGTGCGGACGAAGCACCCGGGACGGCCGGGTGGCGAACTCCCGCACCACCCGACGGGTCACCGACGGCGACAGCAGCGCCTCCCCCTCGGCGACGAGCCGGATCGCGCGCAGCAGCTCAGTCGGTCTGGTGTCCTTGGTGAGGAACCCGCTCGCACCGTGCCGCAGCGCGTCGAAGACGTACTCGTCCAGCTCGAAGGTGGTGAGCACCACCACCCGCGTGCCGGTCAGGTCGGGGTCGGCGACGATACGGCGGGTCGCCTCGATGCCGTCGATGCCGGGCATCCGGATGTCCATCAGCACCACGTCCGGCCGTTCCCGACGAGCCAACTCGACCGCCCGCAGCCCGTCGGACGCCTCGCCGGCCAGCGCCAGGTCGTCCTCGCTCTCCACCAGCGCACGCAGCCCGAGCCGGACCAGATCCTGGTCGTCGGCGATCAGCACCCGGATCACGTGGTCGGCTCCACGGGCAGCCCGGCGTACACCCGGAACCCGCCCCCGGCGCGCGGCCCGGTGGTCAACCGCCCGCCCAGCGCCGCGACCCGCTCGCGCATCCCGGCCAGACCGTGGCCGCCCTCGCCGTCGGCCGGAGTCGTCCCGGCGCGGTCGGCACCTACCCCCCGGTCGGTGACCTCGACGGTCACCTCGTCGACCCGGTAGTCCACTGTCACCTCCGCGCTCGCCACCCCCGCGTGACGCAGCACGTTCGTCAACGCCTCCTGCACCACCCGGTACGCGGCCAGGTCGACCGCGGCCGGCACCTCCCTGGGCTCCCCGACCACGCGTACCTCGACGGCGAGCCCCGCCCCGGCCAGCCGGTCGCGCAGCGCTGGAAGCCGGGCCAGGCCGGGTACCGGCTCGCGCTCGGCGCCCCGCCGCACCGCACCCAGGGTGACCCGCAGCTCGTCCAGCGCCTCGCGGCTGGTCCGGCTGATCGCGGTCAGGGCCACCTCCGCCTGCTCCGGCCGCTTCGGCAGCAGGTGCAGGGCGATCTCCGCCTGCATGCTGATCGCGGCCAGCCCGTGCCCCACCACGTCGTGCACCTCCTGCGCGATGCGCAGCCGCTCCTCGTCGGCCTGCCGTCGCGCCTGCTCAACTCGACTGCGGGCCTCTTCGGCACGGGTACGCGCGGTCGCCTCACGGCTCACCCGCACCACCACCCCCACCGCGAACGGTACGACCACCCAGGCGGACGCGGGCAGCACTCCCGTCCAACCCGGCGCGGGCCCCCGCCCGAAGAAGACGTGCGCCAACAACAGAGCGAACGCGCCGCCGGTGGCGAGCGCCGCCGGTCGCACCGGCAGCCACACGGCCACGGTGTAGACCGCAACGAGGAACGTGACCAGGATCGGCCCGTACGGGTAGCCGATCAGCAGGTACGTCGAGGTGGCCACTGTGACCACGGCGAGGGCGGCGACCGGAGCACGCCGCCGCACCAGCAGGGCGAGCGCCGCGACGGCGATCAGCACCCGACTCACGGCGTCCACCGGCCTCGACCCCGGCTGGTTGTCCCCGGCCAGGCCGGTGGCGAGCAATCCGAACCCGAGCAGCACCAGGGCGAGCACGGCATCCGCCGCCACCTCCGGCCACCGCCACTGCCCGCCTCGCCGCATGGCCGTCATTCTGCCCGCGCAGACACCGCTCGACGTGCGTCCACGAGCGGCACCGCCCCTACGCCCCCCGACGTACCCCCACCCGCGCCCCCGCCCTCCGCCCTCCGCCCTCCGCCCTCCGCCCTCCGCCCCCGCCCCCGCCTCCGCCCTCCGCCCTCCGCCCCCGCGATCTTGCACTTTGTGTCGTCACTACGCGGCTTTTGCGTGGTATGCGAGGACACAAAGTGCAAGATCGACGCGGGAGTGCGGGGCGGGGCGGGGCGGTTAGACGGCGGCTAGGACGGCGGCTTCCAGGCGGGCCCGGGTGGCGTCGTCCGGCCAACCGCCCACCAGGTAGAAGGCGTCGACCACGTCGGCGCCGAGGGTGGAGATGCGGGCCGCGCGTACCAGGGCGCCGGCCTCGTCGAGAGCGCAGGTGACTCGGTAGAGCAGCCCGGCGGCGTCGGCCGCGCGCAGTTCCAGCAGTACGGCGTCAGTGGCCGCCTCGCGGTGCCAGACCACTCGTGGAGCCGCGCCGCCGCCACGGCTGGCGAGCGCACGACCCCGCAGCCGTTGGGTGACCGACACGTCGCCGGCTACCGCACGGCGCAGGTCGGCGCGGAGCGGGACCGGGTCCGGCGGAAGGCCGTAGCGGGGCTGCACCCGGCACTCGACCAGGGCCCGGCCGTCGACGGCGGAGGCGTCCGCGGAGATCACCTCCAGCCGGTGCAGGGCCAGGCAGCCGGCCACAGTGGCGAGCAGACCCCGTCGGTCGGCCGCCGCGACCGACACCCGGTCGCCGGTCAGGTGGACGACCGGCAGGGGCCCGGCCAGCAACTCCGGGTCCGGGGCGGGTGGCTCGGGGAGTACGCCGGTGTCCAGCGCGGTGCGGACCCGGGTGACCAACTCGGCGACGAGTCGGCCCTTCCAGTCGGACCAGGCCGCCGGCCCGGTCGCCGCCGCGTCGGCGCGGACCAACGCGTGCAGCACGTCGAGGGTGCCGGTGTCGCCGACCGCCTCGGCCACCGAGGCGATGGTGACCGGGTCGCTCAGGTCCCGGCGGGTGGCCACGTCGGGCAGCAGCAGGTGCAGCCGGACCAGCTTGCCGATCAGCTCGACCTCGGCGGTGGGCAGACCGACCCTGGTGGCAACCGCCTGGGCAACCGGCACGCCGACGGTGCTGTGGTCACCGGGGAGTCCCTTGCCGATGTCGTGCAGGAGAGCGCCGAGGAGCAGCAGGTCCGGGCGCTCCACCTCGCGGGCGTGCCGGCTGGCCTCGTGCGCGGTCTGCACGAGGTGCCGGTCGAGGGTGAAGCGGTGCACCGGGTTGTGCTGGGGCAGGCTGCGCAGCCGGGTCCACTCGGGCAGCCAGCCGTCGACCAGCCCGTACCGGTCGCAGGTCTCCCAGGCCGGCACCAGGCCGGGACCGGCGCCCAGCAGGGTGATCAGCGCGGCCCGGGCCTCGGCCGGCCAGGGGGCCGGCAGGGGCGGACAGTACGCCGCCAGCCACTCGCACGTGGCCCGCGCGATGGGGATCCGGGTCGTGGCCGACGCGGCGGCCACCCGCAGCGAGAGGCTCGGGTCGGGGCGTGCCCCGATCGCCGTGCGGGCGAGCACCAGCTCGCCGTCGTGTTCGACAACGTCGCGGGCGACCGGGCGGCGGGCCGGGCGGCCGTTGCCGCCGCGGGAACGGCCGGAGCGCAGCCGGTCAGCGGCCCGGAAGGCGTCGTCCAGGGCGTGGCTGACCGTGCGGGCGTCACCGGCGACCCGACGCAGCAGCACATCACCGTCGTGCACCACGGCTCCCGGCCGCCCCTCGGCGTCGGACGCGCCGGGCTGGAGTTGTCGCAGGCCGAGCAGGTTGGCCACTCCGTCGCGCTCCTGGGCGACCAGCCGGTCGACCCGTCGGCCGACCTGCTGGTGCAGCGCGTCGCGGGTGTCCAACAGGTGCAGGTGAGCGGCGCGTACGGCAGGACGCAGCGCGTCGGTGATGCCGGCGGCGGAGATCGCCCGCAGCAGCCCCACGTCGCGCAGACCACCGGCGGCCTCCTTGAGGTCGCCCTCCAGCAGGAACGCCAGCTCACCGTGGGCCTGCCAACGGGCCTCGGTGACCTCGCGCAGGCCGGCAAGGTGCCGGACGGCGGTACGCCGCCAGTGATCGGCGGCGGTGCGGATCAGCGCGTCGGCCAGCGCCTGGTCCCCCACGATCAACCGGGCGTCGAGCAGCCCGAGGGCTACCTTGACGTCGTCCTGGGCCACCGAGAGCGCCTCGGCGACGGTGCGTACGGAATGGTCGAGCCGCAGGCCCGCGTCCCAGATCGGGTACCAGACCGAGGCGGCCAACTCGTCCGTGCCGGGCACCCCGGCGTGCACCAGCACCAGGTCGAGGTCGCTGTACGGAGCACACTGCCGCCGACCCAGGCCCCCGACGGCCAGCAGTGCCACCCCGTCCCGCGGCGGCAGCAACCCCCGCAGGAACGAGTCGTAGGCCGCGGCCCGCCCCCGCCGGGCCGCTTCCCCGATCCCCCCGGGAACGCCGACGACCTCGTTGATCAAGAGCTTCGCGTCGCCGTCATCGGCGGGTCCTGACGCGTTCTTCTTGATCAACGAGGTCATGTCAGTCGTGGCCGCGTCAGAGTGCGTCGAGGCCGCGTTCGCCGGTACGTACCCGGACGACCTCTTCGACACCGGTGACCCAGACCTTGCCGTCACCGATCTTGCCCGTGCGGGCCGCTCCGACGATGGCGTCCACCACCTTGTCGACGTCGATCTCGTCGGTGAGCACCTCGACCCGGATCTTGGGCAGGAACTCGACCGTGTACTCGGCACCCCGGTAGACCTCGGTGTGCCCCTTCTGCCGTCCGTACCCCTGAACCTCGCTGACGGTCAACCCGGCCACCCCGAGGGCGTGCAGGGCCTCCTTCACCGCGTCCAGTTGGTACGGCTTGATGACTGCGGTCACCAGCTTCATGTCCAACCCCTCCATCCCAGGAACGTTAACCGGCGACCTTTTCGCTGACCGGCTCGGCGGGCTCCGCCTCCGGCTTGGCACCACTCGTCGTGCCGCCACCGGGGGTGCCGATGCCGGCCATCGCGAATGCGCCACCCGTGCCGCCACCGGCTGGGGACAGGTCGTAGCTGCTCTCGGCGTGCTCGGCGATGTCGATGCCCTCGACCTCGTCCTCACCCTTGACCCGGAAGCCGATCGTCTTCTCGATGACGAAGGCCAGCACCCAGGCGATGCCGAACGACCAGACGGTGACGATCAGGCCGGCGAGGGCCTGCCGCCCGAGTTGGGTCGCGCCGCCGCCGTAGAAGAGGCCGTCGGAGGCACCCACCACGTCGCTGATCGCCGCGTTCACCGAGTTGGTGGCGAAGAGACCGAGCCAGAGCGAACCGATCCAACCACCGACGAAGTGCACGCCGACCACGTCGAGCGAGTCGTCGTAGCCGAGCTTGTACTTGAGGCTGATGGCGAGCGCGCACACCGCGCCGGCGACGACGCCGAGCAGGACGGCCGCCCAGGGGGCGATGAACCCGCAGGCCGGGGTGATGGCGACCAGGCCGGCGACGGCGCCGGACGAGGCACCGACCATGGTCGGCTTCCGGTCCTTGATCCACTCGACAGCGATCCAGCCGAGCACCGCAGCCGCCGTGGCGAGCTGGGTGTTGATGAAGGCGAGGCCGGCGACCGAGTCGACGGTCAGCTCGGAGCCGGCGTTGAACCCGAACCAGCCGAACCACAGCAGACCCGCACCGAGCGCGACCAGCGGGATGTTGTGCGGCTTCATGCCCTCCCGCGGCCAACCGAGCCGCTTGCCGAGGACCAGGGCAACGGCCAGGGCCGCCGCACCGGCGTTGATGTGCACCGCGGTGCCACCGGCGAAGTCCAACGCGTGGATGTCAGCGCCGATGATGCCGCCGCCCCACACCCAGTGGGCGACCGGGAAGTAGACCAGGGTGGCCCAGCCGAAGGCGAACAGCAGCCAGCCGGCGAACTTGGCCCGGTCGGCGATGGCACCACTGATCAGCGCGACGGTGATCACCGCGAAGACCATCTGGAAGGCCATGAACACGTAGAGCGGAACCCCGATGCCGCTGGGGTTCTCCGCCGTGGCGCCCCACAGGTCGGTTTCGGCGAGGAAGGTCTTGGTGCCGAGGTACGCGCCCGGGTCGCCCCAGAAGCCGTTCACGTCGGTCCCGAAGGCGACGCTGAATCCGTAGAACCACCACAGAATAGAGATGAGCCCGATAGCCGAGAAGCTCATCATCATCATGTTGAGTACGCCCTTGGCCCGGTTGAGGCCGCCGTAGAACAGCGCCAGTCCGGGGGTCATGAGCAGCACGAGCGCGGTCGAAACCAGCAGCCACGTGGTATTGGCGCCGTCGATCGTCGGTGCTTCAGGCACGCTGGCCTCCTAAAGGTGAAGTCCTCCTTCGCGGCTTTCCGGGGCAGCGTCGCCCGTAGGCCGGTTGCGCGGAAGCTTCGCGGCCGCCTGTTTCACTTTGGGTCCCGTGCGGGTTTCCGTTTCGTGACGGGTTGTTTCGGACGTGTCACGAACTCCGCACAGTCGTCAGCATGGACGATTGTGGATCGACCGGACGGCGATCGTCGATGGCTGACCGGTCAACGGCATCGACCGGTGCGCGTGACGCGCCCGGCCGAGCATCGCCGGACCGGCGCTCAGCGGAGGGCGTTCTCCAGGGTGTGCCGCTCGTAGTCGAGCAGTCGCAGATCACGCATCGGTCGACGCAGGTGGCCCTTGTGCACGATCCGGACGAACGCCGGCTCACCGGCGGCGGCCATCCGGCGGATCCCCTCGACGTGGTCCACGATCCGTTTACGGATGGTCCGGATCAGCCGGTGCCGATCCCGGGGGATCAGCCCGTACGCGTCGGCGAAGAGCCGGAGGCGGCGAGGGCGGTCCGGGTTCTTCCAGCCCAGCGTGATCGAGTCGCGGTCCGCGAAGATCGGCACCCAGGTCCAGGCCGCGTACGCCACGTCGTAGATCCGCGCTCCGGGCGAGGCGAGGTCGAAGTCGATCAGCCCGAGGGTGCCGTCCGGACGCCAGATCACGTTGTGCGGCGCGGCGTCGTGGTGGCAGATCACCTCGGTGTCCGGCGGTGGGGGCCCGAACGAGCGCCAGACCGCCGCCTGCGGAGGAGTGAAGCCGTACTGCGCGTCGTGGAACATGCGCAGCATGGTGGCGACGGTGACCAGGGCCTCGTCGGTCACCCAGTGCGGGGCGAGCGGATATTCTCCGCACTCCCCCTCCAGGTACGACAGCACCTCACGGTTGCGCTCGTCCATCCCGAGGGCCCGGGGGGCTCCGGTGAACCCCACGTACTCCAGGTGGCGCAGCAGCGCGTGCACGGACGGGGTCCACGGCCCGGCGTTGCGCCGGACCGTGTCACCCACACGGACAACGGTGCTCACGTTGCCGCCGTGCAGCGGGATCTCCTGCGAAGTCACGTACGGTCTCCCGAGGCGCTGCGAAGGATGGCCGGGGTCACGCCAGCCCGCGTACGCGCGATCGTCAGTGGTCACCCGAGACTACGCGTCCCGGCCGGTGGCCTCGGTCCCCAGCAACGCGTCGACGAACTGCGCCGGGTCGAACGGGGCCAGGTCGTCCTTGCCTTCGCCGAGGCCGACCAGCTTCACGGGGATGCCGAGCTTGCGTTGCACGGCGATCACGATGCCGCCCTTGGCGGTGCCGTCGAGCTTGGTCAGCACCACGCCGGTCACGTTGACCACCTCGGTGAAGACCCGGGCCTGCTCCAGGCCGTTCTGCCCGGTGGTGGCGTCCAGGATGAGCAGTGTCTCGTCGATCGGGCCCTGCTTCTCCACCACGCGCTTGACCTTGCCCAGCTCGTCCATCAGGCCGATCTTGTTTTGCAGACGGCCGGCGGTGTCGATGAGCACGGTGTCCACGCCGGTGTCGATGCCGCGCTTGACGGCGTCGAACGCGACGCTGGCCGGGTCGGCTGCCTCGGGCCCCCGCACGGTCTCCGCTCCGACGCGCGAGCCCCAGGTCTCCAGTTGGTCGGCCGCGGCGGCCCGGAAGGTGTCCGCAGCGCCGAGCAGCACGCTGCGACCGTCGGCCACCAGCACCCGGGCGATCTTGCCGCAGGTTGTGGTCTTGCCGGCGCCGTTGACGCCGACAACGAGGACCACCGCCGGCACGCCGTCCTTAGGGGCGGTCCGCAGCGAGCGGTCCAGGCTCGGATCGAGCGCGTTGACCAGCTCGGCGGCGAGCAGTGCCCGCAGCTCGGAGGCCGAGCGGGTGCCGAGCACCCGGGTGCGCTCGCGAAGCCGGTCGACGATGTCGCGGGTGGCGTCGACGCCGACGTCGGCGGTGATCAGGCTGTCCTCGATCTCCTCCCAGACGTCCTCGTCGAGGTGGTCACGGGCGAGCAGGCCGAGCAGGCTCTTGCCGAACACGTTCTGTGAGCGGGACAGCCGCGAGCGGAGACGGACCAGCCGCCCGGCGGTCGGCTCGGGCACCTCGACCTGCGGTTCGAGCACCGGCGGCGGCTCGACCAGGACGCCGGTGGACAGATCGGACTCCGGTGCCTCGACCGGCGGGCCGGCGAGATCCTCCTCAGCCCTGGTGTCGACCTCCGTGCGTGGCAGCGGGGGCTCGGGTCGTCGCCGCAGGCGCGGCACGACCAGCCCGACTGTGCCGGCGATCAGCACACCGAGCAGGACCAGAGCGAGGACGAGATATTCGGCCATGCCGGAATCCTGTCAGATGCCGGCGGCGGCGTCCCAGCCACCGCACCCCGAGCCGTGCACGGAGTCTCAGCCACACCGCCCCCTGGGCGGTGCCAGCACCTCAGCCACCCCCCTGGGCGGTGCCAGCATCTCAGCCACCCCCCTGGGCGGTGCTAAGCATCTCAGCCACGGCCCGCAGCCGGTGTCCGGAATCCGGCGGTAGGCTCGCGCCATGTCCGCCGCACACCTCCTCATCGGCCCACTCCTGCGGCGAGTCGTGGACACCCGGGCCACCATCTGGGTAGAGACCGCCGGGCCCGCCGTGGTCACCGTCCGTACCGCCGACGGCGCCACCGGCACCGCGCCCACCTTCTCGGCGTACGACCACCACTACGCCCTCGTGGTCGTGGAGGGGCTCACCGCGGACAGCGAGACCACCTACGAGGTGCTCGTCGACGACGAGCTCGTCTGGCCGGTGCCGAGCAGCGGGTTCCCGCCGAGCGTGATCCGCACCCGGGCTGCCGACGACCGGGACCAGCCGGTCAATTTGATCTTCGGCTCGTGCCGGGAGACCACCCAGCACGCCACCACCCGCAAGCTGCCACCTGACGCGCTGGACGCGTACGCCCGGCGGTTGATGGCGGACCCGGAGTCGAACCCGCTGCCCGACCTGCTGGTGCTGCTCGGTGACCAGGTCTACGCCGACGTCACCTCGCCCACTGTGCGCCGGCTGCTGCGTCGACGGCGGCGGCGGCCGAAGGGCGCGCCGGCCGACCAGGTGGTGAGCTTCGACGAGTACACCAAGCTCTATCTGGAGTCCTGGCGTGATCCGGAGATCCGCTGGCTGCTCTCCACGGTGCCCAGCGTGATGATCTTCGACGATCACGAGATCATCGACGACTGGAACACCTCGGCGGCGTGGCGGGCCGACGTACGCGAGCAGCCGTGGTGGGCGGAGCGGATCGGCAGTGGGCTCGCCTCGTACTGGGTCTACCAGCATCTGGGCAATCTCTCCCCAGACGAGATCGTCGCCGATCCGGTCTTCGCGAAGGTCGCCGCCGCCGAGGACGCCACCAGCGTGCTGCGTGAGTTCGGCCACCGGGTCGACCAGGAGTCCGACCTGGCGCACGACACCGAGCGCTGGCGCGCGGTGCAGTATCAGTGGAGCTACGCGCTGGATCTGGGCCGGACCCGGCTGGTCATGCTGGACAACAGGTGCAGCCGGGTGCTCGAGCCCAACAGCCGGGCGATGCTGCCGCCCGGCGAGTGGGCCTGGTTCCTCGACCAGGCGCACGGGGTCTACGACCACCTTGTGGTGGGCGCCTCGCTGCCCTGGCTGCTGCCGCAGGGCATCCACCACATCGAGGCGTGGAACGAGAAACTGGCGGACTCACGCCGACCGTGGGTGGCGCGCGGGGCGGAGAAGCTGCGGCGTGCGCTGGACCTGGAGCACTGGGCGGCGTTCCGGCGGTCCTTCGAGGCGCTCGCGGAGACGTTCGCAAGGATCGGCACCGGCACGCCGCGGCAGTCCGGCGCGCGGATCGGGGCCGGCCCGGCGTACGCCCCACCGGCGTCGATCAGCGTGCTCTCCGGTGACGTGCACCACTCGTACGTGGCGCGGGCCCGGTTCGCGGACCCGGCGGTGGTCACTCCGGTGCACCAGCTCACCTGTTCGCCGATCCACAACCAGGTGCCGGCGGGCATTCGCCCGCTGATGAAACTGGGCTGGTCGCCGGGTCCGGCCGGGGCCACCCGGGCGCTGGCCCGTTCGGCGGGCGTACGCCGGCCGGGGGTGCGCTGGCGCAAGCTGGCCGGCCCGTACTTCGGTAACGCGGTCGCCACTCTGACCCATCAGGGGCGCGGGGCGGACGTGGTCATCGAGGGCACCACGAAGGACGGGCACCTACGCCCGGTGATGCGGCGTCGACTCTCCGGCGACGGCGAGCCGGCCGCGCCGTAGTCTCTACGCCGTGGACGAGCACCTGCCGGAGCCGATCCGGGCGGTCGAGCACGAGTTGACCGCTCTGTTGCGCCGTGGGCGGGCGGTCTCCTGGGAGATTGCCCGGGAGGTGCACCCGAATCTGGAGCCGAACACCTACGGGTTGTTGCTGTGGTTGCGGCGTAGCGGGTCGATCCGGTTGACCGAGTTGGCGGCGCGGCTGGGCGTGGGCAAGGGCACGCTGAGCCGGCAGATCAACGCGTTGGAGGTCCTCGGCCTGATCCACCGCGACCCCGATCCGAGTGATCGGCGGGCCGCGCAGATCAGCATGACCGAGGAGGGGCAGCGCCGGTTCGACGTTGCCCGTTCGGCGCGACTGGGCGAGTTTCTGCGCGCCCTGGACGGTTGGCCGGAGCGGGACGTCGAGGAGTTCGCCCGGCTGCTCGGCCGGTTCAACGACTCCTGGCAGTAGGCATCGCGACGGGGAATAGCGCGCCGGTCCGACAAGTTGTTGCTTCAGGCAACCAAGGCATACGGTTGCCTCAGGCAATTCTCAGGCGGCCCACGCGTACCAGTCCGTCGCCGTTCCACCTCGACTCCGCTCGGAGGCAACACACGATGAGCCAGGCCACAGTCCCCACGCGGGCGGCCGCCGTCGACATGACCCACCGGCAGATCCTGGAAGCACTCTCCGGCCTGCTGCTGGGTCTGTTCGTCGCGATCCTCTCCTCCACGGTCATCTCGAACGCGCTGCCGCGGATCATCACCGAACTGCACGGCGGCCAGTCCGCGTACACCTGGGTGGTGACCTCGGCCCTGCTCGCGACCACCGCGACCACCCCGATCTGGGGCAAAATGGCCGACCTGACCAACAAGAAGACACTCGTCCAGCTCGCGCTGGGGATCTACGTGCTGGGCTCGGTGCTGGCCGGCCTCGCCCAGGGCACCGGTGAGCTGATCGCCTGCCGCGTGCTCCAGGGCGTCGGCGCCGGCGGTCTCACCGCACTGGCTCAGGTGATCATGGCCACGATGATCGCGCCCCGCGAGCGGGGCCGCTACAGCGGCTACCTCGGCGCGGTGATGGCCGTCGGCACCATCGGCGGCCCGCTGATCGGCGGCGTGATCGTGGACACCTCCTGGCTCGGCTGGCGCTGGTGCTTCTACGTCGGCGTGCCGTTCGCCATCATCGCGCTGATCGTGCTCCAGAAGACCCTGCACCTGCCCGTGGTCAAGCGGAAGGCGCAGATCGACTGGTGGGGCGCCACCCTGATCACCGCCGCCGTCTCGCTGCTGCTGATCTGGGTCTCGCTCGCCGGCGACCAGTTCGCCTGGGCGTCCTGGCAGACCGCCGCGATGGTCGTCGGTGCCCTGATCCTCGGCGCGCTGGCGATCCGGGTCGAGACCCGGGCCGCCGAGCCGATGATCCCACCGCGGCTGTTCCGCAACCGCACCATCACCCTCGCCGTGATCGCCAGCATCGCGGTCGGTGTGGGCATGTTCGGCGCGTCCATCTTCCTGGGCCAGTACTTCCAGATCAGCCGTGGGCAGAGCCCGACCATGTCCGGCCTGATGACCCTGCCGATGATCCTCGGCCTGCTGGTCGCCTCCACGGTCATCGGGCGGGTCATCAGCAAGACCGGCCGCTGGAAGCGGTACCTCGTGATCGGGTCGGCGCTGCTCACCATCGGCTTCGCGCTGATGGGCACCCTGCGCGCCGACACCAGCTTCACCCTGCTCAGCGTCTACATGCTGCTGATCGGTGTCGGCCTGGGAATGACCATGCAGAACCTGGTCCTCGCCGTGCAGAACAC
Organism: Micromonospora sp. NPDC049049; assembly: GCF_040649115.1. Classification (NCBI taxonomy): domain Bacteria; kingdom Bacillati; phylum Actinomycetota; class Actinomycetes; order Micromonosporales; family Micromonosporaceae; genus Micromonospora; species Micromonospora sp. NPDC049049. The sequence continues at coordinate 147,256 of NZ_JBEZEX010000017.1, read as the reverse complement.
CGTCGGCCCGCACGAGCTCGGCGCGGCCAGCTCGGTGGTGGCGTTCTTCCGCAGCCTGGGTGGCGCGATCGGCGTCTCCGCCCTCGGCGCGGTGCTCGCCCACAAGGTCAAGGACTACACCGCCGACGGGCTGGCGCAGCTCGGCATCCCCGCCTCCAGCTCGGGCAGCGGCGGCGCCCTGCCCGACGTGCACACCCTGCCCGGCCCGCTGCGGGCTGTCGTCGAGAGCGCGTACGGCCACGGTGCCGGTGACATCTTCCTCGCCGCCGCCCCGTTCGCGTTGATCGCGCTGATCGCTGTGGTCTTCATCAAGGAGGTGCCGCTGCGCCAGCACAACGGCAACCCGGTTTCCGAGCAGGTCGAGCGGGAATCGACAGTCACCGCCGGCGCTGGCGCACCCGTGATCCGTACTGGCGAGCAGAGGTGAGGTAGAGCCATGGGCGTGGGAGCACCGGACCGCGAGGAGTACGGCCCCCGGACCCGACCGCTGCCCTTCGAGCGCGGCACGGACGGCCCTCGGGTGATCATGGCGGGTGTCGACGGCACCCGCACCTCCGAGCGGGCCGGTGCCTACGCCGCCGGCCTGGCCCGTCGGCAGAGCGCCGCGCTGGTGGTGGTCTTCGTCAGCTCACCGAGCGGGCTGACCGCCCTGGTTCCCGGCATGGACGCCGGCGCGGTCCAACGCACGCACGACGAGCTGGCCGACGAGCTGCGCCGGGAGTGCCGGCGTGGGGCCGAGCAGTGGGGCATTCCGGTGACCTTCCTGTGCCGGCGCGGCGACGCGTACGCCGAGCTGCGCGCGGCGGCGGACGAGTTCCAGGCCGACATGGTGGTGGTGGGTGCCTCCGAGCAGGCCGGGCACCGCCTGGTCGGCTCGGTCGCCACCCGCCTGGTCCGCGCCGGCCGCTGGCCGGTCGTCGTGGTGCCCTGAAAACCGCTCGCGACTGTCTTACCCGAGCCGCAGGATGACCCGATGACGACTTGGAGAGCACCGCAGATCGACCGCAGCCACGAGCCGTTGGTCGCTGATGAGCGCACCATGCTGGAAGGCTGGCTCGATTACCACCGCGACACCTTGCTGCACAAGTGTGCCGGCCTGACCGCCGAGCAGTTGCGCACGGCAAGCGTCGAGCCGTCCAGCCTGAGCCTTCTCGGGTTGGTCCTGCACATGACCGATGTGGAGCGCTCATGGTTCCGCCAACGCTTCGCCGGCCAGGACCTGCCCGACCTCTTTGACTACACCACCGACAACGACGCCGACTTCCATGCTGCGGCCAACGCCGACGCGGAGGCCGCCTTCGCCGCCTTCCGGGCCGAGGTCGAAGCGGCCCGCGCGGCGACCGAGGGGCGGTCCCTGGACGACACGTTCAGGCTGACCCGCAGCGACGGGAACCGCACCTTCAGCCTGCGCTGGGTGTACGTGCACATGATCGAGGAGTATGCGCGGCACAACGGCCACGCCGACCTGATCCGGGAACGCATCGACGGCGTCACCGGCGACTGACAGGCACTCAGTAGTCCAGGGCCGCCCGCAGGTAGCGCAGGTCCGCGTGGCCGCCCCAGCGGTGCGCCGACAACCCGGCGGACCGGGCACCCCGCACGGCCCAGTCCTCGTCGTCGACGCAGAGAACCCGGGCCGGCGGGGTGGCCAGGGCCACGCAGGCGGCCTTGAAGTATTCCGGGGCGGGCTTGTGTACGCCGATCACCGAGGAGTTGACCACCACGTCCAGCTCGCCGACCATGCCGAGCGCGGCCAGGTCGGAGTCGAGCAGGTCGGTGGCGTTGGTGCCCAGCCCGACCCGGATGCCCGCCGCACGGACCTCCCGAACGAACGCCAGCACCTCCTGGTCGACCTCTCCGCGGTAGCTCTGCCACTGCTCCACAGCGGCGCGGGCGCGTTCCGGGCTGCCCACCGATTCGGCCAGGGCGTCCGCCACGCTGTCCATCCATTCAGCGTGGTTGACCTGGCCGGTGAGCACCGGCTGGAGCCGCCCCCACTGCATGGCGATCTCACCGAGCACCCCCTCGGAGAGGCCGTACTCCCGCTCGACAACGGCGGCCACCGCCGGGTCCCACCGGCGCAGTACGCCGTCGAAGTCCAGCAGGAGCGCCGTCGCGCGTTCCCGAGCCACTACCCGTTCTCCTCGCCGCGGCCGTGCCGCTGGTCGTCCTCGTCGGCCCGATTGAGCCGTTGGCTGATCACGTGGGTGACCCCACTGCGCATGGTCACGCCGTAGAGCGCGTCGGCGATCTCCATCGTCCGCTTCTGGTGCGTGATGACGATCAGCTGACTCTTCTCGCGCAACTGTGCCATCAACGTGATCAACCGGCCCAGGTTGACGTCGTCCAGGGCCGCCTCCACCTCGTCCATGATGTAGAACGGGCTGGGCCGGGCGCGGAAGATCGCCACCAACATGGCCACCGCGGTCAGCGACCGCTCGCCACCGGAGAGCAGCGACAGGCGCTTGATCTTCTTGCCCGGCGGGCGGGCCTCCACCTCGACGCCGGTGGTGAGCAGATCGTCGGGTTCAGTGAGGATCAGCCGTCCCTCGCCACCGGGGAAGAGCACTGTGAACACCTGCTCGAACTCCCGGGCGGTGTCCTCGAAGGCGCTGGCGAAGACCTCCAGGATCCGCTCGTCCACGTCCTTCACCACGGTGAGCAGGTCCCGACGGGTGGCCTTGAGGTCCTCCAACTGCTCGGAGAGGAACTTGAAGCGCTCCTCCAGCGCGGCGAACTCCTCCAGCGCGAGTGGGTTGACCTTGCCGAGCAGGGCGAGTTCCCGTTCCGCCTTCGCGGCCCGCTTCTCCTGCACCGGCCGCTCGTAGCGCACCGGCTCGGGCACCGGCAGACCGTCACGTTCGGCCGTCGCGACGTCCACCGCGGTCGGCGGAACGGGCTGAGTCGGACCGTACTCGGCGACCAGCGTCTCCACGTCCAGCCCGAAATCCTCGGCGGCCTTCGCCTCCAACTGCTCGATACGCAGCCGCTGCTCCGCCCGGGCCACCTCGTCGCGGTGCACCTGGCTGGTCAGTCGCTCCAACTCCGCGCCGAGCCGCTTGGCGGCACCGCGTACCTCCTGAAGCTCTGCCTCCCGCGCGGCGCGCTCCAGGGCGACCGCGTCGCGGTGCTCCTCCGCCGTCGCGATGGAGGTGGTCAGTCGGGTCAGCGCCTCCCGGGCGCCACCGGCGACGGACCGGGCGATGCCCGCACCCCGGGCGCGGGCGGCCCGCCGGGCCGCCGCGCGTTCCCGGGCAGCCCGTTCCGCGGTGGCCTGCCGCGCGAGCGAGTCGGCCCGGCCGGCGATCGAGGAGACCCGCTCCTCGGCGGTACGCACGGCGAGCCGGACCTCCATCTCGTTCTGCCGGGCCTGCGGCACCATGGCCGCCAGTTGATCCCGTTCCTCGGTGGAGGGCTCGGCGTCGACCGGGGTCTCCTCGGCCAGCCGTAGCCGCTCCTCCAGCTCGGCGAGCGCGGTGAGGTCCCGTTGCCGGGCGGCCTCGGCGCGGGAGCGGGAGTCGCCGAGCCGGTCCGTCTCGGCCTTCGCGGAGCGGGCCGCCGCGCCCAGCTCGGCCAGCCGACGAGCGGCGGCGTTGCGGTGGCTCTCCGCCTCGCGCTTTTCGGCGGCGGCGTGCTGCACAGCCTCCTTGGCGGTCGCCACCTCGGCGCGCGCCTCGACCAACTGATCACGCAGCTCCAGACCGGCGCGTTCGGCGGTGACCCGGTTGGCGCGGGCCTCCTCGACTGCGGCCTGCACCTCGATGTAGCTGGGAGCCTTGGCCGACCCGCCCGCCGCCGCGTACGCCCCGACCACGTCACCGTCCGGGGTGACCGCCCGCAGCTCGGGGTTGCTGGCGACCAGCTCGGCGGCGGCGGCGAGATCGTCGACGAGCGCCACGTCCCGCAGGGCCCGGTGCACCGCCGGACGCAGCTCGGCGCTGCACTCCACCAGGTCGGGCGCCCACCGGGCGTCGTCCGGCAACTTCGGGCGTAGCGCGTCGGCGGAGCCGGTCATGCCGGGCCCCGCCGGGCTGCCGACCAGCAGTCCGGCCCGGCCGGCGTCGGAGATCTTCAACAGCCGCATCGCCTCGACGGCCTCGTCCACCCCACTGACGGCGACGGCGTCGGCGAGGCCGCCGAGCGCGGCGGCCAGCGCGGCCTCGTGACCGGGTGCGACGGTGAGCAACCCGGCGAGGCTGCCGAGCAGGCCGGGCACGTCTCCGGCGCGGGCGAGCAGCGCCCCGGCGCCGTCCTTGCGCCGCAGCCCCAGGGCGAGCGCCTCCTCGCGGGCCTTCCAGGAGGCGGCGTCCTTCTCCGCGGCCCGCTCGGCGTCGGACAGCGATCGGACGGTGGCCTGGGCGCGTTCCTGCACGGCGACCGCCTCGGCGTGCCGGGCGTCCAGGTCCGCGTTGTCCCGGTCGGCCTCGGTGGACTGGGCGGCGACCGCGTCCAGGTCGGCCTGTGCCTGCTCGGCGCGGCCCAGCGCGTCGGCGTGCGCGATCGCGAGGCGTTCGATCTCCTCGCCGGCGCTGGTGGTCCGGGCCCGGGCGGAGTTGACCTGGCCGGTGAGCCGGGCCATCCCCTCGCGCCGGTCGGCGATGGCCTTGGCCGCGGCGACCAGCTCGCGCTCGGCGGCGGCCAGCTGCCGCTCCAACTCCTGGCGGTGCTCGACCGCCTCGGCCAGTCGGATCTGGTCGTCAGTGAGCGCGCCGCGCAGCTCCTCCTCCTGCTCGCGGACGCGTTCCGCCTCGGCTTCCAGCTGGTCCGGGTCGCGGCCGGGCCGCTCGTCGTCGCCGGTGGCGCTGAGGTGCCGCAGTCGCTCCCGGGCCAACTGCTCGATCGAGCGGAAGCGTTCCTGGAGGGCGGAGAGCTTGTACCAGGTGTCCTGGGCGGCGGCGAGCAGCGGCGCGTCCTCCGCGAGGGCGGCCTCCAACTCGCCGAGCCGACCCTGCACCTCGGTGTGCTCACCCTCGATCTGCTCGCGCCGCTCGCGCAGCGCGGTCTCGTCGGCGATCTCCCGGTCCAGGGTGGTCCGCAGGGTGGCCAGGTCGTCGGCGAGCAGCCGCAACCGGGCGTCGCGCAGGTTGGCCTGGATGGCGGCGGCGCGCCGGGCCACCTCGGCCTGCCGGCCCAGTGGCTTGAGCTGACGACGAAGCTCCGCCGTGAGGTCGGTCAGGCGATTGAGATTCACCTGCATCGCGTCGAGCTTGCGAAGCGCCTTTTCCTTGCGCTTGCGGTGCTTGAGGACGCCGGCCGCCTCCTCGATGAACGCGCGGCGGTCCTCCGGCTTGGCGTGCAGCATGCCGTCGAGGCGGCCCTGCCCGACGATGATGTGCATCTCCCGGCCGATGCCGGAGTCGGACAGCAGCTCCTGGATGTCGAGCAACCGGCAGGAGTTGCCGTTGATCTCGTACTCGCTCTCGCCGGAACGGAACATCCGGCGGGTGATGGAGACCTCGGTGTACTCGATCGGCAGCGCGCCGTCGGTGTTGTCGATGGTGAGGGTGACCTCGGCGCGACCCAGCGGAGCCCGGCCGGAGGTGCCGGCGAAGATGACGTCCTCCATCTTGCCGCCACGGAGGGCCTTGGCGCCCTGCTCGCCGAGGACCCAGGCGATGGCGTCGACGACGTTGGACTTGCCCGAGCCGTTCGGGCCCACCACACAGGTGATCCCGGGCTCCAGCTTCAACGTCGTGGCGGAGGCGAAGGACTTGAACCCCTTCACCGTCAGGCTCTTGAGATACACCTACTCGATCCTCGTCCGGTGGCCGCCGTACCGTCGCCGGCTGTGGGGACCTGGGTGAACCCGCAGACTAACCCGGCGGTGGGAGCGCGCCGGCACGCGACCCGCCCCGCGTCGCGTCGGCAGTGGGCGCGCTGTTGTTCGGTCGACAGCGAGAAAGACAAGCGCCTTTCATGATCGGCTTATCCGCCGACTTGCTTTTCGGTAACTGTGCGGCGCGCTTCCCGCACGATCGGCTGCAAGATCATGAATCGTCGGCGCCGAAAAGGTGCCGGACAGTGTTGCGCGCCGGCACTGAGGTGTCGGCGCGCATTTTTGCGGTGGTGCGATTCAGTTTTGTGCGACGTGAAGATCAGGTCAACGCCGGCTCGGCCAGACGGAGAAGATCGTCCGCCTCCGCCGCAGCCGCCGCGAGCCGATCATTGTCGGCACGCAGACGCGTGATCTCGAACTCCAGCGCCTGAACCCTGGAACGCAGTCGGGTGACCTCGTCGAGCAGACGCCGGTCGGGCGCTGCACCTACGTGGCCGTAGAGGGCCTTCGCCATGCTGACTCCTTGATATGCGCTGCCGGAAAGGCCGGCCAAACGCGCGCCCATTTGTACGCGGCTGTCATTCCAGGCTGTATCTGGGCATGACCGGGCGCGACTGGCGACACCTATATATTGAGCCGCAAACCCCTCCTTCGTCAAGTTCTCGCAGGCCGTAGATCATCTCCACGTCGACCTGTCCACTTGCCGGGGGGCTGCCGCAAGGCACGGACACTCTCTGTCCGGACACCTTTACTGTACGCCCGGATCCGCGGAAGTCAGCACCCTCGTGTCCCACTTCCCCTTAACTCTTTCTTAGCCACGTTGCCGCAGCTCGTAGGCGCGCCGTAGCGTCAGCCCGGCCCGCAACCGACCCGTGGAGGCATAGGCGTGTACGGCTGGACCGATCCGATGGACCCCAACGGCGCCCCCCGGCGCGCCGGAGGGCCGACCGACGAGCCGGCCTGGCTGCACGACCGCCCGGAGCCCCGCTCGGCCTATCTCTTTGGCGACGAACCCGGCCAGCCGGGCGACGAGTGGCACCGGGAGCAGCCCACCGACGGCCGGCTACCGGACCCGGCGATCCCCGCCGAGGAGGCCGACGCCCACACCGCCGCCTGGGGGGCCTACCAGCCGGACGGCGAGACCCACGGTTGGGGCGACAGCCGCCCGGCCCAGGACACCACCGGCGGACGACGCGCCGAGGTGCCCGGCGGCTGGCACACCGACACCGACCCGGAGACCACCGACGGCTGGCACGGCACCGCCGAGACCAGCCGGCCCGGCGAGGGACGGCACCGCTCCCCACGCCGCTGGCGCCGGCCACTGATGATCGGGGGGGCCGCCGCGGCCGCCACCCTCGTGGTGAGCTTCGGCGTCGGCGCGCTCACCCTGCCCGGCGGTGACGACGGGGCCGCTCAGCAGACGGCCGTCGACGACTCCTTCGCGACGTCGGCCGCGCCCACCGAAGAGCCGGCGCTGGACACCCTCGCCGCACCCTCTCCGTCGACCATCCCCAGCCCGGCTTCTCCGAGCCCGTCGCCGACCAAGGTCGTCAAGCCCACACCAGCGTCGTCGCGGAGCACCGCCGCTTCGCGCCGGAGCGTCCAGCGCAGCACCGCGCCGAGCAACACCGGCAGCTCCACCGGCACCAGCGGCTCCAGCGGCACCGTCAGCGCCCAGGCCCGCGAGGTGGTGGACCTGGTCAACGCCGAGCGGGCCAAGGCCGGCTGCAAGGCGCTGAGCATCAACACCAAGCTGATGACGGCCGCCCAGCGGCACAGCCAGGACCAGGCCGACAACAAGAACATGTCGCACACCGGCAGCGACGGCAGCAACGCCGGCACCCGGCTGGACCGGGTCGGCTACACCTGGCGCACGTACGGCGAGAACGTGGCCTGGAACCAGCAGACCCCGGCCGCGGTGATGGACGCGTGGATGAACAGCTCTGGTCACAAGGCCAACATCCTGAACTGCGCGTTCACCGAGATCGGCGTCGGCATCGCCAACAGCAACGGACCGTACTGGACGCAGGTCTTCGCGGCGCCGCGCTGACCGCGCGTCGTTCCCGCCCCCGCGCTCGTTGACCCGGTGAGGTACGTCGGGCCGGAGCGTGGGGGCCGCGTACCGGTGCGGGCGGCGACCGGCCGCCCGGGACCCGGGAGCTGCCGATGCGGATCCGGCCGCGGCGACGCGTCGCCGTACGCCCAGTGCGCCGTGTCCTGTCCGCCAGCGTCGCGCTGATGCTGGTCTTGCCGGCGTACGGGTGCCGGCCCGCGCTGACCCCGCCCGGGGCGCCCACCGCGTGGCCGGCGGCGCAGGCCCGGCACTGGCAGTGGCAGTGGCAGCTCAGTGGCCCGCTCGACCCGGCGGTGGACGCCCACGTCTTCCTCCTCGACCCGGTGGCCACCACCGCCGCACAGACCGCCGACCTGCGCTCCCGGGACCGCCGGCTGATCTGCCAGGTGAACGTGGGATCGGTCCGCTCCGACGACCCGGACGCCAGCCGGTTTCCCGAGGTCGTCCGGGGCGCGGCCGGGCGTCGACCCGACAGCCGGTGGCTGGACGTCCGGAGTTGGGACGCACTCCGGCCGGTGCTGACCGACCGGTTCCGGCTCTGCCGGGGCAAGGGCTTCGGCGCGGTGGCGCTCTTCGACGCCGATGGGTACGCGGCGCGCTCCGGCTTTGCGCTCGACTTCGACGACCAACTGCTGTTCAACCGCCGGCTGGCCGAGCTGGCCCGCTCGCTGAGTCTCTCCCCGGGGCTGGTCAACGACGTGCCCCAGCTCGCCGCGCTGGCCCCGGACTTCGACTTCGCCGTCAACGAGGAGTGTGTCCGGCTGGCCCAGTGCGCCAAACTGCTGCCGTTCAGCGACGCCGGCAAGCCGGTCTTCCACGTCGAGTACACCGGCTCGACCGACGACTTCTGTGTCACCACCGTCGGCTACGGCTTCGCGTCCATCCGAAAGGACCGCGCCCTCGACGCATCCCGCGAACCCTGCCCCCTCCCCTAACCCCCCGGCCCACCCGCGCCCCGCCCCGCCCAGCCCCAGCCCCAGCCCCAGCCCCAGCCCCAGCCCCGCGATCTTGCACTTTCGGTTGCCGGTTTGCCGGGATGGCCCCGCTTCGCCGCGACAGAAACTGCAAGATCGACGGGCTGGAGGGCGGCGAGGGCAGGGCCGCGGGGCGCGGGGCGCGGGCGCGGGGCGGGGCGGGGCGGGTGGTTAGGGCACTGGGACCAGCTCTGGGGCGGAGGACGGCGGGTCGGTGGGGGCGGGGGCCGGGCGGGGGCGCAGGAATTGCGGGGCCCACCAGTTGGCGTCGCCGAGCATGGTCATCAACGCCGGCAGCACCACGCCCCGGATGATGGTGGCGTCCAGCAGGATGGCCGCCGCCAGACCGATGCCGAGCTGCTTCATGTCGATCGTGCTCAGCGTCGCGAAGATCGAGAAGACCCCGACCATCACGATCGCCGCGCTGGTCACCACCCCGGCCGACGACGTGATCCCGTACGACACGGCGTCGCGGTTGGGCAGGCCGGACCGGACGCCCTCGCGGATCCGACTGACCACGAAGACGTGGTAGTCCATCGAGAGGCCGAAGAGCACCACGAACAGGAACAGCGGCAGCCAGGACACGATCGCGCCCATCGAGGTGAAGCCGAGCAGTCCCTGCGCCCACTCGCCCTGGAAGATCAGCACCAGCAGGCCGTACGCGGCACCGGCGGACAGCAGGTTCAGCACGATCGAGCTTGCCGCGATCACCACCGACCGGAAGGTGAACGTCATGACCAGGAAGGTCAGCACCAGCACGAAGCCCATGACCAGCGGCAACTTGTCCCGGACGTGCTGGGCGTAGTCCTCGCTGTCGGCGACGCTCCCGCCCACCGCGTACTCGATGCCGGGGATGCCCCGCAGTTCGGCCGGGACCAGGTCCCCGCGCAGCTTCTCCAACGACTGCACCGAACGGTCGTCCCGACTGGCGTACGGGGTGGGGACGTCCAGCACCGAGACCCGCCGGTCGGCCGACACCTCGATCTTCGGGCCGTCCGCCTCGGCCGGGGCGAACAGCGGATCGGCAGCCGCCCGGGTGGACAGGCCGGTGAGGGCGGTGCGTACCCGATCGGCCTGGTCGGCGGGCGCCCGGACGGCCACCACGTGATTGGTGCCGGCGCTCGGGAAGGCGGTGGTGAGCCGGTCGTACGCCTGCATTGCCGGAGTCGTGCGGGGCAGGTCCTCCATGCCGGGGAACTTCAGCTTCATGCCGAGCGCCGGCGCGGCCAGCGCGAGGAGCAGCCCGACCGAGATGATGAGCGTCGCCACCGGCGCGCGCAGCGCGGGCCTGAGCACCGCCGGCCACAGCCGGGGCGCGCGGGGCTCGCCGTGCCGGCCGGTACGCGGCGCGGTCAGTCGCCAGAGCAGCGGCACCCGGGGCCGGTCCACCCAACGGCCGAGCCGGGCCAGCAGGGCGGGCAGGACCGTCAGTGAACCGGTCACCGCGACGGCCACCACGAGGATCGAGCCGATGGCGAGGGACGAGAAGACCACGTCGCCGGCAAGCAGCAGCCCGGCCATCGAGATGATCACCGCGAAGCCGGAGACCACGACGGCGTGCCCGGAGGTCTCCGCGGCGATCTCCACCGCGTCCAGACCGGACCGACCCTTGGCGCGTTCCTCCCGCTCTCGACGGATGTAGAACAGCGAGTAGTCGACGCCGACCGCCATGCCGATCAGCAGGATCACCGGTGCCGTGGTGTCGGTGGCCGGCACCAGGTGCGAGGCGAGAGTGGACAGACCCATCGCGGCGGCGACCGAGGAGAGGGCCAGCAGCACCGGCACGCTCGCCGCGATCAGCGCGCCGAAGGCGATGATCAGGATCGCCAGGGTCACCGGCAGGCTGAGCAGCTCGGCGCGCTTGAAGTCCTTGCCCAGGGTGTCGTCGAGGGCCTGACCGATCGACGGTCCGCCGACCTGCTCGACGCGAAGCCCGGGGTGCGCGGCCTGCACGGAGGCGGTGGCGTCCCGCAACGGCTGCACCCGCTCCGAGGCCGTCTCCGGGTCACCCGACATGGTGATCGGCAGCAGCAGCGCCGAGCCGTCCCGCGCGGTGACCGGCTGGCCCACCCCGGCAACCCCGGTGACCGTACGCAGCCGGGCCGCCGCGTCGTCGGCCGCCGACTTCGCCGCCGCCGGGTCCAACGCGCCACCCCGGGAGGTGATGAGGACGTTGTCCACGGCCGGGTCGTCGAAGTTAGCGGCGTCGACGATCAGGCCGGCCCGCCCTGCCTCGCCGATCGCCTGGTCACCGCTGGTGGCCTCGTTGAGTCCGGCGGCGTTGCCGCCGACGAAGCACACCGCCACGAACACGGCCCACAGTGCGATCGCCCGCCACGGGTGCTCGGCGCTCCACCGCGCCAGCCGCACCGTCACCGGTCTTCTGCCCATCTCGGGTCCCCCTGTCACGTCAACCCCCTGTCAACGGTGCTGACGCTAGGTGCGTGACGAGGCGGTCACATCGGGGATCGACCTGGGCTCACCCTGGAACCAGCGGACCGGGCGCGGGGGTGCGTTCGCGGGACATCGGCCCGCGATTCGGACGTACACCGGGGGCCTGCCCCGAGCGACGGGCCGCGACCCGCCGGCATCGCCCCGAGCCGGCTCCGGGTCATCCCCGAAGGGCACCCCGGGGCCGTGGCTGACAGTGCGGGCAACTGTACGAGGACCGGTTCATGAACGCCTCGCGGCGGATCGGCGCGCCACACCGGCGGCACGGCTCGCCCTCGCGGCCGTAGGCGTTGAGCGCCCGGTCGAAGTAGCCACTCTCGCCGTTGACGTTCACGTAGAGGGCGTCGAAGCTGGTGCCGCCCTCGCTGATCGCCTCGGCCAGCACGTCGCGGACGTGGCCGAGCAGACGCTGCGCGGCCGGGCCGGTCAACGCGTCGGTCGGTCGGCCGCCGTGCAGCTTGGCGCGCCAGAGCGCCTCGTCGGCGTAGATGTTGCCCACCCCGGAGATCAGGGTCTGGTCGAGCAGCGCGCGCTTCACCTCGGTGTGCCGGCGGCGCAGCGCCGCGACGAACGCCTCGTCGGAGAACTCCGGGTCCATCGGGTCGCGGGCGATGTGCGCGATCTCGTCGGGCAACTCGGCGCCGCCCTCGCTCACCGAGAGCCCGCCGAACGTGCGCTGGTCGACGAAGCGCAGCTCCGGGCCGTCGTCGCTGAAGCGGAACCGGACCCGAAGGTGGGTCTCGTCCGTCGTGCCGGGTGGCTGGAGCAGCAGCTGACCCGACATGCCGAGGTGCCCGACGATCGCGTCACCGCTGTCCAGTGGCAGCCACAGGTACTTGCCGCGACGGCGGGCGTCGAGCACCGTCCGGCCGGCGAGCACGTCGGCGAAGTGCACGTCGCCGGGAGCGTGCCGGCGGACCGCACGCGGATGACGAACCTCGACCGAGGCGATCCGGCGGCCGACGACCCACTGGGCCACCCCCTGCCGGACGGTCTCCACCTCGGGCAGCTCAGGCACGCGGGCGGCCCGTCTCGTGGCCGTCGGCGCCCCCGGCCGGCAGCGCCTGCGCCAGGTGGTCGGCCTGCTCGGCCTCCGCCGCCCGCTCGGCGCTCTCCAGCGGCCCGAACGGCTCGCCGCGGTCGGCCGAGTCGTCCCGGTCGGCCGAGTCGTCCCGGTCGGCCGGCTGGTCCTGACGATCGTCGGCGACCGGACCACGCTGGCCGCCGTCGGCGTTCTGACCACCCTGGCTGCCGTCGCCGTTCTGGCCGTTCTGGCCGTTCTGCTCGGCGAGCGTCCGCCAGGCGGCCTCGGCGGCCCGCTGCTCGGCCTCCTTCTTGCTGCGCCCCTCCGCGCCGCCGTACCGGTTGCCGGCAACCACCACCCAGGCGGTGAACGTCTTGAGGTGGTCCGGGCCGGTGCCCTCGATCCGGTACTCCGGTACGCCGAGACCGAGCGCGGCCGTCAACTCCTGGAGACTGGTCTTCCAGTCCAGTGCGGCCCCACGACCGGCCGACTCGGCCATCAGCGGGTCGAAGAGCCGGTGGATGACGATCCCCGTGGTGTCCAGGCCGTACTGGAGGTAGATCGCGCCGAGCAGCGCCTCCAGCGTGTCGGCGAGGATGCTCGCCTTGTCCCGGCCACCGGTCGTCTCCTCACCCTTGCCGAGCAGCAGGTACGCGCCGAGGCCGTCCGGGCCCAGACCGCGGGCCACGTCGGCGAGCGCCCGCATGTTGACCACGCTGGCCCGCAGCTTGGCCAGCTGTCCCTCGGGCAGGTCCGGGTGGTTGTGGAACAGCGCCGTGGTGATCACCACGCCGAGCACCGAGTCGCCCAGGAACTCCAGCCGCTCGTTGGTCGGCAGCCCGCCGTTCTCGTACGCGTACGACCGGTGGGTCAACGCGCGCTGGAGCAGCTCGGGTTCCAGGCTCACTCCGAAGGCGGCTTCCAGGTGACCGACGGACGCCCGCCGCCGCTTGTCGTTGCTCATGTGCGTACCTCGGTGTCGGTGGAGCGGTCGGTGCGACCGGTCGCGGCGTCGCGGTCGAGCAACGCGGTGACCAGATCGGTGGCGCGCCGCCGCCACAGGTGGGCGGCGAGAGCTATGCCGGAGGCGACGTCGTCGGCGCGGGCGGACCCGTGACAGACGACCACCGTCCCCGCGACGCCCAGCAGGGCCGCCGCGCGGGGCGCGCCGCCCTGGGCAGGTGGGCCGCCGGCCATCGCGTACGCGCCCTCAATGGCCTTGAGCAGCACGTTACCGGTGAAGCCGTCGGTGACGACCACATCGGCGCGCGCGCCGAGGGCCACGTCGTACCCCTCGACCAGGCCGACGTAGCGCGCCCCGCCGGGCAGCGGTTCGACGGCGAGCAGGGGGTCGGTGGCGCGGCGGACCCGGTCGCCCTTGCCGGCCTCGGTGCCGACCGAGAGCAGTCCGACCCGGGGCGCGGCGATCGAGTGGGCCACCGCCGCGTAGGCGGCGCCGAGCACGGCGTGGCGGGCGAGGGTGGCCGGGCGGGGTTCCAGGGAGCCGCCGACGTCGAGCAACACGACCGGCCCCGCCACGGCGGGTAGGGTGGCGGCCAGCGCGGGTTGGCGGATCTCCGGCGAACGGCCGAGGCCGAGTACGGCCGCGGTGACGGTGGCGCCGGTGGCGCCGGCGGAGACCAGGGCGTCGGCGGTCCCGTCCCGGACGGCGGTGACCGCGGCCCGGACGGTGCTCTCGGAGCGGGCGGCGCTGGGATGGTCGGCCATGCCGACGACATCGCGGACGGGCCGCACCGTGATCCGGGCGCGTTGCACGGGATCGAGGGCAGCAATCAGCTCGTCGGCGACCTCGGTCGGACCGACGAGAAGCAGATGCAGGTCGGGGTCGGCGCGCATGGCCCGCAGAGCGCCGTCAACCACGACGGCGGGAGCGTCGTCCCCGCCGAGGAGGTCAACGGCGATCCGCGCGGCGCCCGGCTCCACCGGAACGCCGGCCGGACTGGGCCGGCCGGCGTCGGAGGGAGCCGGGGCACCGGGCGAATGCCAGGATGCGCGCGCCGCCCGACCTGGGGTCGGGGGCGTCACTCGGCGTCCAGGTCAGACCTCGAGAACCTGGCGGCCGTTGTAGGTGCCGCAGACGGAGCAGGCGGCGTGCGGCAGCTTCGGGGACTTGCACTGCGGGCACGCGACGGTCGCAACCACTGTCGCCTTCCAGTTCGCCCGGCGGGACCGGGTGTTGCTGCGCGACATCTTGCGCTTCGGGACGGCCACGGTTCTTACTCCTCTGTAACGGTCAGTTGCGACAGGCCCGCCCAACGCGGGTCGATCTGCTGGTGACTGTGGTCGGCCGGCAGATCGTCCCAGTGCGCCCCGCATTCAGGGCACAGTCCTGGGCAGTCCTCCCGGCAGAGCGGGTTGGTCGGCAGCGTGAGCACCAACGCGTCCCGCAGCGCCGGCTCCAGGTCGATCAGATCGCCCTGCATCCGGCCCACCTCGTCCTCGTCGGTCGTGGCGTCCGTGGTGCTGTCCTCGTACGCGTACAGCTCCTGGATCGTCACGCCCATCGAGTCGTTGATCTCGCGCAGGCAACGGCCGCACTCGCCCCGGATGGGACCGGTGATGGTCCCGGAGACGAGCACGCCCTCGGACACCGACTGCAACCTCAGATCGAGGTCGAGGTCCGCGCCCTCCGGCACGCCGATCAACTCCACACCGAGGTCCGCCGGTGCCGGCACGACCCGCTGGACCTCACGCAACGCGCCAGGGCGACGCGGCAGGTCCCTCGTGTCGAGGACCAGCGGCGCCTTGGGGTTGAGTGTCGATGGCGAGCGCTTGGGCATAGTTAGACTCCGGCCGGTGAGAGGCCGACAAAAAAGGTTACCTGGACGACCGCCCGACCGTCGAACCGGGGGCGACGCCCGCCTGAGAAGTCGGCTGGTGAGGTGCCGCTCAGAAGGGTAGCGGGCGTTCCGCCTCATCCCCAGCGAAGGTGCCGATCTCCCGCAGCGCGTGCATCTTGTCCCGGCCGCGCTCTATCGAGGCCAGCGCCCGGGTGAGGAACTGCTCGAAGTTGGCCAGCGCGGTGTCGACGTAGTCGTCGACCTCCTCACGCAGGCGTTGCGCCTCGGCGCGGGCCTCACCGATGATCCGGGCGCCCTCGTGCTCGGCCGACACGGTGATCTCGTTCACCGAGACCAGGCGGGCGTGTTCTGCCTCACCCTCGCTGATGATCCGGTCCGCCTCGCGCTTGCCGGCGTCCATGATCTTGTCCCGCTCCTCCAGGAGCGCGGCGGCGCGACGCAGGTCGGCGGGGAGATCGGCACGCATCTCATCGAGGGCAGCGATCATCTCACCCCGGTCGACCATGCAGTTGTTGCGCGACATCGGGACGGAGCGGGCCTGCTCCAGGATGGCGATCAGTTCTTCGATGCGATCGAGCGGGTCCACCGGCTACCTCACTCCTGTCGTTCGTCGGCCGACCTCCATGATGCGGGCTACGGCCGTTCCCCGCGCCACCAATCATGTCGTGCCGGCCCCACCGCCGCCCCACTCACCCCAACCCGGCGAGTCGCGACATAGTCACCCGCAGCTCCCACCGCGCCGATCTTGCACTTTCGGTCACGTCAAACCATGCCGAAACAGGCGATGCGGGCACCGCAAGTGCAAGATCGCGAAGGTGGAGGGGAGTCAGGGTCCGTTCAGTGGCGGGGGCCCAGGCGGGCCTGGAGGGCTTCGCGGACCGGGTCGGGGACGTGGGCGGAGATGTCGCCACCCCACTTGGCCACGTCCTTCACCAGGCTCGACGAGAGGAACGAGTAGAGCGGGTTGGTCGGCATGAAAAGCGTCTCGACGCCGGCCAGACCGATGTTCATCTGGGCCATCTGCAACTCGTAGTCGAAGTCGCTGACCGCCCGCAGGCCCTTGATCAGCACACTGGCCTGCTGCGCCCGGCAGAAGTCCACCAGCAGCCCTCGGAACGACTCGACCCGCACGTTGCCGTACGACGAGGTCACCTCGCGGAGCATCTCGATGCGCTCCTCGACGGTGAACAGGCCACTCTTCGACTGATTCACCAGCACACCGACGATCACCTCGTCGAAGAGCCGACTGGCCCGCCCGATGATGTCGAGGTGTCCGTTGGTGACCGGATCGAACGAACCGGGGCACACCGCACGTCTCATGATCGGCGACCGTACCAAAGGGTGGTCTCGCCGTAACGGCGACTGCGCTCGGCGGTGATCCCTTCCACCCAGTCGAACTCCCTGGTGCGGCGGGACCGCTCCACCACCACCAACGCGTCGGGCGCCAGCCAACCGCCGTCGACCAGCGCGGCCAACAGCGCGGTGATCTCCTCGTCCGGCACTGCGTACGGCGGATCGGCGAAGACCACGTCGTACGGCCCGTCGTCCGGTCCGGCGGCCAGCACCGTCGCCACCTTGCCGGTGACCAGACGGGCCGCCGGACCCGCACGGAGGGCCGTCACGTTCTCCCGGATCACCCGGGCCGCCCGCGGGTCGGACTCGACCAGCAACACGTGCCGGGCACCTCGGGAGAGCGCCTCCAGCCCGACCGCGCCGGAGCCGGCGTACAGATCCGCGAAGCGGGCACCGTCGAGATCGACAGCGGCCTGGACGGCACTGAACAGCGCCTCCCGAACCCGGTCCGAGGTGGGTCGGGTGCCGGCGCCGGGTGGCGCGGCGATCCGCCGGCCACCGAGCGTCCCGGCCACGATCCGGGTCACCGTTTCCTCCTGCTCATGCCCGCGACGCTACGCGATGCGGCGCGGACCCGGTCAGCACGGCGCGGATCCGAGGAGCGGGCCGGCCAGCGACGACAGGGGGCACCTGAGCAGCCCCAACGGCACGGCGTCCATCGTGGAGCCCGGGCGGCGCGGGCCGTCCCCAGTGACCGGATCGACACCTTCGGTATATCAAAGATCACGAATCAACTACATTGCCGGATGGCAATGATCTGAACTCCCCTCATTAACCACCCATCAGTACAGTCTCCCCCTGTCCCCGCTTTCGCCGCGGGAACACCACCGCGTCGCGCGACGCCCCGGTGAGCAGTGACTGCCCGGTCACGATGCCTCCCGGCCTTCCGCCACGCGATCCGTACCCCCCTCACCAGGAGCAGGCGTGAACCCTCCCAAGTCTCCGTTCCGGCGCGTCGCGGCCATCGCCGCGGGCGCGTTGATCGGCATCGCCGGCGTCGGCGTCATCGCGAGCCCCGCGAGCGCCCACTACACCGAGCCGAGCGGCCAGGCGGTCTGTGACACCACCACCGGCGAGTGGGTGGTGAACTGGACCGTCAAGAGCGTCTACCACTACTCCTCGAAGAGCTTCCAGCTGGCGAGCGTCGAGCTCACCCCCGCCAACACCACCGTGACCAACATCGTGGCGGCATCGGACAAGTCCTCCTACCCGTACGACGTCAACACGCCGATCACCGGCGTGCAGCGGGTGCCCGGCTCGGCCACCGAGGCCACCCTCGCCGTGAAGGCCCGCTGGGACGACGGCTACCCCGAGAAGAACGCGCGCACGGCGAAGGTGACGTTCGAGGGCACCTGCGAGACGGATGAGCCGCCGGCCAGCCCGTCGCCGGAGCCGACGCCGAGCGCCACCCCGAGCACCCCGCCGAGCACCCCGCCGACGACCCCGCCGGCGGTGTCCATCCCCACCGCCAGCTTCGCCTCCGACTGTGAGGGCGCCGTCACGGTGACGCTCGCCAACGGCGCGGACGCCACGACCGAGGCCAAGCTCACCGTCAAGGCCAAGGGCTTCTCGGAGACGTACACCGTCAAGCCGGGCGAGAGCAAGAAGGACATCGTGGTTCCGGCCAAGGCCGGCGAGATCACCGTCAGCGAGGGTGACAAGCCGGTCGGCGAGCCCTACACCTGGGCGACCCCCGAGGACTGCGTCAAGCCGGGCGAGCCCCAGGCCGGCTACGAGTCCACCTGCGACAAGCTGATCTTCGGCTTCGCCAACCCGGAGGACGGCAAGGCCTTCGAGGTGACCCTGACCCCGAACAAGGGTGAGGCGCAGAAGCGGACCGTCGAGCCGGGCAAGACCGTGGTCGTCGAGTTCGAGGCGTTCGAGGGTCTGACCGTGACGCCGGCGGCCGAGGGCCTCGACGACACCAGCCCGATCGCCTGGGAGAAGCCGGCCGACTGCACCCCGGGTCAGGGTGGCGGTAAGGACGAGCCGGCTCTGCCGCTGACCGGTGCCGCCACTGGCGGAATCATCGCCGGCGCCGTGGTGCTGCTGGCCGCCGGTGCCGCCCTGTTCGTGGTGGCCCGTCGTCGTCGGGTTCGCTTCACCGCCTGAGACAACCCGCTCTGACAGTTGAGGGCGCGTCGACCACCCGGTCGGCGCGCCCTCAACCATGTAGTGGCCTGCGTGATCGACTCGACATCACTGAACCCGGGGTATCCCCGTCGGCGGGATACCCCGGTTTCATGAAAGCCGAGTCGATCATCAGCCGGCGCAGCCCGGCGCCTGATCAGCCCTTCTCCAGGTACTCCGCGCGGTCCTCGTCCACCAGTGCGGCCACCGACGCGGCCAGTGCCGGGCTGCGGGCCAGCTCCGGGTCGTCCTCGATCAGGGTGATCGCCTCGGCGCGGGCGTCGCGGATCAGGTCGGCGTCGCGCCGCAGGGACAGCAACCGCAGGTGCGAGCGGCGCCCGGACTGGGTGGCACCCAGCACGTCGCCCTCGCGGCGTTGCTCCAGGTCCAGTTCGGCGAGCTTGAAACCGTCGCTCGTGGACGCCACAGCGTCCAACCGTTCCCGCGCCGACGAACCCTCGGCTGCCTCGCTGACCAGCAGGCACAGCCCGGCGGCGGCACCCCGGCCGACCCGGCCCCGCAACTGGTGCAGTTGGGACACACCGAACCGGTCGGCGTCCAGCACGATCATCACTGTTGCGTTCGGCACGTCCACGCCGACCTCGATCACTGTCGTCGCCACCAGCACGTCCAGGTCACCGGCCGCGAAGGAACGCATCACCGCGTCCTTCTCGTCGGCCGGCAGGCGACCGTGCAGCACCCCGATCCGCAGGCCGAGCAACGGACCCTCGGCCAGCAGCGGGGCAACCTCGGTCACCGCCAGCGGCGGCCGACGGCCGTTGTCGTCCTCGGCTGGCGGCTCCTCGTCGCTGGTCGGCCCGTCCCCGATCCGCGGGCACACCACGTACGCCTGGTGGCCGGCGGCCACCTCCTCGCGCAGCCGACGCCAGGCCCGATCCAGGTAGGCGGGCTTCTCGGCGGCCGGCACCACGTGCGAGGCGATCGGCGACCGCCCCCGGGGCAGCTGGGAGAGCGTGGAGACCTCAAGGTCGCCGTAGACGGTCATCGCCACAGTGCGCGGGATCGGGGTGGCCGTCATCACCAGCACGTGCGGCGGCTGGTCGGCCTTGGCACGCAGGGCATCGCGTTGCTCCACGCCGAAGCGGTGCTGCTCGTCAACCACCACCAGGCCGAGGTCGGCGAAGTCGACCCCCTCGTAGAGCAGGGCGTGGGTGCCGAGCACGATGCCGGCGGCACCGCTGGCCACCTCGCCGAGCGCCCGGCGGCGGGCCGCCGCGCCGAGCGAGCCGGTGACCAGCTCGACCCGGGTGGCATGCTCGGCGGAGCCCAGCTCACCGGCCCGCCCGAGCGGCCCGAGCAGGTCGAGCATGCCGCGGTGGTGCTGGGCGGCCAGCACCTCGGTGGGCGCCAGCAGCGCGGCCTGCCCACCCGCGTCGACAACCTGGAGCATCGCCCGTAGCGCCACCACCGTCTTGCCCGAGCCCACCTCGCCCTGCAACAGGCGGTGCATGGGGTGCGGAGTGGCCAGGTCAGCAGCGATCTCCACACCGACCTCCCGCTGACCGGCCGTCAGCTCGTACGGGAGTCGGGCGTCGAAGGCCTCCAACAGCCCGTCCGGGCGCGCCGGGCGGGGCCGGGCCGGCCAGTCGGCAGCCCGGTGCTTGCGCTGCACCAGGGTCACCTGGACGGCGAAAGCCTCGTCCCACTTGAGGCGCCGCCGCGCCTGGTGCAGCGCCTCCTTGCTGGACGGCCGGTGGATCTCGGTCAGCGCGACGCCCAGCCCGACCAGCTTGCGGCTGGCCCGCACGGCGCTCGGCAGTGGATCGTCCGGCGGGGTGAACGTGTCCAGTACGACGCGCACGCAGCGCGCGATCACCCAGGTCGGTACGGCCGCGGCGGCCGGGTAGACCGGGATCAGCGCCCCGGCGAACTCCTCGATGTCGTCGCTGAGCGCCGCCTCGCCGTCGCCACCCTCACCGAGCAGGACGTACTCCGGGCCGTTGAGCTGCCGTTTGCTGCGGAACTCGGTGACCTTGCCGGCGAACAGACCCCACCGGCCCGGGCGCAGCTCGCGCTCCCGCCACGCCTGGTTGCCGAAGAAGGTCAAGGTCAGCACCCCGCCGGAGCCGTCGCCGACGGTCACCTCCAGCAGGTTGCCCCGTCGCTGACGCATCGGGCGCACAGTGGTGCGCTGCACCTGGGCCATGACGGTGACCTGCTCACCGACGTCCAGTGAGCGGATGTCGGTGTGTTCACCGCGCTCGTCGTAGCGACGGGGGAAGTGGTAGACCAGGTCACCCGCGGTGTGCAGGTCGAGGTGCGAGGCCAGCGCCTTTGCTGTCTTGTCCCCGACCAGCTTCTTCAGCGGAGTGTCCACGGTGGCTGGTTCGCTCATTCGATCCCTACCAGGAGCGGATAAAACGGCTGGCCGCCCGGGTACGCGTGCACCTCGACGAACGGCCAGCGTCGCGCGACGTGCGCGCGGACGGCGTCGGTGAGCCCGGCCGGAGCGTCCACCCCGGCCAGTAGGGTGACCATCTCGCCGCCACCACCGAGCATCCGGTCGACCACCGCCGCGCAGGTGTCGGTGAGGTCGGTGCCGATCAGGTGCACCTCCCCCTCCACCAGCGCCAGCACGTCACCGGGACGGCACGGGCCGGCGACGGTCAGCGCCTCCCGGCTGGCATGGCAGACCTCGGCGTACCGGCAGGCCCCAGCCGCCTCGGCCATCGCGATCACGTCGTCCTCGAAACGGCGGTCACCGTCGCGGACCGCGAGCGCCGCCAGTGCCTGCACCGGCGAGCGGGTCGGCACCACGCTCACCTTGATGCCGTGTCGATGGGCCTCACGGGCGGCGGCGCTCGCCACCGCCTCGGTGTTGGCGTCGTTGGGCAGCACCACCACGCGGGCCGCGCCGGTGCTGCGGACGGCGTCCAGCAACTCACCGGTGGACGGGTTGCCCGGCACGACGGTCGCGCCCTCCGCGGCGAACAGGTCGGCGATGCCGCCACCGGTGGCCACCACCACCGCGGCCCGGCCGGCCACCACCGGGCCCGAGGGCGACTCCGGCTGGTCGGCGAAACGGGTGACCGAGATGCGGTACGGGCGGCCGGCGGCGACACCCGCCTCCACCGCCGCGCCCACGTCGTTGACGTGCACGTGCACGTTCCAGGTGCCTTCCGGCTCACGCCCGTCGCCGACGACGACCAGCGAGTCTCCCAGGGCGTCGAGGGCCCGCCGCAACCCGTCGACCGCCTCGGCGCTGGCGTCGAGCAGGAACTGCACCTCGTACGCGTACTCGTCCGAACCGGTCTCGCGGGCGACGGTGGCCGCCGGGCGGGCGGAGCGCGGTGCCGGTGCGGGCCGGGCGGCGCTCTCCCCGGTCAGCACCTCGACCAGGGCGTCGAGCAGCACGCAGAGCCCCCGGCCACCGGCGTCGACCACACCAGCGCGGGCCAACGCCGGCAACTGCTCCGGGGTGCGGGCGAGCGCCTCGGCCGCCGCCCGGGCCGCGACGCCGGCCACCGCCGGCAGGTCGTCGCTGTCCGCGCCTTCGGCCGCGACGGCGGCGGCCGAGATCACGGTGAGCAGGGTGCCCTCGACCGGCCGGGAGACCGCCGTGTACGCGGCGGTGGTGCCGGAGCGCAGCGCGGCGGCGAACTCCCGGCCACGCACCGCCGGCACCCCGGCGACGTGGTCGGCGAGACCACGCAGGATCTGCGAGAGGATCACCCCGGAGTTTCCCCGCGCGCCGAGCAGCGCGCCCTGGGCCATCAGCCGCAGCGCGTGCCCGTGCGCTGTCGGCCCGCTGTGCGGGAGAGTGTCCAGATCCATGGCGAGGGCCTGCTGCGCCGAGGTGAGGGTGAGCACCAGGTTGGTGCCGGTGTCGCCGTCGGGCACCGGATAGACGTTGAGCTGGTCGATCTCGCCCTGGTGGCGCTTCAGTGCGGCCAGCCCGCTCGCGCACCAGCGGCGGACCGCGGCGGCGTCGAGGGTGTCCAGCACGGGCAGAAGCCTACTGGCGCGCACCGACACCCGTCGGACTCGTCCGGCGTGTCCTCCCGGGGCCCGGGCGGCGCGGGCCGCAGTCTCTCGCGGGCCCCGGGCGGCGCGGGCCGCAGTCTCTCGCGGGCCCCGGGCGGCGTAGGCCGCAGGCTCTCGCGGGGCCCGGGCGGCGCTGGCCGCAGCGGGGACGAGCGCCTCCGGTACCCTTGCCGCCGGGCCGGCCCACCGCAGGGCGGACGGGCCCACGACCAGGCGTGAGCCGGGGCACGGGCGAGCGCCGGACCGGGCCGGTTGGCCGGGTCGGCGAGTCATCGGGTAACCTGACCAGGTTGCCCGGGCAGCACCTGCCGGCGACCTCATGAACGTATCAATCCCAGGAGTATCCCGTGGCTAGCGTGTGCGACGTCTGTGGCAAGGGACCGGGCTTCGGCCACAACGTGTCCCACTCGCACCGGCGGACCAACCGCCGCTGGAACCCGAACATCCAGTCGGTGCGTACCCCGGCCGGTGGCGGCAACACCAAGAAGTTGAAGGTCTGCACCTCGTGCATCAAGGCCGGCAAGGTCACCCGCGCCTGACGCGGTAGCACCCACCTTTCGTTCGGCTCAGCCGGCGGACCCCGAGGGTCCGCCGGCTCTGTCGTGTTCCCGGGCTGACGACGCCGCACACCGGCCGGGCCCGGCACACCAGCCAGTCCGGGCCCGGCGAGCAGGTCAGAGGGTACGGCCGAAGGAGACGCAGCCCTCCGCGTCCTTGTAGAAGCCGAAGTTCGGGATCCGTTCGTATCCGGCGGAGCCGTACATGGCGATCGCCTCGGGCTGCTTGTCGCCGCACTCCAGGACCACCCGCTTGCGACCCTGCTCGCGGGCGGAGCGCTCGACGGCCGCCAGCACCGCGCGGGCCACCCCCTGCCCCCGTGCCGCCGGAGCCGTGTACATCCGCTTCAGCTCCGCACTGTCCGCGCCGTGGCTGCGCCAGCCACCGCAGCCGACCGGCTCACCGGCCAGGTAGGCCACCAGGAACGCGCCGTCGGGCGGCTCGAACTCGGCCGCGTCCACCGGGGTGTCGTCGCCGGTGCCGCCGTAACGGGCACCGAGGTCGGCCAGTGCGGCATGGATCAGGTGCTGCGCCACCGGTGCGTCGAACCGCACCGCCCGGATCTCGATCTCACTCACGGTATCCAGGGTACGGCCGCGCGCGGGCCTCACCGGAAGTGGTCCCAGCCAGCCGGGCCGTCGTAGGCGACACCGTCGACCGTCACGCCGGCACCGTCGGTGACCAGACCGATCGGCCGCCAGCCCGGCGGCAACGCCACCGCCGGGGGGAAGGTCGCGGCCAGCGCGTGATCGTCGCCACCGGCGAGGATCCAGGTGTACGGGTCGACGCCGAGCGCCTGCGCCGCGTCGGCCATCTGCCGGGGCACCTCGAACCCGTCGCGGCGCACGTCGATCGCCACCCCGCTGGCCGCCGAGACGTGCCCGAGGTCGGCGAGGAGCCCGTCCGACACGTCGATCATGGAGGTGGCGCCGAGCTGGGCGGCTTGCGGGCCGGCCTGGTAGGGCACCTGCGGCCGCCGGTACGCCTCCACCAACAGCCGGGGCGTACGGAAGCCCCGGGTCAGCACTGTCAGCCCGGCTGCCGCATACCCGGTGCGCCCGGCCAGAGCGAGCACGTCCCCCGGTCGGGCGCCCGAGCGCAGCACGGGCGGACGGCCCGCCAGGTCGCCCAGCGCGGTGACCGCGACGGTCAGGGTGGGACTGGCCGACATGTCCCCGCCGACGACGCTCGCGCCGACCGTCGCGGCCTCCGCGGAGAGCCCGTCGGCCAACTCCTCCGCCCAGGCGGTGTCCAGGTCCGCCGGCATGCAGAGAGCGACCAGCAGGGCGGTCGGCGTGGCACCCATCGCCGCGATGTCCGCCAGGTTGGCGGCTGCCGCCCGGTGCCCGACGTCGCGGGCCGAGGACCAGTCCCGTCGGAAGTGCCGCCCGTCGACCAGCACGTCGGTGGAGGCCGCCACCCGGCCGTCCGGCGCGGCCACCACCGCCGCGTCGTCGCCCGGGCCGAGCAGGGTCGTCGGCCCGTACGACAGCCGGGCGGTGATTCGCCCGATCAACCCGAACTCCCCGATCCCGGACACCCCGACGCCACCGCGGGTGTTCCGCCCGTGCTGCCCGGCCCCGCCGTGCTCGCTCACCGCTGCTCCTTGACCACCGATAGGGATCAGACCTGGTCCGTAAGGTAGTTTCACCCTTCGGGCCGCTCCCGGGCGGCGACGGACGGAGGTCGAGTCGTGGTACAGGCGTACATCCTCATCCAGACCGAGGTCGGCCGCGCACGTGACGTGGCGGGTCTCATCGCGGACATCCCCGGCGTGGTACGCGTCGACGCCGTCACCGGGCCGTACGACGTGGTCGTCCTCACCGAGGCGAACACGGTCGACGAGCTCGGCAAACTCATCGTCAGCAAGGTGCAGATGGTGCCCGGCATCACCCGCACCCTCACGTGTTCGGTGGTGCGGCTGTAAGTGGACGAGATGACGACCTCCTCCTCGGCTCTGGACGACGGCGGGGCACGCGACGCGGCCGACGGGACGTCCGAGCCGGCTGACGGTAACCGCGAGTCGACCGATCCCGCCGCCGCCGCGCCGGCCGGCCGTGATCGGACCATGCGTGGCGCGGCCCTGCTGGCCACGGTGATCGCGCTGCCGATCACGCTGCTGGTGGCCGTGCTGGCCTTCAGCAAGCTCAGCCCGGACGCGCCGGCCGCAGCGCCGACGCCCTCCGCGACCACCGCCCGGGTGCAGTCCACCACCCCGGTGGAGATGGCCGCCCCGGCGCTGGCCGCCCGCCCGGCCACTGTCTGCCGGGCCCTGCTCTCGCAGCTTCCGGCGAGCATCCGCGACCTGGCCCAGCGGCCGGTCACCGCCGGCCCGGAGCAGAACGCCGCCTACGGCGACCCCGCGCTCACCGTGGCCTGCGGCGGCACCGAGCCGACCTTTCCCAGCACCGACGAGGTCTGGACGGTAAACGGGGTCTGTTGGCACCTGGCCGATCAGGCCGACGCGGCGGTCCTCTCCACCGTCGACCGGGAGACGCTGATCACGGTGCGCGTCCCGCGCTCGTACGAGCAGCCGTTGCAGTGGTTGCCGACGATTTCCAGCACGATCGTGGCGAGCGTGCCCTCCGGCGGCGCGATCCCGTCCGGCTGCCAGCGCTGAACCCGAACCGACTACGCCCGCGCCGGTCAGCCGGCGCGGGCGGGGTTCGGACGGCTCAGTGCAGGCCGACGCCGCGCCGCTGGGCGGTACGGATCAGCCTGTTGACCAGCTTCGGGTACTCCAGGCCGGAGGCCGCCCACATCCGCGGGAACATCGACGTCGGGGTGAAGCCGGGCATCGTGTTGATCTCGTTGAGGTAGACGTCCAGCTCGGGAGTGACGAAGAAGTCGGCCCGGGCGAGACCGGCGCAGTCCAGCGCGGTGAACGCGCGGACCGCGTACTCCTGCACCTGGCGGGTCACCTTCTCCGGCAGGTCGGCCGGGATGTCGTACTCGCAGGAGTCGTCGAGGTACTTCGCCTCGAAGTCGTAGAAGTCGTGGTCGGCGACGACCCGCACCTCGGCCAGCACGGACGCCTCGGGCGTGCCACCGGCCTCGCCCTCCAGCACACCGCACTCGATCTCGCGGCCGACGATCGCCGCCTCGATGATGACCTTCGGGTCGAACTGCCGGGCGGCGGCGACCGCCGCATCAAGCTCGGCCCAGTCGGTGACCTTGCTGACGCCGAACGACGAACCGGCCCGGGACGGCTTGACGAAGACCGGCAGGCCGAGCCGCTCCTTGTCCTGCTCGCTGAGCGTCATGCCGTTGCGCAGCACGGCGTACGTGCCGACCGGGATGCCCTCGACGGCACAGAGCTTCTTGGTGAACTCCTTGTCCATGGCGGCCGCGGAGGCGAACACGTTCGCCCCGACGTAGGGGATGCCGGCCATCTCCAGCATGCCCTGGATCGTGCCGTCCTCGCCGTAGGTGCCGTGCAGGACCGGGAAGACCACGTCCACGTCGGCCAGCGCCCGGGGGCCCTCGGTCGGGTCGAGCACCATCAGTCCGTTACCGGTGGGGTCGGCGCGCAGCACGATGTCGTCGCCCGAGTCGGCGGTGATCTCCGGCAGCTGACGGGCGTTGATCGCGAGCTGGGCGGGGTCTCCGTTGGTCAGCACCCACTGGCCGGCCCGGGTGATGCCCACCGGCACCACCTCGAACTCGTCCGGGTCGAGTGCGCCGAACACGCTGCCGGCGCTGACGCAGGAGATGCCGTGCTCCGGGCTGCGTCCGCCGAAGACGATCGCCACGCGGGTCTTGCCTGGGGTGGTCACTCCGGTCACCTCTTCGTACGCGACTGCGGCTGGTCGTGCTCGCCGGTGGCGCTCACCCGGTTGACCTTACTGTGCGTGGCCGCGAGGCGAGGCGATACCCGGCGAGCCACGGGACGACACGGCAAACAGTCAGGAGAGGATATACGGTGCGTAATCGGACGGTGGCAGTGTCACGGACCGCCGACCCGGGGCTTGTTCAGTCCCGGGAGTGCCGACGGCCGACCGCGATCACCTTCACCCGCTGCCGGCCGGCCCGCACCATGCCCAGCGCCATGAACGCTCCGGCGATGCGGTCGGCGGCCTCCCGGCTGCTGGCCCCGACGACCTGCCGGCGCCGTTCCGGCGCGACCCGCTCGTTGCGGTTGACGCCCTCGACGGGGCGCACGTCGGTGAGCACCACGAGGAAGCGGGTCATCGCACTCCGCCCGAGGGTACGGCGGGGGGCTCCGGGCGGGTTCGCACGTCGTCTCCTTCCGGCGGGCCGGGGGTGGAGGGGCGGCACGCGACGATCGGGTACGGGGGAGAAACCCGATCGCCGCGCGCCCCATCCCCTCCGGTCGCTCACCACCACCGTCGCCACGACAACCGGCGGTGAGGACGCCATAACAGATTGACACGTGTATAGGCGTGAATGCAACTCCCATAGACGTTCTCTCATGCAGACGTTCCCGCAAATGTATGCGACCATCGATGTATGGCCCCCAAGACCGCCCGCGCCCGCCGGCTCGGCATCGCCCTGCGCCACCACCGGGAAGCCGCCGGGCTGACGCTGGAGACCGCGGCGGACGAGATCAACAGCACCCGCAGCACCCTCTCCCGCTACGAGAACGCCCAGACCCTGATCAGCCCCGCCACCGTGCGCGCCCTGCTCACGTCGTACGGGGTCAGTGCCGAGGAGGTGGCCGCGGCGGTGCAGCTCGCCAAGGACGCCCGCAAGCCCGGCTGGTGGGTGTCGTACTCCTACCTGCTGGATCCGCGCACCATCGACTTCATCGCATTGGAGGCCGAGGCGACCGCCATCGCCAACTTCGAACCCTCGGTGGTGCCCGGCCTGTTGCAGACCGCTGACTACATCCGTGGCGTCATGCGCGGCGGGCCGCACACCCTCGGCGACGACCTGGTGGAGCAGCGGGTCAAGATCCGGCTCGACCGACAACAGCGGCTCACCGCCGACCAGCCGCCCATCCTCGACGCGATCATCGACGAGGGCGCGCTGCTACGGCCGGTCGGTGACCAGTCGGTGATGAACGGGCAATTACGGCACCTGGTCAAGATGGCCGAGTTGCCGAACATCAGCGTCCAGGTGATCCCGCTCTCCGCCGGCTACCACCGGGGCACCCGGGGTTCCCTGCACATCCTCGAGTTCGCCGACCCGGAGGACCCGATCATCGCGTCGGTGGAGACCGTCGCGGGTCAGATGATCCTCGACCGCGCCGGCGAGACGCGTACCTGCACCAAGATCATGGAGCATCTCCGAAGCGTGGCGCTCAGCCCGGCGGACAGCCGCGAGATGCTCCTGTCAGTCCTGAAGGGACGGTAGGACCGATGACCCCGATGATCACAGCGGCCTTGGCCGCGGCGCGCTGGCGCAAGAGCAGCCGCAGCGGCGACGAAGGTGCCTGCGTGGAGGTGGCCGCGATCCCGCGGCTCATTGCCGTACGCGACTCCAAGGACCCGGCCGGCCCGGCCCTGCTGTTCCCAACGGCCGCCTGGGCCGCCTTCGCCCAGGCACCACCGCAGCGTTGACCAGAGGTGCCGCCTGGGCCGCCTTCGCCCAGGCACCACCGCAGCGCTGACCAGCGGTGCCTGAGCCGGTGCGGGCCTCGGCCCGCGCCGGCTCAGGCAACCAGCGGGCGGGGCTCCGGAGTGGCGCGTAGCGCCTCCAGCGCGGCGATCGCGACGCCCCGGGCACCGGCCATGTCCCGATCCGGCACCAGGGCGAAGGTGGCCACCGCCGCCTGCTCCTCGCGGAGCACCGTATGCTCGCGGACCGTCGCCAGGAACCAGTCGCGGAACTCCGGCGCCGCCTCCACCACTCCGCCGCCGACGAAGTACGCGTGCGGGTCACTGAAGTTCGCGGCGACGGTGAACAGCCGCCCCAGCGCCATCGCCTGCTGGGTGAAGAGGTCCCGTGCGAGGGCGTCCTCGCGCTCGCCGTACCCCCGGACCAGCTTTGCCGCCCGGGCCACCGGCTCGGCGGCGAGCGGGTGGTCGGGGTACCTGGTCAGCCAGTACGGCAGCAGGTTGCGTTCGATGCCGGTCAGCGAGGCGATGCTCTCGACATCACCGGTGAAACCGCAGGCGCAGGTGGGCTCCGGCTGACCCGGGCCGAGCAACCCGCTCAGCGGGATGTGCACGTGCCCCAGCTCCCCCGCCATGCCGGCCGCACCGGCGATCACCCGACCGCTCTCGACCACACCGCCACCCAGGCCGGTGCCGACGATCGCGGACACTGACGAGCGGCTCATCGCGTCGGCGCCGAAGTAGACGTGGTGGGCGTAGAGCGCTGCCGCGTTGCCGTCGTTGTGATAGATCACCGGCAGCCCGAGCCGTCGCTCCAGCGCCCCTCGCACGTCGAAGCCTCGCCAGGCCGGCTGCGAGAAGTTGGTGGAGCCCCGCGACGAGATGACGCCGTCGGCGCTGGCCGGGCCGGGAGTGTCCAGCCCGACCGCCTGGACCAGGTCACGCGGCACGCCGGTCTGCGCCAGGGCGCCGTCCAACGCCTGGGCCAACGCCTCGATCGCCGCCTCCGGCCCGGCCCGCACCTCGCTGGGGATCTCCAACAGCCCGTCCACCAGGAAACGGCCGTCCACCGTCAGCACTGTGGCGTTGTTGCTGGTGCCGCCGTTGTCCAGCCCGACGACCACCGGCACCCCTGTGCTGCCCACCGAAACCGCCTCCCGCCGTCATGAGTGTGAGCCGAGGCTAGTGCCAACCCCTCTCCCCCGCCATGCCCGGGCGGCCCCGCCAGCCCCACCCCGACCGGAAACCGGACAGCCCGCCCGGGTCGATCAAGGAGTTATGGTGGGGGACAAATAACGCATAGCTAAATCAACCAGGCACCACAACTCCATGATCGACGCGGGCCAGGGGTCGGGGTCAGGGGTTCCGGGGGTTCGGGGGGGGCGGGGGTACGGGGTGCGGGTCAGGCGGGGCGTTGGGCGGTCAGGGCGGTGGCGTCCAGGTCCTCGTCGTGGTGGACGGTGGGGACCAGGCCCGCTTCGCCGAACGCGTCGCAGAGGGCTTCGATCTGGGTGGTGCCGGCTTCCACCACCAGGTGGCCGCCGGGGGCGAGCCAACCGGCCGCGTCGACACCTACCCGGCGCAACACGGAGAGCCCGTCCGGGCCGCCGTCGAGCGCCACCGGGGCCTCGTGCAGCCGCGCCTCCGGCGGCATCAGCGCGACCGCGTCGGTCGGCACGTACGGGGCGTTGGCGACCACCAGGTCCAGCCGACCCCGCCACCGCTCGGGCAGCGGCGCGAAGAGGTCACCCTCGTACACCTCGACGTCCAACCCGGCGACGTTGCGACGCGCACACGCCACGGCCGCCGGGTCGATGTCGGCGGCGGCCAGCCAGCGCGGCGCGAGCCGGTGCGCCAGCGCGACGGTGGTGGCCCCGGAGCCGCAGCACAGGTCGACCACGGCCGGCGCCGCGCCGGTCAACTCGGCAGCCATCTCGACCAGCAGCGCGGTCCGGGCCCGGGGCACGAAGACGCCCTCGTCGACAGCTATCCGCAGGCCACAGAACTCCGCCCAGCCGAGCAGGTACTCCAACGGTTCGCCCGCCACCCGACGGTCGGTCAGGTCGGCCAACGCCGCCGGACTGCGCGCGGCGGCCAGCAGCAACTCGGCCTCGTCCTCGGCGTAGACGCAACCGGCGGCCCGCAACCGACTCACGAGAGCGGCCCGCTCGGCGGGGGAAGGAGACGTCAAACCGGTCCGGCCACATCGAGCGCGGCGGCGATGTCCGCCACCAGGTCCGCGGTGTCCTCCGCGCCACAGGAGAGCCGGACGAAGCCGGGAGCGGTGTCGTCGCCCCACTGGGCCCGCCGGTCCGCCGTGGTGTGCAGGCCACCGAAGGAGGTCGCCGCCGCCACCAGCCGGGCGGCCTCGACGAATCGACCCACCCGGTCGGCGTCGCCCAGGTCGAACGAGAGGACCCCCGGTATCCGGCGCATCTGCGCCGAGGCCACCGGGTACGCCCTGTCGTCCGGCCGCCCCGGCCACCGCAGGCCGGTCACGTCCGACCGGTTGGCGAGCAGGTCGACGACCGCGGCGGCGTTCGCGCTCTGCCGCGCCAACCGCAGGTCGAGAGTGGCCAGTGACCGGTGGGCCAGCCAGGCGTCGAACGCGCCCGGAACCGCCCCCGTGGTGGTACGCCAGGTCGTCACCGCGTCGATCAGCTCGGTGGACCGGCTGGCCAGATAGCCCAGCAGCAGGTCGGAGTGGCCGGTGAGCGCCTTCGTCCCGGAGGCGACCACCAGGTCGGCACCGAGATCCAGCGGGCGCTGTCCGAGCGGGGTGGCGGTGGTGTTGTCCACAGCGAGCAGCGCGCCGGCGGCGTGCGCCCGCTCGGCCAGGGCCGCCACGTCGACCACGTCGAGGCCCGGGTTGGCGGGCGTCTCCACCAGCACCAGCCGGACACCCTCGAACGACGGGTACGGCCCGACGGTCGGCGCGAACAGCACCCGGACGCCGATCGCCTCCAGCACGCCGGTGGCGAACGCCCGGACCGGGAAGTATCCGTCGGTGGGAAGCACCACCGTGTCCCCCGGTCGAAGCAGGGTGAGCAGCAGGCCGGTGATGGCCGCCTGACCGGTCGCGAAGACCCGGCAGTCACCGCCCTCCAGCTCGCCCACCGCCACCTCCAACAGCCGGCGGGTCGGGTTGTCGGGGCGGCCGTAGCCGTTCGGTGACGTGCCCTGACCCTCGAACGGGTCGAGGTGGTACGGCGCGGCGAAGACCGGCCCGGGGAGGAACGGGTCCCCCGGCGCCGGCTCGGGCAGGCCAGCGCGTACGCAGCGGGTGCCGTCCCCCCACTCGCTCATCGGGTTCCTCACTCGTACGACTCGGGTTTCGCGGTGCGGCTCATCAGGGTCTCCACGGCGAGCCGCGGGTCCATCCCCTCGTGGCAGATCCGCTCGACCTGCTCGGTGATCGGCATCTCCACGCCGTGCGCCCGGGCCAGGTCGCGGATCGCCAGGCAGCTCTTCACGCCCTCGGCGGTCTGCCGGGTGGCGGTCTGGGCCTGCTCCAGCGTCTCACCCCGACCCAGATGCTCGCCGAAGGTGCGGTTGCGGGCCAGCGGGGACGAGCAGGACGCGACCAGGTCGCCCATGCCGGCGAGGCCGGCGAAGGTGATCGGGTCCGCGCCGAGCGCCACGCCCAGTCGGGCCGTCTCGGCCAGCCCACGGGTCATCAGCATGGCCCGGGTGTTGTCGCCGAAGCCCATCGCGGTGGCGATGCCGTACGACAGGGCGATCACGTTCTTGACCGCCCCGCCCAGCTCACAGCCGATCACGTCGTCGTTCGTGTAGGGGCGCAGGTACGGCGTCCGGATCGACGACTGGACGAGCGTGGCGCGGGCGCTGTTCGTCCCGGCGACCACTGTCGCGGCGGGCTGCTCGGCGGCGATCTCCGGGGCCAGGTTCGGGCCGGACACGACGACCACCCGGTCCGCGGCGACCCCGGCGGTCTCCACGATGACCTCGCTCATCCGCTTGGTGGTGCCCAGCTCGATGCCCTTCATCAGCGACACCAGGGTGGAATCCGGGTGCAGGTGCCCGGCCCATTCGGCGAGGTTGCCGCGCAGAGTCTGCGACGGCACTGCCAACACCACCACCTCGGCCCCGGTGATCGCCTCGGCGGCGTCGGCGGTGGCCGCGACACGGGCCGGGAGCAGCAGGTCGGGCAGGTACTCCGGATTACGGCGCTCGGTCCGGATGCTCTCGGCGACGGGCGCCCGGCGGGCCCACACCGTCACGTCCCGCCCCGCGTCCGCAAGAATCTTGGCGAATGCGGTGCCCCAGGAACCGGCACCGAGCACCGCAACGTGACCGCTCATGCCGCGTCGTCCCGCTGCTCGCGGCCGACGGACGGTCGGGCCGGTCGCTCCCACAGTGGCGGCGGGGTACCGCCACGGATCTCGGCGAGCATGTCCCGCAGCCGCAACATGATGGTGTCCGTCATCTCTTCGAGGGTGTCCCGGGTCGGCGGGGCGTCCGCCCACCGGCTCAGGTCGATCGGCTCCCCGGCGGCAACGGTCACCGGGATCCGGGGGCGCAGGCTGACACGGGTCGTCCGCGGGTCGAAGATCCGTTCCGGCCCCCACATCACCACCGGTACGACCGGGGCGCCGGTGGCCAGGGCCAGGCGGGCCGCACCGGTCTTGGCCTTCATCGGCCAGAGCTCCGGCTGTCGCGTGGTGGTGCCCTCAGGGTAGATCACGACCGCGCCGCCCTCGTCGAGCGCGGCGACCAGTGCGTCCAGCGAGCGGACGGCGTCCACGCTGCCCCGCTCGACCGGGATCTGCCGGCACCGGTGCAGGATCCAGCCGACCACCGGCACCCGGAACACGCTGGCCTTGCCCAGGTACTGCGGCCAGCGCCCGGAGTCGTAGATGAAGTGCGCGGACACCAACGGGTCGGCGTGGGAGATGTGGTTCGCCACGATGATCACGCCGCCGTCGCCGTGGAGATGTTCCTGACCACGCCAGGTACGCCGGGTCCAGACGGTCATCACCGGCTTCACCAGCCACACGGCGAACCGTTGCCAGAACCCCAGGCTCCGCCGTGCCACTGTGCCTCCTCGTCGCGCCCCAACCGCCGCGAAATCCCGCCCGCGACGCCCGCAGCGGAAATCATGCCTGCTCGCCCCCGGTACGGCCAGCGAGGGGCCCGCCGTACGGCTGGCAGGATTGCGGACGTGACTCAGCCGAGGTGGGCCGTGGTGGTGCCGGTGAAGCGGCTGGCCGTGGCCAAGAGCCGGCTGCGGGGCGCGCTGCCCGGCGTACCGCATGAGGAGTTGGCGCTGGCCCTGGCGGCCGACACGCTCCGCGCGGTGCTGGCCTGCCCGGCGGTCGCCGAGGCTCTGGTGGTGACCGACGACGCCCGGGTGGCGGCGGCGGCGCGGGCCGCCGGCGCGGGGGTGCTGCCGGACGAACCGGACGCCGGCCTGAACGCCGCGTTCCGGCACGGGGCGGCCACTGCCGCCGCCGGGTGGGTGGCCGGGATCACCGCGGATGTGCCGGCGCTGCGCCCGGCCGAGTTGGCCGGCGCGCTGCTCGCGGCGCAGAACGGTCGACCCGGGGTACGCCGGTTCCTGCCGGACGCGCCCGGCGGTGGCACGGTGCTGCTCACCGCGGGGCCGGGTGTGCCGCTGGATCCGCGTTTCGGGGTGGGCTCGGCGGTAGCGCACGCGGCGAGCGGGGCGCTGCCGCTCGACGGCGACTGGCCCAGCCTGCGCCGGGACGTGGACACCGCCGCGGACCTGGCCGCCGCCGCCCGGCTCGGGCTGGGGCCGCGCACTGCCGCGCTGGTGGCCGCCGGTCGCCCGGCCCGCGCCGCAGGCTGAGCCGCCCGGTGGGCCGAGCCCGCGCCACAGGCCGAACCGCCCGGTGTACGGTGCCAGCATGCAGGGCACGGTGGCCAGCTACGACGCGGCGACGCGCAGCGGTGTCCTGCTGCTCGACGACGGCACCGAGATGCGTTTTCCCGCCCGGGCCTTCGACGCCTCCGGGCTGCGGCTTCTCCGGCTCGGGCAGCGGGTCCGCATCGACACGGATCCCGACGGCGAGGTTGTCCGGGTGACATTGCCGACGATGATCTGAGCCGGCGAGCCCAAGTTCATTTTGCGTTTACCGTAATCGGGTGATTATGAGCGGGTGAGCACCCCTCGCGAGCAACCGGCCCGCCCGCCCGCCACCGACCTCCGCAACGGCTCCCGTACGCGCGGCACCGATGGGCGCTTCCGCCCGTCCCGCGCCGAACGTGCCGGTGCCGCCCGCGCCGACACGCTCGCCGACGATCCCGGAGCCGCCTCCTCCGGGCTGGACGAGGTCATCGACCCCGCCCCGAAGGTCGAAGCGGACGGCCCCGCCGCCGGTGGCGTCCACCAGGTCCTGCCCGACGACCTGCCGACCCGTGCCGCGCCTGAGGACGACGACGAGGCCGCAGCGCCCCCGCCGCTGCCCGAGGACCGGTTTCTCAACCGGGAGCTGTCCTGGCTCGACTTCAACGCCCGGGTGCTCACCCTGGCCGAGGACCAGCGCACCCCGCTGCTGGAGCGGGCCAAGTTCCTGGCCATCTTCGCCAGCAATCTCGACGAGTTCTACATGGTGCGCATCGCCGGTCTGAAGCGGCGGCTCTCCGCCGGCCTGCCGGTGCGCGGCGGAGACCGGCTGCCCCTGCGTACGCAGTTGGAGCTGATCGCCGAGCGGACCGCCGCGCTGGGCGCCCGGCATGCCGCCTGCTTCGTCGACGACGTGCTGCCCAAGCTGGCCGACGAGGGCATCCGCATCCTGCGCTGGGGCGAGCTGGGCGACGGCGAGCGGGAGCGGCTGCGCACCTACTTCCGGGAGCACATCTTTCCGGTACTGACCCCGCTCGCGGTGGACCCGGCGCACCCGTTCCCGTACATCTCGGGGCGGTCGCTGAACCTGGCGGTGGCGGTCCGTGACCCCGACGGCGGTTCGGAGCTGTTCGCCCGGGTGAAGGTGCCCAACAACGTCCCCCGTTTCGTCCGGGTGGACCGGGACCAGCCGGGCGTCCGGATGTTGCCGGTGGAGGACCTCATCTCGGTGCACCTGGGGCAGCTGTTCAGCGGCATGCAGGTGGTCGAGTGCCACCTGTTCCGGGTCACCCGCAACGCCGAGGTGGAGGTCGACGAGGACCGCGACGAGGACCTGCTCCAGGCCCTGGAGCGGGAGCTGGCCCGACGGCGGTTCGGTCCCCCGGTCCGGCTGGAGGTCGCCGCGTCCATCTCCGACCACATGTTGGAGCTGCTCGTCCGCGAGCTGGACATGGACGACCAGGACGTGCTCCGGGTGCCCGGCCTGCTGGACCTGTCCGCGCTGTGGCAGGTCTACGGCGAGGCGGACCGGCCGGACCTGAAGGACCCGCCGTTCGTGCCGGCAACCCATCCCCGGCTCGCCGAGGGCGAGGTGCCGCGCAGCGTCTTCTCCACCCTGCGCGACGGTGACATCCTGGTGCACCACCCGTACCACTCGTTCGCCACCAGCGTGCAGCGCTTCATCGAGCAGGCCGCCGCCGACCCGAACGTGCTGGCCATCAAGCAGACCCTCTACCGGACCAGCGGCGACTCCCCGATCGTCGACGCGCTCGTCGACGCGGCCGCCGCCGGCAAGCAGGTGGTGGTGCTGGTGGAGGTGAAGGCCCGCTTCGACGAGGTGGCGAACATCGGCTGGGCCCGCACGCTGGAACGCGCCGGCTGCCACGTCGTCTACGGCCTGGTCGGCTTGAAGACGCACTGCAAGACCGCGCTGGTGGTCCGGCAGGAGGGCAACCAGATCCGTCGCTACTGCCACATCGGCACCGGCAACTACCACCCGAAGACGGCCCGACTGTACGAGGACTTCGGCATGCTCACCGCCGACCCGGAGATCGGCGCCGACCTCACCGACCTGTTCAACGTGCTCACCGGGTACAGCCGGCAGACCGCGTACCGGCGGTTGCTGGTGGCCCCGCAGGGCATCCGCAGCGGCCTCATCGAGCGGATCGAGCGGGAGATGTCGCACGTCCGCCTGGGGATGCCCGGCCTGGTCCAGTTCAAGGTCAACTCCCTGGTCGACGAGGGGGTGACCGACGCGCTGTACCGCGCCTCCCAGGCCGGCGTCCACGTCGACCTGCTCATCCGGGGCATGTGCACGCTGCGCCCGGGGGTGCCGGGGCTGTCGGAGAACATCCGGGTCCGCTCGATCCTCGGCCGGTTCCTGGAACACTCCCGGGTCTTCCGGTTCGGCAACAACGGTGAGGCCGAGTTCTGGATGGGCTCGGCCGACCTCATGCACCGCAACCTGGACCGGCGGGTGGAAGCGCTGGTGCAGGTGAGCGACCCGATCGCCCGCGCCGAGTTGGACCAGGTGCTCACCGCCGCGATGAGCCCCGAAGTGGACGCGTTCGAGCTGGCCGGCGACGGGACCTGGACCCGGCGTACCGGCGATGACAACGCGGCCCGGGCCCATCTGCAGGAACTACTGCTGCGCCGCGTCGGTGGCACGGCCAGCTGACCGCGCAGCGCATAGGCTGAGCTGATGGTCGAGGAGGAGCAGAAGTACGAGGTGGACGACGCCTACGTGCTGCCGGACCTGGCCGGCACGGCCCCGGCCGGCGGCCGGGTGCGGGCACTGCCACCGGTGACGCTAGTCGCCCGCTACCTCGACACCGTCGACCTGCGGCTGGCCCGGGCCGGTGCCTCGCTGCGCCACCGCAAGGGTGACGAGCTGCCCTGGACGGTGAAACTGCCGACCGGGACCCCGGGCGTCCGGCACGAGATCTCCCGCCCCGGGGGGAAGGGGCAGCCGCCGCCGGAGCTGGTGGAGTTGGTCACCGTCCTGCACCGGGGTGCGCCGCTGGCCCCGGTGACCGTGGTCCGCACGCTGCGGCACGCGTACGAGGTGTGTGACCGGGCCGGCACCGTCCTCGCCGAGGTGGTGGACGACCGGGTGACGGTGCTCGACGACTCCGGCACCACCACCGACACCTTCCGCGAGGTGGAGGTGGAGCTGAAGGCCGGCGACCGGGAGCTGCTCGACCGGGTCGGCGGGGTGCTGCGGGAGGCCGGCGCCCAGGGCGGGTCGTTCACGCCGAAGCACGTACGGGCGCTGGGCGCGGCGGCGCAGGCCGATCCGGATCTGGTCGCGCCGGCCGGGCTGACCGCCGAGCCGAACGCCGGTGACGTGGTGACCGAGTCGCTCCGCAAGGAGATCCGCCGGCTGTTGGCGCACGACCCGCTGGTCCGGCTGCGCGCCCCGGCAGCCGGTGGCGACACCGCAGTGCATCAGATGCGGGTGGCCTGCCGACGCCTGCGCAGTGACCTGCGCACCTTCAAACCGTTGCTGCGAAAGACCTGGTCCCGCCCGCTGCGCGCCGAGCTGCGCTGGCTGGCCGACGTGCTCGGCGCGGCCCGCGACGCCGAGGTGCTGCGCGCGCGGCTGCGCCGTACCGCCGACGCCGATCCGCTGAGCCCGCTCGACCGGGGCGCTGTGGACCGGCTCGACGAGGTGCTCGCCGAACGACAGCGGCAGGCGCTCACCGCCATCGACGAGATGCTGCGCTCCGCGCGCTACCTGGCCCTGGTGGACTCCCTGGTGCTGGCCGCCCGCGCGCCCCGTTTCACCCGAGGGGCGGCAGCGCGCGCCGCGCAGGCGCTACCCGCGCTGGTGGCCCGCCCCTGGCGGCGGTTGACCGGGCCGGACGGCGTCGGCGGGCTCGACGCGCAGTCGCCGGACGACCGCTGGCACGCCGTCCGCAAGGAGGGCAAGCAGACCCGGTACGCGGTCAACGCGGTGGCCCCGACTGTCGGCAAGGGCGCACGGCGGCTGTCCCGCGCACTCGCCCAGGTGCAGGACGTGCTCGGCGAGCATCAGGACGCGGCGGTGGCGGCGGACACCTGGTTGGAGATCGCCGCCGAGCGACCGGGCGACCACGAGCTGGCTGTCACCGCCGGGCGGCTGGCCGAGCGGGAACGCCAGTCGGTACGCCGGACGCGGGGTCTCCTCCCGGCTGCCTGGCACCGGGCCACCCGGCGACGGCGCACCAGTTGGCTGCCGTGACGGGCATCCGGGCAGCGGGCGGGGTGGCCTGGCGGCCGACCGACGACGGCGTACGCGTCTGCGTGGTGCACCGTCCCCGTTACGGCGACTGGACGCTGCCGAAGGGCAAGCTGGAGCCGGGCGAGCACGCGCTGGCCGCGGCCGTGCGTGAGGTGGCCGAGGAGGCCGACGTGCGGGGCGTGCCGCAGGTGCGGCTGCCGTCGGTGCGCTACCGCAGCGAGGGGCAACCCAAGCTCGTCGACTACTGGTCGATGCTCGCGGTGGCCAGCGGCGGTTTCCAACCCGACACCGAGGTGGACGACATCCGCTGGCTCGCGGTGGACGACGCGATCCGGTTGGTCAGCTACCCGCACGACGCCGAGGTGTTGGCGGCGTTCGCCGCGCTGCCGTCGGTGACGGCGACTGTCGCGCTGGTCCGGCACGCGCACGCCGGTAAGCGGGCCACCTGGTCCGGCCCGGACGTCGGGCGACCCCTGGACGCCGAGGGGTGGGCCCAGGCGAGCACGCTGGCCGGGCTGATCGCCCTGATCCGGCCGGCCCGGCTGGTGTCGGCGTCGCCGCGACGGTGCGTGCAGACACTCGATCCGGTCGCCGCGTTGCTCGATCTGCCGATCGAGGTCTGTGGCGACCTGGACGAGCCGCAACCCGGCCAGCAGGGCGACGAGCAGATCCTGCACACCGCCGCCCGGCTGTTGGAGTTGGCCGGCACCGGTGGGCAGTCGGCGGTGTGCAGTCAGGGCAAGGTCCTGCCGGGCGCCCTGGAGCGGCTGACCGGCCGCACCGATGAGGACTTCACCACGCCGAAGGGCGGCGGTTGGCTGCTCTCCTTCGCTGCCGACCGGCTGTTGGCCGCCGATCGCCTGTAGGGCCGGCCTTCGTCAGCGGGGCGGCAGGGTCACTGTCACCGCGACCGGCAGGTGGTCGCTGGCGGTGCTGCGCGGCGCGACCGGATCGCCGGGGGTCAGGCCGGGCGAGACGAAGATGTGGTCGATCTGCTGGCGCGGGTCGTCCGCCGGGCTGGTCGCCAGTGGTCGGGCAGCGGCCAACGCGTCGACCAGGCCGGCCTTGGTGAACTCCACGAACGCCTCGTCGCCCGGTTCGGTGTTCAGGTCACCGGCCACCACCAACGGCCGACCGGCCGCGTACCGGGTGGCGAAGTCGGCGACCGCGCGGGCCTGGACCACCGGGCCCTTGCCGGGCGGCGGTTGCAGGTGGGTGCTGACAACGGCGGTACGGACACCGTCGCTGAGATCGAGCGTGACGGCGAGGGCCTGCGCGCCGGTGGGGGCGCCGACGGCGGCCAGCGGCAGGGTCCGCGGATCGTCCACCGGCCAACGGCTGAGCACCGCGTCGCCCCAGACCGGGTCGGCGGCCGGCCCGAAGACGTACGGCATACCGAGCCGGTCGGCCAGCAGATCCAGGGTGTCGTGCCCGCCGTTGAGCAGCCACGCCCGGTCCACCTCGCTGAGCAGCACCACGTCGGGCCGTTGCCGCTCGACCACCTCGGCGAGACCGGCCAGGTCGAACCGGCCGTCCAGCCCGAACCCCATCCGGATGTTGTACGCCACCACTGTCAACCGTTCCGGTGGGCCGTCCCGGTTGCTGGCCACCGGCACCTCGTCGGCGAGCACCGGCGCCAGCAGGGCCAGCGCGGTGACCACGGCGGCGGCCCGGAGCGGCGGAAACGGCCCGGGAAGCCGGTCGACGACGGCGCGGGCGGTGAACGCCACGGCGGCGATCAGCACAGCCACCACCACCGGCACCGCCGCGTTCGGGTAGCCGAGGTCGTAGGCCGAGTAGTAACCGACCGCCCCCAGCGCGAAGACGAGCATCCCGGCGGCCACCGCGTACCCCCGCCGGGCGGCGCTGGTGCCGGCGCTCGCGGTGTCGGCGGCGGGCTGGCCGGTGTCGTCGGTCAGCGCGAGGCAGGCACCGAGGCCGACCGCGGCGAGGAGGATGGCCGGCAGGAGCAGGTCGCCCCGGTCGAGGGCGAACAGCACCGCGCCGCCGAGCAGCGCCACCGGACCGTACGCCCGGCCCCACCCACGCGGCGGCCCTGTCAACGCGGCGCAGAGGAACCCGGCGACCGCCACCGGCACCGGCGCCAGGCCGAACAGTGGCGAACGAGCCACCCCGTCTCCAGCGACCAGGTACGACATTCCGGTTCGGGCCAGCGCCGGGGAGAGCGCCACCATCCCGGCCAGCAGCAGCGCCGGCCCGGCCAGCAGCCAGGCCCGACCACCACCAGGGCCGGCAGGGGCCTCAGCGGGGCCGACAGGGGCGTCAGCGGGGCCGTTTCCCGCACCGCCGCGGCCGGGTTGCGCCGTGCCGACCAGGAACACGGCCACCGCGACGGCGCTGAGCAGCCAGGCCACCCAGTCACCCCGCCAGACCAGGTCGACGGTGTCCAGCACCGCGTGCAGGGCCGCGTTGACAGCGAACCCCAACGCCAGCCCCGGGACCGGGCGGTCGGTGTCGGCCGCGACGCCGACCAGCCAGACCAACCCGGCGAGCAGACCGGCGGTGGCCAACCAGAGCTGCGTACGCCCGCCAGGAGCGGCGGTGAGCGCGAGCCGGGCGACGGCGAGCGCGACGGCGGCGACGACAGTGACCGGGCGGGCTCCGACCCGGCGGACCACGGTGGGTGCGCCCATCGCGAGCACGAACCAGCCGAGGGCGAACGCCCCCATCAGCTCGGCCGGGGTGGACGCCGCCTGACCGAAGATGGTGATGATGCCGGGCAGCCAGACCCGCAGCACGTCGATGAGGAGGAGCACGCCCAGCGCGAGCGTGCCGGTGGTGAGCTGTCGGTAGCGCACCGGCGCCCCATTTCCCGTCGACGGGCCGGCCCAGGGGTGGCCGGCACGGCGATTCTGCGCGAGCGGGCCAACCCGGTCAACGGTCCCCGTACGCCGAAAAGTCGTCCTGGTACACCGAAAGGGCGCCCACCCACTGGTGGACGCCCTCGCGGTACCTGTCGGTCAGCGCTTGCTGGCCGCCTTCTTGGCCGGAGCCTTCTTCGCCGGCGCCTTCTTGGCCGCCGTGCTCTTGCTCGCCGCCGCGGTGGTCTTCTTCGCCGCGGTCGACCGGGTCGCGGCGGTGGTCTTCTTCGCCGCTGTGGTCTTCTTGCTGGCGGCCGTCTTGGTCGCCGTGGTGGTCTTGCTCGCCTTGGCCGGGGCGGTCTTCTTGCTGGCGACCGTCTTGGTCGCCGTGGTGGTCTTGCTCGCCTTGGCCGGGGCGGTCTTCTTGCTGGCCGCCTTCGCCGTGGTCGCCTTGGTGCCCGCCGCCTTGGCGGTAGCCGCCTTGGTGCCGGTCGCCTTCGTGCCCGCCGCCTTGGCCGTGGCAGTGCTGGTGGCGGTCTTCTTCGTCGCCGCCGCGGCCTTCGGCACCTTGCCGCTGGCCACCATTTCCTTGAACCCGGCGCCGGGGCGGAAGGTCGGGACTGACGTCTTCTTGACCTTCACCGCCTCGCCGGTACGCGGGTTGCGCGCTGTTCGCGCGCCACGCACACGCTTTTCGAATGCTCCGAATCCGGTGATCGCCACCTTCTCGCCCTTGGTGACCGCCGCCTGGACCTCGGTGAGGACCGCGTCGAGCGCGGCCGTCGCCATCTTCCGGTCCCCCAGGCGAACGGCGAGCGCCTCGATGAGCTCGGCCTTGTTCACGACTTCCTCCCGATTGTGCAACTGACTCGTCGCGAGCCATTCTGCGCGCACGGTATGCCCTGTGCTGCCGGGACACAAACATTCGGTAGAAAAAAGCCCTTGTGTCGTAACGGATTCACCCCCACCGGATGGACCGATGGGGGTGAAATCCGCTGCGCGGGCGGCCTAACGGCTATGCCACGGAGGGCAGGAAGGGCAGTCGGCGCGCCTCGTAGGAGTCGATGTCGGCGGCGTGGCGGAGGGTGAGTCCAATGTCGTCGAGGCCCTCCAGGAGGCGCCAACGGCTGAAGTCGTCAAGCGGGAACGACCAGCTGGCGTCCCCC
The DNA here is from genome assembly GCF_040649115.1 of Micromonospora sp. NPDC049049. Classification (NCBI taxonomy): domain Bacteria; kingdom Bacillati; phylum Actinomycetota; class Actinomycetes; order Micromonosporales; family Micromonosporaceae; genus Micromonospora; species Micromonospora sp. NPDC049049. The sequence continues at coordinate 104,533 of NZ_JBEZEX010000017.1, read as the reverse complement.
GCCCGGAGCTGGCGGGCGGTCAGGTCGACCGTCACCGGAGTGGTGGGATCCGCTTCGACCAGGTCCCACAACTCTTCGACGGCTTTCAATTCCAACTCGACCGGCAACAGACCTTCCTTGAGGGCGTTGCCGCGGAAGATGTCACCGAAGCGCGGGGCCACCACGGCACGGAAGCCCCAGTCCCGTAGCGCCCAGACCGCGTGTTCCCGGGAGGACCCCGTGCCGAACTCCGGACCGGCGATGAGGATCGACGCTCCGGAATAGTTTTCATCGTTGAGCACGAATGCCGGATCTTCCCGCCAGGCGCTGAACAGCCCGTCGGCGAAGCCCGTCCGGGTCACCCGCTTGAGGTACACGGCGGGGATGATCTGGTCGGTGTCCACGTTGGACCGGCGCAGCGGCACGGCGGTGCCGGTGTGGGTGGTGAACTTGTCCATCTCGTCGGTCCCTTCTACAGGTCGGCGGGGGCGGCCAGCCGGCCGACCACGGCGGTGGCGGCGGCCACCGGCGGGGAGACCAGGTGGGTGCGCCCGCCCCGGCCCTGACGGCCCTCGAAGTTGCGGTTCGAGGTGGAGGCGGAGCGCTCGCCCGGCTTCAGCGTGTCGGGGTTCATCCCCAGACACATGGAGCAGCCGGCGAACCGCCACTCCGCCCCGGCGTCGGCGAAGACCTTGTCCAGGCCCTCGGCCTCGGCGGCCTCGCGCACCGCGGCGGAGCCGGGCACCACGAGCATCCGGACGCCGTCGGCGACCCGGTGGCCACGCAGCACGTCGGCGGCGGCCCGCAGGTCCTCCAGGCGACCGTTGGTGCAGGACCCCACGAACACCACGTCGATCGGCAGCTCCCGAAGCGGGGTGCCGGGACGCAGGTCCATGTACTCCAGGGCGCGGCGTGCGGCGGCACGCTCCGAGTCGGTGACGAACTCCTCCGGGTCCGGCACCGGCGCGCTCAGCGGCGCGCCCTGCCCCGGGTTGGTGCCCCAGGTGACGAACGGGGTGATCTGGCTGGCATCCAGGGTCACCTCGGCGTCGAAGCTCGCGCCCTCGTCGGTGGGCAGCGTCCGCCACCACGCCACCGCCGCGTCCCAGTCCGCGCCCTGCGGCGCGTTCGGTCGACCCTTGAGGTACGCGAAGGTGGTCTCGTCCGGCGCGATCATGCCGGCCTTGGCGCCCCACTCGATGGACATGTTGGCGATGGTCATTCGCCCCTCCATGGAGAGGGCGCGGATCGCCTCGCCGCGGTACTCGACGATGTGCCCGCGACCTCCACCGGTGCCGACCTGCGTGATCAGCGCGAGCACCAGGTCCTTGGCGGTCACGCCTGGCGCGAGCCGGCCGGTGACGTTCACGGCCATCGTCTTCGGCCGGCTCTGCGGCAGCGTCTGGGTGGCCAGCACGTGCTCCACCTCGCTGGTGCCGATGCCGAAGGCGAGCGCTCCGAAGGCGCCGTGGGTGGCGGTGTGCGAATCGCCGCAGACGATCGTCATGCCCGGCTGGGTGACACCGAGCTGCGGGCCGATCACGTGCACGATGCCCTGGTTGTCGTCGCCGAGCGGGTGCAGCCGCACCCCGAACTCGGCGCAGTTGCGGCGCAACGTCTCGATCTGCGTACGCGACGTGGGGTCCGCGATGGTGAGCAGGTCACCACGGCGGAGGCGGAACGCCGGGTCGTCGTACCCGGTCGGGGTGTTGTGGTCCTCGGTCGCGAGGGTCAGGTCGGTACGACGCACCCGGCGCCCGGCGAGCCGAAGCCCGTCGAAGGCCTGCGGGCTGGTCACCTCGTGCAGCAGGTGCAGGTCGATGAAGAGCAGGTCCGGCTCACCAGCGGCGGACCGTACGACGTGCGCGTCCCAGACCTTCTCGGCCAGGGTCCTCGGCTCAGGAGTGACTCCCACCATCTGGACATCCTAAATTCTGGGAGGTAAGTTTCGGCTTGTGGGACACAGTATGAGCGGTGTCGGCGTTCTCGACAAGGCGGTGGTCATCCTGGCCGCCTGCGTGGACGGCGCCAGCCTGGCCGAACTCGTCGAACGCACCAAGCTGCCCCGGGCCACAGCACATCGCCTGGCCCAGGCCCTGGAGATCCACCGAATGCTGGTGCGTGACACCCAGGGCAGATGGCGGCCCGGCCCCCGCCTGGGGGAGCTGGCAAACGCCGCACCGGACGTTCTGCTGACCGCCGCCGAGCCGCTGCTGGCCGCGCTGCGCGACGCCACCGGTGAGAGCGCGCAGCTCTACCTGCGCCGTGCCGACGAGCGGATCTGCGTGGCGGCGGCGGAACGCGCCAGCGGTCTACGGGACACCGTTCCGGTGGGCTCGGTGCTGCCGATGACGGCCGGCTCAGCGGCCCAGATCCTGCTCGCCTGGGAGCCGCCGGAGGCGGTCATGCCGCTGCTGCCGCGCAGCAAGTTCACCGGCCGCACCCTCGCCGAGGTACGCCGTCGCGGCTGGGCGCAGAGCGTCGCCGAGCGGGAGGCCGGTGTGGCGAGCGTCTCCGCCCCGATCCGCGACCGCACCGGCCGGGTCATCGCCTCGGTCAGCATCTCCGGCCCGATCGAGCGCCTGGGCCGCCGCCCCGGCGAACGCCACGCCATGGCAGTGGTGAGAGCCGGCCAACGCCTGTCCGGCCTCTAACCCCCACCCCCCTGCCCCCTCCAACCAGACCCGCCCTCGTTGATCATGAAGTTATTGCCACGACACGCCGAGGGCGAGGGCAATAACTTCATGATCAACCGGGGCGGAGGTGGGTGCGGCAGAGAGGGCGGTGGGGTGGGGTGGGGTGGGGTGGGGTGGGACGGGAAAAGGCTCATCTCGCTGGGCGAGATGAGCCTTTGGTTGTAGCCCCGACCGGATTCGAACCGGCGCTACCGCCTTGAGAGGGCGGCGTCCTGGGCCGCTAGACGACGGGGCCAGAACTTTTCCGTTCACCACCCTCGCGGGCGGTGCGAATGTAGTCTAGCGGCACCGTGCCCGGGCGCGAGCGCGGGGTGCGCCGCCACCCCAGGGCCCGCCGGGGGCCGGACCGGACGCCGCCGGGCGGACACGAAACAGCCCGCCTCACGAGGTGAGACGGGCCGTGCACGCTGTAGCCCCGACCGGATTCGAACCGGCGCTACCGCCTTGAGAGGGCGGCGTCCTGGGCCGCTAGACGACGGGGCCAGAACAACTTTTGCTCCCCCACCTTGGCGGCGGAGGAGCTGCACTCTACCGAAGACCACCCTCCGCCCCCGAAGGGGCGGAGTCGAACTCCGTCAGAATCCAGCGTCTGGAAATTCTCGCGAACTCCAGCAGCGCTGGGGTACCAGGACTCGAACCTAGACTAACTGAACCAGAATCAGTCGGGCTGCCAATTACCCCATACCCCATTGGCCCCTTGCGGCGCCGGGAGTGAACTTTACCCTCCCGGTGCCGGCAGGCCAAATCCGATCCCCCCGAACCACCCGTGAGCTGCGGAAACAGGGGCATCAGACGGATCAGGCGACGGGAACCACCGGGTTGGTGAGCTCGCCGATGCCGTCGATCCGCACGGTGACCGTATCCCCCTCGACAAGCGGGCTAACCCCGGCTGGAGTGCCGGTGAGAACGACGTCACCGGGCAGCAGAGTCATGACGTGCGAGATGTACGACACCAGGCCCGGCACGTCGAAGACCATGTCCTTCGTCCGGCCGAGTTGGCGTACCTCCATCTCCTCCGGGTTGCGACCCACCTCACACCGGATCTCCAGGTCGGACACGTCCAGCCCGGTGGTGATCCACGGGCCGATCGGGCAGAACGAGTCGAAGCCCTTGGCCCGGGTCCACTGGCCGTCCGACCGCTGGAGGTCCCGAGCGGTGACGTCGTTGGCGCAGGTGTAGCCGAAGATGGCGCGTTCGGCGGCGGCGCGGTCGGCGCGGCGCGCACCCGGCGCCCCGATCACGACCGCCAGCTCCGCCTCGTGCTCGACCTGCTTGGAGAAGATCGGCAGCCGGATGGCGTCCCGGGGGCCGATCACCGAGGTGGACGGCTTGAGGAAGAGCAGCGGCTCCTTGGGCACCTCGTTGCCGAGCTCGGCGGCGTGGTCGGCGTAGTTGCGGCCGACACAGACCACCTTGCTGGGCAGGATCGGCGAGAGCAGCCGAACGTCGGAGAGGGCCCAACGGGCCCCACTGAAGGAGAGATTGCCGAACGGGTGGCCCTCGATCTCGGCGATGGTCAGACCCTGCGGCCCGGCCTCCGCTTCGCCTTCGACGGCACCGAACGACATTCCCTTGGCATGGGCGAAACGAGCGATACGCACCCGGCCAATCTAGCGCCGTCGGCACCCCGGACGGCCAGGACAGGCGGTCGGGTGTGCTCAACCCGTCAGCGCGCGGCACCCTACCGGAGCTGGAGGTGACCGGGGCGGACTTCTCGACTTCGTACCCGCACGGAGGCGGCTGGCCCCTAGCGTCGGCTCCGGAGGTTCGTCGTATGCCTGCATCGACACGACACCACAGAGCCCTCGCAGTGTTCGTGCACTGCCTCGGCATCCTCGCCGCCGTGCCGGCCCTGCCGACGGCGGCGCCGGAGGCGGCGGCCACGCCACGACCACCGGCGGCCACGCCACGACCAACGGCCGCCGCACCACCGGCCGCCACACGACCACCAATGGCGGTCGCACCACCGGTCGCCACACCAGCACCAGTGGGAACCCGGCCGCCGGTGGCGATGGTCGCGCGGGTGACCGACCCCACCCCGCCCTCGGCGCCACCGGCGATGGCACCACCGACCCAGGCACCGGCTTCGGCTCCCCCGCAACAGGTCACTGTGGCGGTCGCGACAGAGAGCAGCCCGGCACCGAGGTACCGGATCCAGGTGCGCAACGTGAGCAACTCGCCGCTGGAGACCACGGTGCGTCAGGAACTGCCGCCCGGCTCGTCGACGACCGCGATCAGCGGTGGTGGCCGATCCAGCTCGGCCGGCGGATCGGCCACCGAGGTGACCTGGCGGCTGCGGCTACCCGCGCACAGCACCACCACCCTGGGCACCGCGCTCGCGGCGACCGCGCCGGGCCGGCCGCTGACCGCGCCGACCTGCGCGTTCACCAGTGACGGCAGCCGGCCGTACGACTGCGCCACGGCCACCTGGCAGGCGGCAGCGGCACCGCCGGCCGAGGTGAGCGAGGCGCCACCGTGGCGCCGCTACCCGGTGCTGCTCGCCGGACTGGCGGTCCTGCTGCTGATCAGCGCCGCCCTGGTCTGGGTGTGGCGACGTCGGCGCGGGCGTCGGGTGACGGCTGCCGCGCTCTCCACCGGCGGCGGCGCTGAGCATGGCCGCGGGACGGTCTATCCCCGGCCGGCGGCCCCAAGTCCGGTGCGACGTCGGCGTACCCCGCCGGTGTGGATGTTGGTGGGTGCCGCCGTGGTGGTGCTCGCCGGCGTGGTCGGCACCGCGGGCTGGACGGCGACCCGGCAGGTCGCGGCAATCGACACGCAGAAGCAGCCCACCAGCGGCGCGTGGGTGGGCACCGGGGTCGCCGGGGCCATGGGAGTGCCGCTGCGCGAGTCGGCGTTCGAGTTCACCGTGTACCGGATGACCTGCGGCGCGCCCGGCACCGCCGGGAAGACCGACGGCGGCGGTGCCGCACCGGCCAACGGGCGACGCTGCGAGGCCACCGTCGGAGTGCGCAACCTCACCGGGGACCACCAGCCCTGGCACAGCGAGCTGCAACGGGCGTACCTGCCCGACGGACGCTGGGTGAGCACCGACGAGCCGGCCACCCGGACGGCGAACCTGGGTCGGGACGTCTTCGCCGCCCCGATGGCGGCGGGCACCCGGATGGTGCTCCCGCTGATCTTCACCGTCGACGGGCGGGACCCTCCCCAGCAGTTGGAGCTGCGCAGCGGGGTGTTCTCCGCAGGCGTCCGGGTGCAGATGCCCTGACCGGGTGCGCGGGCGGCGGTCGTACCCTGGGGTGCGTGACCGCCGCCCTCGCCCCCGCCGTGCTCGACGCGGCGCAGTGGCAGGCCCGCCGACGGGCCCACGAGGAGCGGGTGGATGTCTGGCTGACCCCGCACCTGGCCCGGCGACGACGCGGTGAGCGGCATCCGGTGGCCGACTTCCTGTTCACCTACTACTCGCACCGCCCGGCCCAGCTGCGGCGCTGGCATCCGGGGCCCGGGGTCGAGCTACGGGACGCCGACCCGGCCGAGTTCGGCCGCGACTACCGCGCCGGCACCGCCGGGGTCACCCTCGACACCGAGGGGGTACGCGCGCGGCGCGGCGAGTCGATCGCCTGGATCCGCTCCCTGCTGGAGGCGACGCGCGGACGGGCGCCGCACTTCGGCTGCTTCGGGATGCACGAGTGGGCAATGGTCTACCGGCAGACCCGGGAGGAGTTGCGGCACAACGCCTGGCCGCTGCGGCTCAGCGCGGAACGCACCGCCGAGGTCGTCGAGGAGCGGGGCGTGCGGTGCAGCCACTTCGACGCGTTCCGGTTCTTCACACCGCCGGCCCGCCCGTTGAACCTGCTCACCCCCACCCGGGAGACGCAGCACGCGCACGAGCAGCCGGGCTGCCTGCACGCCAACATGGATCTGTACAAGTGGGCGTACAAGCTGTCGCCGTTGGTGACCTCGGAGCTGGTGGCCGACGCGTTCGACCTGGCCCGGGACATCCGCACCCTGGACATGCGGGCCAGCCCGTACGACCTGGCGGCCCTCGGCTACCCGCCGGTGCGGGTGGAGACTCCGGACGGCCGGGCGGAGTACGCGGCGGCGCAACGCGGCTTCGCCGAGCGGGCCGCCGTGCTGCGCGACCGGCTGCTCGCCGCCGTCCCGCGATAGTCGTCGGCGCGGCGCTGTCCCCGTTTGCGCTGGGACCGGCCTAGTCGTCGTCGGCGCGGCGGTCCCGTTTGCGTTGGGACTGGCGCTTCTTCTCGGCCAGTCGGCGTTCCTTGGCACCACGGGACGGCCGGGTGGCGCGCCGGGTCGGCGGTGGAGGCGCGGCGGCCTCCCGCAGCAGAGCTGTCATCCGGGCCCGGGCCGCCTCCCGGTTGGCCAGCTGGGCCCGGTGCTCGCTGGCGGCGATCGTCAGCACCCCGTCGACGAGGCGGTTGGCCAGCCGGGCCAGCGCCCGCGACCGCAGCCACTCGGGCACGGCCGGCGAGTTGGCCACGTCGTAGCTCAGCTCGACCCGGGAGTCCGCGGTGTTCACGCCCTGCCCGCCCGGCCCCGACGAGCGGGAGAAGCGCTCCCGCAGCTCCCCGGCGGGGACGACCCACCGGTCGGTCACCCGCAGTCCGTCGTCCACGCCCCGAGGCTAACCCGCGACGACCTACCGGGGGTCATCGGTGCGGAGGCTCACTCTGCGTCGGGGACTGGCTGGGCGGCGGCCCGGCGGTCTCCTCGTCGGAGCCGACGGCCGCGTACGCCACCGCGCCGAAGAGCAGCACCCCGATGACCGCGGCCTTCACGACGACGCCGCGGATCAGTGACCAGGCGCCGCGGCGGGCGCCTGGCACCGATTTCTTGACGGTCTGGTAATCGTTCCACCCGCGCCGTGCCCGGGCGTACGCCGACCCCACTGCACATCCGATGACCAGGCCCACCAGCAGGAGGACCGTGAGAAGAGGACGCTCCACCTCAGCCAGTATCCATACCGAGCGTAATATTTCCATTGTCCGATGCCGTCCGGCCGGATATCCGACAGTGCTGGCACCGTCAGGGTGTTCGGGCAGCTCAGCCGCCCTTGCCGATGATCGTGTCGGCGGTCTGCTGCACCTGGTCGATCGGGATGGCGAACCCAATGCCGATCGAGCCGTTTCCATCGATGGTGGCGATCGCGGTGTTCACCCCGACCACTTCCCCGCGCGCGTTGACCAGTGGCCCACCGGAGTTGCCGGGGTTGATTGACGCGTCGGTCTGCACCGCGGTGTGCCGGCTGTTGCCGAGCCGCACCTCCCGGTCGAGGGCGCTGACGATGCCCGCGGTGACCGTCCCCGCCAGACCGAGCGGTGAACCGACAGCGAGCACCGGCTCACCGACCCGGGTCGCGCCGGGCTTGGCCAGGGGCAGCGGGGCGAGACCCGCCGATGCCGGCACCTTCAGCACCGCCAGGTCGCTGCGCGGCTCCCGTCCGACCACCTCGGCGGCGAACCGGCGGCCGTCGGGCAGCTCGACGGTCACCGGTCCGCCACCCCCCTTGGCCAGGATGTGGTCGTTGGTGATCAGGTGCTGCTGGTCGTCGACGGCGAAGCCGGAGCCGGTCGCGGACCCGCTGGTCGCGCCACCGGCCAGCACCGATACCACCCCGGGTACGGTCCGTGCGGCCGCGGTGACCAGCTCGGCCGGCACCGGAGCGGCGGACGCCGCGGCCGGACCACCAGCCCCGTCCCGACTGGCCACCACGCCGCCGGCGAGAGCACCGGAGACGGCCGAGACCGCCACCACGGCCAACACGGTGAACAGCCTCCCGGGCCCTCGCCTGCCCGGGTCGCGCTCGGGCGCGTCCCACCACCCGCGCCCTTCCGGGTCGAGTTCCGGTGAGATGAACCAGGGACCGCGCGGTTCGCCCAGTCCGGTCTGCACTGCCATGCGCACTCCTCACTGTCGACGTCGGTTGTGCGTGCAGGTCAGGGCAGCCGGGAGAACCAGCGCATCGAGCCGGCGGCGGCGCCCATCGCGAACACCAGTCCGAGGCCGATGAAGCGGGCCGAGATGTCCTGTCGCTCCGTGCGGTAGCCGACCGAACTGCCGATGTCGTCGTAGACGGCCCGCAATTCGTCGGTGGTGCTGGCCTCGTGGAACATGCCGCCGGTCTCCTCGGCGACCGCCTTGAGGGTCTGTCCGTCCACCGGCACCTGGATGGGCCGTCCACCTCGGTCGACGAACCCGGACGGGGTGCCGAACGAGATGGAGTGCACCGGCACCTCCGCCTTCACCGCTTCCGCCGCCGCCTCCATGGGGTCCATCCCGGAGGTGTTGGCGCCGTCGGAGAGCAGGATGACCCGGGCGGGTGGCGTCTCCTTCGCGGCCTCGCTGTCCAGGCTCTTGACCGCGCCGAGTGAGGTGTTGATGGCCTCGCCGATCGCGGTGCCCTGGACGCCGGTGATGCCCTCGGCGAGCCGGTCGATCCCCTCGTCGAGGGCGTCCCGGTCGGTGCTCGGAGGCACCAGGACGGCGGCACTGCCGGCGAACGCCACGAGACCGACGTTGAACTCGTCGGGCAGGCCATCGACGAATCGCCGGGCGGCTTCCTTCGCCGCGCCCAGCCGGTCCGGTTCGACGTCGGTGGCGAGCATCGACGTGGAGACGTCCACCGCCACCATCACGGTGGCCCGTTCCCGGGGCACCCGGACCTCGGCGCTCGGGCGGGCGAAGCCGACCACGAGCAGCGCCAGCATGGCCAGGAAAAGCCCGGCCGGTACGTGCCGACGCCAGGCGGGCCGCTGCGGCGCAACCCGGTCCAGCAGCCGCAGGTTGGTGAAGCGGACCGCGTACCGGCTGCGTCGCCGCTGCAGCACCAGGTAGGCGACGACCAGGGCGAGCACGCCGAGCAGCAGCCAGAGGCGCAGCGGCGACTGCCAGATCACGCGGCACCTCCCCGAGGCCGGCCGGCCGGCGCGGCGGCCAGCCGACGCTGGGCGTGCACGTGCCGGACGATGTCGGCGCTCCAGTCGCCGTCGGTGCGCAGCGGCAGATGAGTCGCCCCGCTGCGGCGCAGCGCCTGGTGGACCTGTTCGCGCTGGGCGGTGGCGGCCTCGGCGTACCGCTCGCGCAGTCCACGGTCCGATGTGCACACCTCACGGTGCCGACCGGTCTCCGGGTCGACGAGCGTGATCAGGCCGACGTCCGGTAGTTCGAGCTCACGCGGGTCGGTCACCTCGATCGCCAGCACCTGGTGCCGGACGGCCAGCCGGCGCATGGTCCGTTCCCAGGGTGCTGTCTGGGCGGGGTCGTCGGGCAGTCCGTCGAGGAAGTCGGAGACCACCACGACCAGCCCACGCCGGTTGGCGATCCGGTGCAGCGCGTCGAGGCCGTCCGCCAGGTCGGGCGGTCGGGTCGCCGGCCCACGCCCCGGCCGGTCGGTGGGCGCGGTGGCCCGGGGGGCGGCGAGCAGCGCGCGGAGCAGGGAAAGCAGATGGGTACGCCCGCTGCGGGCCGGGAAGCGGCGTACCCCGTCGGCGCGGAGCACCTGTGCGCCGAGGCGGTTGCCGACGCCCGCGGTCAGGAACCCGACCGCCGCGACGGCAGCTACCGCCAGTTCCCGTTTGTCCAGTTCGGCGGTGCCGAACTCCATGCTGGCGCTGCCGTCGACGAGCAGCCAGGTGGTCAGTTCCCGGTCGGCGTCGACCTGCCGGACGTGCGGCACGGCGGTGCGGGCGGTCACCGCCCAGTCCATCCGGCGCACCTCGTCCTCGCCCGGCCGGTATTCGCGACTGCCGGAGGGTTCACTGCCGGGACCGGGCAGCAGACCACGGTACTGGCCGTGCAACAGGCCGTTCAGCCGGCGCGTGACGGTCAGCTCCAGGCGACGCAGGCGCTGGTCCGGGGCCAGCTCGGCCAGACCGGGGTCGGCTGGCGCGACAGTGGCGCGTCTCATGCCGCCGCCAGATCCGGTGTCTGCAGCGGGTGGCCGGTGGCCAGCCGGGGCGGCGGTACCGCCTCGACGAGCCGTCGCACCACGCTTTCCGCCGTCACCCCGTCGGCCACCGCGTCGAAGGAGAGCACCAGCCGGTGGGCAAGGACGTCGACGGCCAGCTCGCGAATGTCCTCGGGCAGCACGTACTCCCGCCCTCGCAGCAGGGCCTGTGCCCGGGCCGCCGCGACCAGGCCCAGTGTTGCTCGGGGACTGGCCCCGTACGCCAACAGCGGGGCGATCTCCGGTAGCCCGAACCGGCCCGGGTCGCGGGTGGCGAGGATCAGCCGCACCACGTACTCGGCCAACGCGTGGTGGACGAAGACCCGCTCGGCGTGGATCTGGAGGTCCCGCAGCCGTTGGGCGTCGAGCACCTGACGCGGGGTAGGCCGGTCGGTGCTCATCCGGTAGAGGATGGCCAGCTCGTCGGCGTCGCTGGGGTAGTCGACAACCACCTTCATCAGGAACCGGTCACGCTGCGCCTCCGGGAGCTGGTAGACCCCCTCGGACTCGATCGGGTTCTGGGTGGCCAGCACCAAAAACGGCTCCGGCACCGGCCAGCTGCGCCCGCCGATGGAAACCTGCCGTTCGGCCATCGCCTCCAGCAGCGCCGACTGGACCTTGGCCGGGGCCCGGTTGATCTCGTCGGCCAGCACCAGGTTGGCCATGATCGGGCCCAGCTCGATGTCGAAGGTCTCCTTCGACGCCCGGTAGATCCGGGTGCCGACGATGTCGGAGGGCACCAGGTCCGGGGTGAACTGGATCCGGGAGAAGGTGCCGCCGACCACCGTCGCGAGGGTCTGCGCGGCCAGTGTCTTGGCCACGCCGGGTACCCCCTCCAGGAGGCAGTGTCCGTTGGCGACCAGGGCGGTGAGCAGGCGTTCGACGAGGCGATCCTGCCCGACGATCACGCGTTTGACCTCGAAGAGGGTCTGTTCCAGCTCGATGCCGGTCGGCTCCGGATCGACCGGGCTGGGCATGCTGGCCAGGGTGTCCGAGATGTCCGTCACGGTGCTTGCTTCCCGGGCACAGGCCCGGCAAACGTGGGATTGTGCGGGCCGGACCGGCCCGGAGTGGCCGGAACGGGGATGAGCCGCGCGGAAGGGTGACGACCATCGCGAGCCTGCCGAGGGCTGGCCAACCGGCAGGTGACCGACCGCAGGGCGCCCGACCGGGGACGAACCGGTCGAATACGGCCCTCGCCGACCGCCGAACTCGCGGCGGCGGCGTCCAGCGCGCCGATCCGCTCGGGTTCAGGGAAGTCGGGGCGTCCCCGTACTCAGGGCACCCCGACTTGGGCGAAAGCCGAGCGAATCGGGTTGTCCGAGGTAGCGGCCAGCGGGCCGGCACGCTGAGCGGACAGGGTCCGGCCCCCGCGCCGGAGGCGACGGGGGCCGGGTGCCGGTTCGGTCAGGGTGTGTGGGTGAGCAGGGTGAAGCCCAGGTTGGCCGGTGTCCCGGCCGAGTTGCGGGTCTGCACGAAGACCGCGTTGGGCGTCAGCAACCGCGGGGCGACCGAGACCTCACCGCCCGGCGGAATGCAGCAGGAGCCGGACAGGGACAGGGTGGCCAGGAAGGCACCGGCCGAGACGTTGTAACCGAAGATCACCTCGTACTCCCCGACGCCGTACTTGACCACGGTGCCGGTGCCGCGCGCCTTGGTGCCGTTGGAGTTGACGACGGTGAAGACGTTGGTGGCCACCAGTGGGGTGGCCGCGCTCGCCTTCAGCGCGGCTTTCGCGATACGCGCCGACTCGGCGCTGACCGGCGGCTGCGAGTTCGTGCCGCGTGCCGGCTGGACCGTTTCCTGCGGCGCCAACGCCTGCGGCTGGGCGATAGCGATGCCGCCGCCGGCGAGACTGAGCCCCAGGACAGCGAACGTGACCGCCGCCACCTTACGTCGGAAGGATGTGCTCATGACAGGTCCCCCTTGTGTGAGCGTGCGAATTCGGCCGACCCGCGGGGCGGGACGGATGACTGCCAACAAATAGGCGTACGACGACAGTTGGGCAGGGAAAGCTGCCTTGCTCACACCCGGCGAGATTGATTTCTCAGCAATCTGCATCCCCTCTGAGCTGCTGTTACTACTCAGAGTTGCGTCGTTTAAGCCAGATGGAACGTAGCACCGGAAAAAGCTGGCAGTCAATAGTTGATCTCGCTTTTTCGGGGTGTCAACCAACCGTCAGACAATTGTGAAATGTGAGCGGATCACCATTCATGAAATGGGTTCGTCGGGCCCGACTACGATCATCTTCGTGATCGTCGACGCTCCACCCGCGCACCGGAACGCCCGGCTCGGCACTGCGCTCTGTTGGCTTGCTGTCGTACCCACCGCCCTCTGGGCAGGGGCCCGACTGCTCGGCCTGGACCGGGGGCCGTTGGTGCAGGCGCTCGCGTTCACGCCGTACGTCGCGGGAGTCAGCGTGCTGGTCCTGGCCCTCGCGCTCGCCCTGCGGCGCTGGTGGCCGGCGGCGGTCGCGGCCCTGGCGGCGGTGGCGTTGCTCGGTACCGTCGCACCTCGGGCTCTGGCCAACCCGCAGCCGGCGGCCGCCGGGCCGACCGTGCGGCTGCTCACCGCCAATCTGCTCGCCGGCGCCGGCGATGCGCGCACACTGGTGGAGCTGGTCCGGCGACACCAGGTGGACGTGCTCACCGTGCAGGAGTTCACGCCGGACGCGCAGGCCGCCCTGGATCAACTCGGCCTCACCACGCTGCTGCCGCACCGGCAGCTCAACCCCGAGATCGGCACACCTGGCTCCGGGCTCTACTCGCGGTGGCCCATCACCGACGGCGGCGTCCGACGCAACCTCGAGGGCTGGGGCTTCAGCCAGGCGTACGCGACGGTGTCCGTCCCCGGAGGGCCCCCGGTCCGCGTCGAGTCGGCCCACCCCTCGGCGCCGTACGCGCTGGACCAGGTGGGTGCCTGGCGTGCCGACCTGACCGCCCAACCACCGGCCACCCCGGACGGTGGCCTGCGGATCCTCGCCGGAGACTTCAACGCGACCCTCGACCACGGTCCACTGCGGGCACTGCTGCGCAGCGGTTACGTCGACGCCGCCGATGCCACCGGGGCGGGCCTGACCGGCACCTGGGGTCCCTACGACGGTGACCTCATCCCACCCGTCACCATCGACCACGTCCTGGTCGACCACCGGATAGCGGTCCGCTCAGTCGAGGTGTTCACCCTGCCCGGCAGCGACCACCGCCCCGTCCAAGCCACCCTCACCCTCCCCCAAACCACCCCCTAACCCCACCCCCAAGCCCCCCACGCCCCCACGCCCCCACGCCCCCACGCCCCCACGCCCCCACGCCCCCACGCCGATCATGGACTTGTGGTGGGGGTTTTGGGCACCGAAGCCCGGTACGTACACCACCACAACTCCATGATCGACCAGGAAGGGGCGGGCGGGGCGCAGGGCGGGGAGGGGCTGGGAGGGAGGGCGGGCGGGGAGGGGGTGGGCGGGGCTGGGAGGGGTGTGGGGTGGGGTTAGACGGAGGTGGGGGCTAGGCCGTAGGTCAGGGCGTCTACCAGGGCGTGCCAGCTGGCCTCGACCACGTTGGGGTGGACGCCTACCGTGGTCCAGTCGCGGCCATTGCCGTTCGAGGTTTCCAGCAGGACCCGGGTGACCGCGCCGGTGCCGTGACTGCCCTCCAGGATCCGCACCTTGTAGTCGGCCAACTCGAAGTCGCGCAGTTGCGGATAGTGCCGTGCCAGCCCCACGCGCAGCGCCTCGTCGAGGGCGTTGACCGGGCCGTTGCCCTCGGCGGTGGCGATCACCCGCTCACCGCGAACCCGGATCTTGACGGTCGCCTCGGAGACCACAGCGCCGTCCTCACGGTGCTCGACCAACACCCGGTACGACTCCAGGGTGAACGGTCGGGCCGGGCTGCCCTCCGGCATCTCGGAGCGGACCAGCAGCTCGAACGAGGCGTCGGCCGCCTCGAACGACCAGCCACCCGCCTCCAGCTCCTTGACCCGCTTGGTGACCCGGTTCAAGGCGTCCGGGCTGGCGGCCAGGTCCAGGCCGAGCTCACGACTCTTGAGCTCGACGCTGGCCCGACCGGCCATCTCCGTGATGAGGATCCGCATGTCGTTGCCCACCACCGACGGGTCCACGTGGTTGTAGAGCAACGGGTCGACCTTGATCGCGCTCGCGTGCAGCCCCGCCTTGTGGGCGAAGGCAGCGGCCCCGGCGTACGCCTGGTGGGTGTCGGGGGCGATGTTGGCGATCTCGGCGATGGCGTGCGAGACCCGCACCATCTGTGCCAGGCAGCCCTCCGGTAGGACGGGCATGCCGAGCTTGAGTTGAAGGTTGGCGACGACAGCGAAGATGTCGGCGTTGCCTGGGCGCTCGCCGTACCCGTTGGCGGTGCCCTGCACGTGGCGGACGCCCGCCTCGACGGCGGCGATGGTGTTGGCCACCGCGCAGGAGGTGTCGTTCTGGGCGTGCATACCGAGCAGCCCGGCGTCGATCCCCAGCCTGTTCGTCAGGTCCTGGATCACGGCGGTCACCTGGGACGGCAGCATGCCGCCGTTGGTGTCGCAGAGCACCATCCGCTCGGCGCCGGCGGCGAGCGCGGTCTGCACCACGGCGGCGCCGTACGCGGGGTCGTGCCGGTAGCCGTCGAAGAAGTGTTCGCCGTCGACGAAGACCCGTCGACCCTCGCGGACGAGGTGGTTGACGGTGTCGTGGATCATCGCGAGGTTCTCCGCGCCGGTGGTGCGCAGCGCGCGCTCGACGTGCCGGGTGTCGGCCTTGGCGACCAGGGCCACGGCCGGGGTCTGCGCGTCCAGCAGGGCGCGTACCTGGGGGTCGTCCGCAACCGCGACGCCGGCCTTGCGGGTGGCGCCGAACGCGACGAGTACGGCGTGCCGCAGGTCCAGTTCGGTGCGGGCGCGGCGGAAGAACTCGGTGTCCTTGGGCACCGCGCCCGGCCAGCCGCCCTCAATGAAGCCGACGCCGAACTCGTCGAGCAGCCGGGCCACGGCCAGCTTGTCGACCACCGAGTAGGTGAGCCCCTCGCGCTGAGCGCCATCGCGCAACGTGGTGTCGAAGACCTGGAACGTCATCAGGATCCTTTCTCGGAGCAACAAAAAGACCTCCCGCGGATGCGGGAGGTCTGCGCGCTCGGCAGAGGGGAGAGCCGGCGCGCTAGGTCGCAATAATCAGGGCGGTGCTGGTCACGATGGCCACTCTGCCACCCCTCCCCCGAATGTGGGAGGAACAATCCATATAGCGGGATGGTGACGGAGGGTTCGTACGCCCCGAACCACCGCTCGTGATCGGCTTCACAAGCCACCTGGGCCACTCATCGGGGGAACCAGCCATGCGGAAGCATCTGGAACGGATCCGATGATGGCCACCGCGCCGTCTGCAAGGAGGACCTGTGCTCACCGTCAGTGACCGCTTACCTGAGCACGGCCTCGCCGCCTGCGTATCGCTGGACGCGAACAACGCGTCCACGGCGGTCAACCACACGTCCCACGAGGGCACGTGGTGTGTGGTCTTCGTCGGGCCGATGGGTTTCACCTCCATCAGCCCGACGGGGATCGCCGACGAGACCTCCGCCGCCGGATCCTGACCATGGGCCTGGACGCGATCAAGGCAGCCCTGCCGGAGTACGCCAACGACATCAGGCTCAACCTGGGCGCCACGATCGGTTCCTCGGCGTTGACCCCGCCACAGACCTGGGGCGTCGCGCTGGCCTGTGCGGTGACCGCTCGCAACCCGGTGGTGCTGCGGGAGATCGCAGCCGAGGCGCTCGGGCACCTCGGGCCGGAAGGCGTCGAGGCGGCCAAGGGCGCTGCGGCGATCATGGCGATGAACAACATCTACTACCGGGCCAAGCACCTGATCGGCGATGAGCGGTACGCCTCGATGCCGGCCCGACTGCGGATGCGGATCATCGCGAGGCCGGGGGTGGACAAGGGCGACTTCGAACTCTGGTGTTTTGCCGTGTCGGCCATCGCCGGCTGTGAGGTGTGCCTGGAGTTGCACGAGAAGAAGCTGCGCGGCAGCGGCTTCACCAGAGAGCAGCTGCACGAGGCCCTGCGGATCTCCGCCGTGGTGCACGCCGCGGCGGTCACCCTGGACGCCGAGACCGCCCTGGCCTGAACACGTACGCCCGAGACGGGCCGACGCCGCACCCCGCGGCCCCGGCCCCTCGCCGTACAGCGGCCTGTCGCCGCGCCGCGGTCTGATCGCCGTTTCCGGCCCCCGACGGCCGGGTAGCTCCTGCGGGGACGCACCCACCTTCGGCGAGACGATCGGCGACAGTCAGGAGTGAACGGCATGGACAGGATCGATCCGCACGCCACCCACGCGGGGCCGGACCCGCTGCGCGGCGGCGACCAGGGCGCGGTGCCCGGCGGCGCGCCGGCCGGCACGTTCGACCCCTGGCGCTACCGGGACCACGCCGGCGTGGCCGACGTCGACCTGGTCGGCTACAAGGTCGAGGCCACCGACGGGGGAATTGGCAAGATCGACAGCGCCAGTCACGAGGTGGGCGGCAGCTACCTGGTCGTGGACACCGGGCCCTGGATCTTCGGCAAGAAGGTGATGTTGCCGGCCGGCACCGTCAACCAGGTCGACCACGACCAGCGCACCGTCTCCGTCGACCGGACCCAGGACCAGATCAAGGCCGCCCCGGAGTACGACGAGACCAGCCACAGCGACCCGAGCTACCGGGATCAGCTCGGCGGCTACTACGACGAGACGTACGGCGCGCTCCCGCCCGGCACCGCACGCTGACTGTTCGACCCGACGGCCGGTGGGGCACTGTCCCACCGGCCGTTACCGTGTGAACGTGGACGTCACCGAGAACAACCCCCAGCTCTCGCTCCCCGCCACCTTCAACTTCCGCGATGTCGGTGGCTACCTCGGCCACGGCGACCGGTCGGTACGCCGAGGTCGGCTCTACCGCTCCGACTCGCTGCACCGCCTCACCGAGCAGGACCGCGACGCGTTCGCCGCGATCGGGATCCGCACCGTCATCGACCTGCGCCGCCCCACCGAGGTGGAGCGCGACGGCCGGGTGCCGGAGTACCAGGGACTGACCTACCGGAACATCCACCCGGAGCACGCCGACTGGGCGGGTACGCCGCACGAGGAGGGCGCCAGCCTGGCCCGGTACCTCGCGGACCGGTACGCCGACCTGGCCCAGACCGGCACCGCCGGGCTGGCCGAGGCGGTCGGCCTGATCGCCGACTCCGTCAACGCCCCGGTGGTGGTGCACTGCGTCGCCGGCAAGGACCGCACGGGCATCGTGTGCGCGTTGACCCTCGCCGTGCTCGGCGTCGACGACGCGGACATCACCGCGGACTACGCGTTGAGCAGTGTGGCGTCGGCCCGGTACAGCGCCTGGCTGGCTTCCGTCACCCCGGGCGGCGTGGACGTGCCGGCGCCCTTCCTGAGCTCACCCGCGGAGGCCATGCAGATCTTCCTCGACGAGTTGCGCGCGGGGCACGGCTCGGTCGAGGCGTACCTGCGCCACGCCGGGGTGACCGAGGAACAGCTCGCCGCGCTCCGCGACCACCTGCTCGACGAGCCCACTGAGGCGCAGCCCAGCGACGCGTAGCGCCGCCGCCGCCGGCCCGTCCGGGTGGACGGGCCGGCGCGGCGACGGAGATCAGAAGACCCGCTGCACCCAGCCGTGCGGGTCGGCAGCCTTGCCCCGCTGGATGTCGACCAACTGCTGACGCAGGGCCATGGTGACCTGACCGGGCTCGCCACCACCGATCAGGAACTCGCCGTCGGGGAAGCGGACCCCACCGATCGGGGTGACCACCGCGGCGGTACCGCAGGCGAACACCTCCTTCAGGCGTCCGCTGGCGGCGTCGGCCTGCCAGTCGGCGAAGCTCACCGGCCGCTCCTCGACCTGGTGTCCGGCCCCGGCGGCCAGCGCGAGGACGGCGTCGCGGGTGATGCCCGGCAGGATCGTGCCGCTCAACGGTGGGGTGACCACTGTGCCGTCGTCGTAGACGAAGAAGACGTTCATGCCGCCCAACTCGTCGACGAACCGGCGCTCCACCGCGTCCAGGAAGACGACCTGGTCGCAGCCGGCCTCGATGGCCTCCGCCTGGGCGGCGAGCGACGCGGCGTAGTTGCCGCCGCACTTGGCCGCGCCGGTGCCACCGGGCGCGGCCCGGGTGTAGTCCGGGGAGACCCAGACGGTGACCGGCTTGACGCCACCGGTGAAGTACGCCCCGACCGGTGAGGCGATCACCATGTAGAGGTACTCGTTGGCCGGCCGGACGCCGAGGAAGACCTCGCTGGCGAACATGAACGGCCGCAGGTAGAGGCTGCCGTCCTCGCCGGTCGGGATCCACTCCCGGTCGATCTCGATGAGCTTGTGCAGCGAGTCGACGAACACGTCCGGCGGCAGCACCGGCATCGCCATCCGCTGCGCGGAGGTGGCGAAGCGGGCCGCGTTGGCGTCGGGCCGGAACATCGTCACGCCGCCGTCGGCAGTGCGGTACGCCTTGAGCCCTTCGAAGATCTCCTGCGCGTAGTGCAGCACCGCGCTGGCCGGGTCCATCGGGATCGGGGCTCGAGCCTCCACCCGGGCGTCGTACCAGCCCTTGCCGTCGGCGTAGCGGACGGTGACCATGTGGTCGGTGAAGACCCGACCGAACCCGGGGTTGGTCAACAGTGCGGCCCGATCGGCGACGGATACCGGCGCGAGATTCGGACGGATCTCGAAGTCGAGCTTGTCACCACCGCTCATCGCGCTGACCTCCCTGCGGGACAACGGCATGCGCGACCGCACACCGACATGGCTGTGCCAGAAACTTACCCCGAACGCTCGTTCAGCGGGTAACGCCGGTCGGGCTGCCTGCGGCAGACCGGTCGCCCCGCGGGCCGGGATGATCAGGCTACGGCGTGGGCGGCGAGCCGGTCGCCGACCTCTTCGGTACGCAGCGTCACGCCCGGCACGCGGCTGGCCAGCTCGGCGGCGACCGCCGCGTTGACCCGGGCGGCCGACTCGCCGTGCCCGAGCTGCTCCAGCAGCAACGCGGCGGAGAGCACCGCGGCGACCGGGTCGGCGATGCCCTGCCCGGCGATGTCCGGCGCCGAGCCGTGCACCGGCTCGAACATCGAGGGGTACGCCCCCTCGGGGTTGATGCAACCGCTGGCGGCCAGCCCGATACCGCCGGTGACGGCTGCGGCGATGTCGGTGAGGATGTCGCCGAAGAGGTTGTCGGTGACCACGACGTCGTAGCGCTGCGGCTGGGTGACCAGGAACATGGCCGCCGCGTCGACGTGCTGGTACTCGGTCTCGATGTCCGGGTGCTCGGCGGCGACCGCGTCGAAGGTACGCGCCCAGAGCGACCCGGCGTGGGTGAGCACGTTGGTCTTGTGCACGAGGGTGACCTTGCGCCGTTCCCGGCGGCCGGCGCGGGCGAACGCGTCGCGGATCACGCGCTCCACGCCGTGCCGGGTGTTCAGGCTCTCCTCGGTGGCGACCTCGGCCGGGGTGTCCCGGTGCAGGGAACCACCGGCGCCGGCGTAGAGCCCCTCGGTGCCCTCGCGCACCACCACGAGGTCGACCTCGCCCGGCTTCACGTTGCCCAGCGGGCCGGCGACCCCGGGCCAGAGCCGAGACGGGCGCAGGTTGACGTACTGGTCGAAGGCGAAACGGAGCTTGAGCAGCAGCCCACGCTCCAGCACACCCGGCGGGACCGTCGGGTCACCGACCGCGCCGAGCAGGATCGCGTCGTGCCCGGCCAGCTCGGTCAGCACCGAGTCGGGCAGCACCTCCCCGGTACGGTGCCAGCGGGCGGCGCCGAGGTCGTACTCGGTGGCCTGCACGTCGGGCAGCACCGCGTCGAGGACCTTGCGGGCCTGCGCGACCACCTCGGGCCCGATGCCATCTCCGGCCACCACCGCGATCCGCGCCACGACCGCACTCCTCTGCTCAACGGTTGTTCGGGCAACGGTACGTCGCCGTCCCGCCTCCCGGTACGCGGCGTCCACGATTTGGGATGGCCGAATGCACAGCACCCTCTCAGCTGGGACTCATGAGGCGGTCATCTCCGCTGCCTACGGTAGTACCCAGTGGGTCGCGGGGGCCTGCTGACCGACGGGGTCGCGGTGACGCGGCACCATGTGCGAGGGGGCAGATGCGATGCGCATCGACGAGCAGCCGCGGACCAGCTGGCCGGACACGTCCGCGTTCCGCCACCGCCGGCCGGACCTTCGACTCGGCAGCCGCCGGCACCGGATCGACCCGGCCGCCGCCACCGAGGGCCGGATCGCGGTGCAGCACACCGTACGCACCGCGACCGCCGAGTACACCCTGCTGCTCAACGCCCCCGAGTGGCTCGGCCGCCGGGGCGTGGGCGAGGCGCTGCGGGACAGCGTCGCCGAATTGCGCGCCATCGACCTCACCTACGGGCCCAACCGGCCGGAGAGCCTGGTCTCCCGACTGCGTCGGGGCGAGATCAGCCCGGAGTCGTACCCTCCGCTCGCCGATCTGGTGGACCGCTGCGCCGCGATGCGCGCGGCCACCGACGGGTGGTTCGACGCCTGGGCGGTGCCCGGCGGCTTCGACCCGGGCGGCCTGCTCGGCGGTTGGGCTGTGGAACGGGCCGCCGAGCGACTGCGCAACGCCGGCATCCACGACTACGCCGTACTCGCCGGCGCTGACCTCGTCGTCCGGGGCCGCGCGCCGCACGGCGGTCCCTGGCGGGTCGCGGTGCACCACCCGACCGCACCCGAGCGCGCGCCGCTGGTGCTGGAGATGACCGCCGGTGCGGTCGGCACCTCCGGGGTGAGCGGGCGGCAGGGGCACGTGGTGGACCCGCACACCGGCGAGCCGGCCGATCACCTCGTCGCCGCCACTGTGGTGGGCCCCGACCTGACGATCGCCGACGCTTACGCCACAGCGCTATACGCCGCCGGCCCCACCGGCCTGGCGTGGTTCCGGGGCAACTCCGACTATCGCGCGCTCTTCGCCCACCGTCGCTGAGCGGAACGACGTAGCGATCGGCCCCCACGGTCTCGGCAACGACAGTGGGGGCCGGTCAGCGACGAGTGCGCGTGGCTCGCACAACCGAGGGGTGCGGACCGGTCGGGCCGGACGTCGACCGCGCCACCCGAAGACGGGCCGGCGCCTCGAACTCGGCCAGTGACCGCAGTGCGTACGCTAGCGAATCGACGCAACTCGACGCAAGAGTCTCCACACCGGACCGTCGCTACCGGAGACTGCGTTGATCGGTGGTTGACCGGCGGCGAGGCAGTTTCGACATGATGAACGACGGATGGCACGCTATCCGCCGTGAGTTTCGATCTGAGCGTGTGGGCCCTGGAGGACGGGGCGACGCCCGAGGACGTGCGGACAGCGGTCAACGGTTGCCGGCAGGGGCGGCACGTGGACCGCTACCCCGATCCGCGGGTGGTCAGCTTCTACCGGGCGATCACCGCCTCCTATCCGGACCGTCACCCCGGCCCGAACAGCCCGTGGGCGGTGGCACCGCTGCACGCGGCCCACGACCACGTCGAGCTGAACCTGCACCCGACCTGCGCGGACCAGGTGCTACTGGACATCGAACGGCTGGCCGGCGAGCACGGGCTGATGCTCTTCGACCCGCAGGACGGCTCCGTCTACC
The DNA here is from genome assembly GCF_040649115.1 of Micromonospora sp. NPDC049049. Lineage (NCBI taxonomy): Bacteria > Bacillati > Actinomycetota > Actinomycetes > Micromonosporales > Micromonosporaceae > Micromonospora > Micromonospora sp. NPDC049049. Next base: position 82,327 of record NZ_JBEZEX010000017.1, on the reverse strand, counting down.
CGCCGCCGGCGCGGCTGCCCGGCTGACCTGACCGGCGGCACGGACGGGAAATGACGAGGGGCCCGGCGAATCGCCAGGCCCCCCGCGGTGTTTGTCGTCTACTTACTCGTCGCGCAGGTCGGCGGCGCTGGCCGCCGTGGCGCCGATCGAATCGGCGGCCGACGTGAGCAGGTCGGCGCCGAGCGCCTGGTCGACGGTGAGCGTCATCAGCGTCTCACCGCCCGCCTCCCGACGAGCCACCTGCATGGCGGCGATGTTGATGCCCGACTCGCCGAGCAGGGTACCGACAGTCCCGACCACACCGGGCCGGTCGGCGTAGCGAAGGAAGAGCAGGATGCCCTCCGCGCCGATCTCCACGTCGAAGCCGTCCACCTCGGTCAGCTTCAGCACGTCCCGAGCGCCCGAGTGGGTGACAGTGCCGGAGACACTGACCGTCCGGCCGTCCGGCAGCGCGCCGCGCACCGTGACCAGGGTCGGCTGCTCGGCCGTCTCGCCCAGCGTGGCCAGGGTGACCTCGACGCCACGCTCGGCGGCCAGGTGCGGGGCGTTGACGTAGGTGACCTGCTCCTCGACCACGGAGCTGAACAGGCCCTTGGTGGCGGCGAGCTTGAGCACCGACACGTCGTGGCTGACGATCTCACCGCGGACCTCGACAGTGACGCTGGCGGCGACCCCACCGGCGACCGCGGTGAACGCCCGGCCCAGCTTCTCCGCCAGCGGCAGCAGCGGCCGAACGTCCTCGGCGACCACACCGCCGGCCTGCACGTTCACCGCGTCCGGAACGAACTCGCCCTGCAACGCCAGCTTGACGCTCTTGGCCACGGCGAGACCGGCCTTGTCCTGCGCCTCGTGCGTGGAGGCGCCCAGGTGCGGGGTGGCCACCACGTTGTCGAAGGCGAACAGCGGCGACGAGGTGCACGGCTCCTTGCTGTACACGTCGACACCGGCGCCGGCGACCCGACCCTCGGCGATCGCGTCCGCGAGCGCCTGCTCGTCGACCAGCCCACCACGGGCGGCGTTGATGATTCGAACGCCGGGCTTGACGAGCGCCAGCTCCTTCTCACCGATCAGCCCCACCGTCTCCGGCGTCTTCGGCAGGTGGATGGAGATGAAGTCGCTCTCCCGCAGCAGCTCCTCCAGCCCGACCAGGCGGACGCCGAGCTGCGCCGCGCGGGCCGGCTGGATGTACGGGTCGTACGCGATCAGCCGGGTGCCGAACGCGGCGATGCGAGACGCGAAGAGCACCCCGATACGGCCGAGCCCGACCACGCCCACCGTCTTGCCCTGCACCTCGACGCCTGTGTACTTCGACCGCTTCCACTCCCCCGCCTTGAGCGCGGAACTGGCGCTCGCGGTGTTACGGGCGACGGCGAGCAGCAGCGCGACGGCCTGCTCGGCGGCGGAGACGATGTTGGAGGTGGGCGCGTTGACGACCATGACGCCCCGCGCGGTGGCGGCCGGCACCTCGACGTTGTCCAGCCCGACGCCCGCCCGGGCGACCACCTTGAGTCGCGGCGCGGCGGCGACCGCCTCGGCGTCGATCTGGGTCGCGCTGCGCACGATGACGGCGTCGGCCTCGGAGAGCGCCGAGAGCAGGGCCGGACGGTCGGTGCCGTCGACGTGACGGACGTCGAAGTCGTGGGCGAGCACCTCGATGGCGGCGGGGGCGAGTTCTTCGGCGATCAGTACGACAGGATTCATCGGTCCTCGTAGAGGTCGTGTATGCGATCGGCCCGGGCGGCGGGGGCGCCGCACTGCGCCCTGCGCTGATCCGTGCCGTGGCCGTCAGGTGCCGGCTGCTGCACCTACAGGCGATCGTAGGGGCCCCGCTGGTCGGCGTGTTCCGGTCTTCGGGGTGAGTGCCCTCACACGCCCGGTCGAGCGACGGACATCGGCCGTTCACCGCACCGACACGGTTGCTCCGGCCGCGCCGAGCACCGGCGGCGCTGGTCAGCCGGTCACTGCGGGAGAGTCGAGGCGCACGAACACTGCCGCCCGACGTATCGACGGGCGGCAGCATGCCGGGCAGCCCCGGGGCGGCGCTGGGGAGAGCGCCGGCCCAGGGGCTGTCGGTGGATCGTCGGTCGGACGGGTCAGGCGGTCTCGGTGATCGGGCGGTCGACCCAGCTCATCATGCCGCGCAGCTTCTTGCCGGTCTCCTCGATCGGGTGCGCCGCACCCTCGGCCTGCCACTTGGTGAAGTTGGGCCGGCCGGCCTCGTCCTCGGCGACCCACTCGCGGGCGAACTCGCCGGACTGGATCTCACCCAGGATCTTGCGCATCTCGTCCTTGACCCGGGAGTCGATGATGCGCGAGCCGCGGGACAGGTCGCCGTACTCGGCGGTGTCGGAGATGCTGTAGCGCATCTTCGCGATGCCGCCCTCGTACATGAGGTCGACGATCAGCTTCAGCTCGTGCAGGCACTCGAAGTAGGCGACCTCCGGGGCGTAGCCCGCCTCGGTGAGCACCTCGAAACCGGTCTGCACCAGCGCCGAGGCGCCGCCGCAGAGCACCGCCTGCTCGCCGAAGAGGTCGGTCTCGGTCTCCTCGGTGAAGGTGGTCTTGATCGCGCCGGCACGGGTGCCGCCGATCCCCTTGGCGTACGCGAGGGCGAGCGCGAGCGCGTTGCCGCTGGCGTCCTGCTCGACGGCGACGAGACAGGGCACGCCCTTGCCGTCGCTGTACTGGCGGCGGACCAGGTGGCCGGGGCCCTTGGGGGCGACCATCGCCACGTCCACCTCGGCCGGCGGCTTGATCAGGCCGTACCGGATGTTGAAGCCGTGGCCGAAGAAGATCGCCTTGCCGGGGGCCAGGTGCGGCTCGATCGACTCGGCATAGATCTTGCGCTGGGCGGTGTCCGGTGCGAGCACCATGATCACGTCGGCCTCGGCCGAGGCCTCGGCCGGCGTGAGCACCCGAAGGCCCTGCTCCTCAGCCTTGGGACGGCTCTTCGAGCCCTCCGGCAGACCGATCACCACGTCGACGCCGGAGTCGCGCAGCGACAGCGCGTGGGCGTGACCCTGGCTGCCGTAGCCGATCACCGCGACCTTCTTGGCCTGGATCAGGCCGAGGTCGGCATCGTCGTCGTAGTACACCTCAACGCTCATGAGAACTTCCCTTTCGTACGACGGCCGGGGCGGCCCGTCGTGGTCTGTGCGGATGAATGCGCCGGACGGTCGGCCGAGGCCGACCGGTGGCGGGTCAGGCGGCCCGCAGCGCGGGACCGGCGGTGATCGAACGCGAGCCGCGCCCGATGGCCACCAGCCCGGACTGGACCATCTCCTTGATGCCGAAGGCCTCGAGGTCGCGCAGGAGCGCGTCGAGCTTGTCCGGGGTGCCGGTGGCCTCGATGGTCAACGTGTCCGGTGCGACGTCGACCACCCGGGCGCGGAACAGGTTGACGGTCTCCAGCACCTGCGACCGCGCGGCCCGGTCGGCGCGCACCTTCACCAGCAGCAACTCCCGGGCGACCGAGACCTGGGGATCCAGCTCAACGATCTTGAGCACGTTGACGAGCTTGTTCAGCTGCTTGGTGACCTGCTCCAGAGGGGACGACTCCGCGTTGACCACGATGGTGATCCGGGAGACGTCCGGGTTCTCGGTCTCGCCGACCGCGAGGCTGTCGATGTTGAAGCCGCGCCGGGAGAACAGGCCGGAGACCCGGGCGAGCACGCCCGGCTTGTTCTCCACCAGCACGGACAGGGTGTGCATGGTCATGCCACGGCCTCGCTTCGCTCGGTCATGGCATGACCATGCGCAACACTGAGCTTGATGATTCGTTCGCTTCGCTCACTCATTAGATGTCATCCTCGTCGAAGACCGGGCGGACGCCACGGGCGAACATGATCTCGTCGTTGCTGGTGCCGGCGGCGACCATAGGCCAGACCATCGCGTCCTTGCCGACCACGAAGTCGATCACCACGGGGGCGTCGTTGATCTCCATGGCGGCGGCGATGGTCTTGTCCACGTCATCGGCGCTCTCGCACCGCAGCCCGACGCAGCCCAGGGCCTCGGCGAGCTTGACGAAGTCGGGGATGCGGTGCTTGTGGGTGCCGAGCTCGGTGTTGGAGTAGCGCTCGTTGTAGAACAGCGTCTGCCACTGCCGGACCATGCCGAGGTTGCCGTTGTTGATGACGGCGATCTTGACCGGGATGCCCTCCAACGCGCAGGTGGCCAACTCCTGGTTGGTCATCTGGAAGCAGCCGTCCCCGTCCACCGCCCAGACCACAGTGTCCGGCTTGCCGACCTTGGCGCCCATCGCCGCCGGCACCGCGTAACCCATCGTGCCGAGACCGCCGGAATTCAACCAGGTGTACGGCTTCTCGTAGGAGATGAACTGCGACGCCCACATCTGGTGCTGGCCCACCCCGGCCACGAAGATCGCGTCCGGGCCGACGATCTCGCCCAGCCGCTTGATCACGTACTGCGGGGACAGCGTCCCGTCGACCGGCTCGTCGTAGCCCAGCGGGTAACGGTCGCGCAGGTCGTTCAGCTGCGTCCACCAGTCACCGAGGTCGGCGGTGCGCCCCGACGACCGCTCGGCGGTGACAGCGGCGATCAGCTCGTCGATGACGTGCTTGGCGTCGCCGACGATCGGGACGTCCACGTGCCGGTTCTTGCCGATCTCGGCGGGGTCGATGTCCGCGTGCACCACGACCGCGTCCGGGGCGAACGAGTCCAGTTTGCCGGTGACCCGGTCGTCGAAGCGTGCGCCGAGCGCGACGATCAGATCCGCCTTCTGCAGGCCGTAGACCGCGGCGACGGTGCCGTGCATGCCGGGCATCCCCAGGTGCTGCTGATGCGAGTCGGGGAACGCGCCGAGCGCCATCAGCGTGGTGACGACCGGGATGCCGGTCAGCTCGGCCAGCCGCCGCAGCCCGTCGGTGGCACCGGCTTTGAGGACCCCGCCGCCGACGTAGAGCACCGGGCGTCGGGCTGCGGCCATCAGCCGCGCCGCCTCCCGGATCTGCTTGCCGTGCGGGTGCAGGGTGGGCCGGTAGCCGGGCAGGTCCAGGGTGGGCGGCCAGGAGAAGGTGGTCGACGCCTGGAGCACGTCCTTGGGGATGTCGACAAGCACCGGGCCGGGTCGCCCGCTGCTGGCCAGGTGGAACGCCTCGGCCAGCACCCGGGGGATCTCCTCGGCGTTCTGCACGAGGAAGTTGTGCTTGGTGATCGGCAGGGTGATGCCCTGGATGTCCGCTTCCTGGAAGCCGTCGGTGCCGATCAACGGGCTGGCCACCTGCCCGGTGATGGCCACCATCGCCACCGAGTCCATGTACGCGTCCGCGATCGGGGTGACCAGGTTCGTCGCGCCCGGGCCGGAGGTGGCGATGCAGACCCCGACCTTGCCGGTGGCCTGCGCGTAGCCGGTTGCCGCGTGCCCCGCGCCCTGCTCGTGCCGCACCAGGATGTGCCGGACCGTCGAGTCGTAGAGCGGGTCGTATGCCGGCAGGATCGCGCCGCCCGGAATGCCGAAGACGACGTCGACGTCGAGCGCCTCGAGGGACCGCACGAGCGAGCCGGCCCCGGAGATCGGGGTCGCGGCGGCGGGCCGTACCGCCGGGGCGGCCGGGTTGGCCGTGCGCGTGGCGGCCTGGTCGACGTCGACGGTCGGGTCGGCGGTCGCGCGGGCCCGGCGGGCGGTGTGGGCGAGGGTCTCGGGCGTGGGTCTCGTCATGGCGGTTCTGGCCTTCGGCTGGAGTGGCTGGTGGCTAGTCAAGCGATGCGACGCGGGCGGGGCCCGCTCGCCAGGTTCCGATGGCAATAAAAACGGCCCTCGTGCAGATGCACGGGGCCAGCGCACTCTCGGTGAGGGAGAGTGCGCTCAGGTAAGTACTCGCAGCGACCGGTACGACGACATGCGGCTAAGCCTGACGCATCTCACGCGATGAGTCAACTGATCCCACATGTTGGTTAACGGAGGTCGGCGCGTCGACCGGCGACGCGCCATCGGCGGGCGGGTTGAGCTGCCCGGACATACCCGGAACGCGGCGTGGCGCGGGCACCGGAGCGGGACGCGCACCCGGTGACGTGGCCGCCTCCAGCATCGCCTCCAGGTGCTCGGCCGGCACGCCCCAGCCGAAGAGCGCGCCCTGGCCGAAGCGGCAACCGGCCGCCACCACCGCGGCCAACTCGGTCGGGGTGGTCACCCCCTCGGCGATCACCTCCAGCCCCAACTGGTGACCCAGGCGCATAACGATGTCGACCATCGGGGCGAACGCCGGGCCGTCCTGGCCGACCGGGCGGACCGGCTCGTGCTCGGCGACCAGGCTGTGGTCGATCTTGAGGATGTCGATCGGCAACCGGCGCAGCTGCCCCAGCGACGAGTAGCCGGCCCCGAAGTCGTCGAGCGCGATCCGGACACCGGTCAAGCGCAGCGCGGTCAGCCGCCGGATCAGCTCGTCCAGGTCGGTGGCGACCGCGTGCTCGGTGACCTCCAGCACCAGCCGCTGCGGCGGCACGTGGTGGGCGCGCAGCGCCTCGGCGACCTGGACCACGTACTCCGGGGCGTGCAGCTCGCGCGGGGAGACGTTGACCGACACCCAGACGTCGTGCCCGTCCGCGAGCCACCGGGAGAGCTGGTAGCAGGCCTGATGCAGCACCCAGGCACCGAGCGGGGCGATCATCCCGCACTCCTCGGCGAGCGGGATGAACTCGTCCGGACGCACGTTGCCCAGCTCAGGATGGTGCCAGCGGAGCAGCGCCTCGGCGCCGACCGGCCGCACCGACGGCAGCGACGCCACCGGCTGGAACGCCAACCGCAGCTCGTCGCGGTCGATCGCGCCGCGCAGCTCGTGCTCCACCGTCGTACGCCGGCGCAGCAGTTGGTCGTACGCGGCGTCGTACCGCTCGATCCGGTTCTTGCCACGCTGCTTGGCGTAGCGCAACGCCAGGTCGGCGTGGCGCAGCAGCAGCTCCACGTCGGGCTCGTCGGCCCAGTCGGCCACCCCGATGCTCACCGACAGGAAGACCGGCCCCTCCGGCTGGTCGTAGGGGCGGTTGATCACCCCGAGGAGCCGTTCGGCGACCCGGTCCGCCTCGACCGGCCGGCCCTGCATGAGTACGGCGAACTCGTCGCCACCCAGCCGGGCGGCCACGTCGCCGGGGCGCAGGTTGCCGCGCAGCCGCCGGCCCACTTCGGCCAGCACGGCGTCGCCCACGTCGTGGCCCCGCATGTCGTTGACGTTCTTGAAGCCGTCCAGGTCCAGGCCGAGCAGCACACACGGGTTGTGGTCGGCGGCGTTGCGGTGCAGCGCCCGGAGCAGCCCGCGCCGGTTGGCCAACGACGTCAGCGGATCGGTGTGCGCCAGCTCACGGAAGTGCGCCTCCCGCTCGGCCAGGCGGCTCGCGTACCCCCGGACGTCGCGAAGGGTGAGGTACTGCCGTGCCACCAGGGCGAAGCCCTCCACGCTGCCGGCCACGATGCCCGCCGCGGTGAACCGGCCGTCCTGGGCGAGGTGGTACATGGCCGAGGCGGCCATCGCCAGCATAGGGGCGATCGCGTACTCGCCGTCGCTACCGACCAGGTCGAGGTCGATCTGCCCCGGCCGGTCGGCCCGGTAAACAGTGAGCGCCACGGTCAGCAGGCCGGCGGCGAGCACCACCGCGCCGGTCAGCGCCATTGTCGGCCCGGCCTGGCAGAGCCCGGCGCTCAGACCCAGCCCACCGCAGGTCACCGCGCTGATGCCGGCGCCGAGCGCGGCGAGCCGTCGACGTGGGGTGGCGGCCCGGAAGACGATGATCACGACGAGCCCGGCGCTGAGCGCGGCGCTCACAGTGGCCACCAGGATCGCCGGGCAGGCCATCGGGGTGGCGGCACCGAGCAACCGGGTGGGCTCGGAGAAGAGCACCCAACCGACGAACCACAGCGCCGCCGCCATGACCAGGCCGTCCAGGGCGAGCCGGGCCGTCCCGGCCGCGGTGGCGGCCACCCCGGGCAGCCGGAGCAGACCAGCCGCGAAGGCCAGCCCGCTCACCGCCGTGCCGATCGCCACCATCGTCGCCCAACCGGTGCGCTGCCCCTGCTCGTGGGCCCAGTGGTCGTTCGCGCTGATCGCGGCGACCACCCCGGCCAGGAGGCTGAGCAGGGCAACTGCGGCGGCGCCCGCGAGCAGCACGTGTGCCGGCCGACGCGGCACCGCCCGCCGCCGGGCGACGACGGTCAGCAGCACGGCGGCCACCGCGGCGACGAGCCCGCTGAGCGCCGCGACAGCGACCATGCCCGGTGGAAAATGCACGCCTCCAAGAGTGCCGGATGGGCGCACCTCATGGGGGGCTGGGTGTGCATCTGTTGGGACACGGCAGATACGGGGGCGGGCCGGCGCGTCGACGGTGTCATGCTGGTATGCATGCCTGAGCTGCGGTCGAGGACTTCCACACACGGTCGGACGATGGCCGGCGCCCGGGCCCTCTGGCGGGCCACCGGGATGACCGACGACGATTTCGGCAAGCCGATCGTCGCCATCGCCAACAGTTTCACCCAGTTCGTGCCTGGTCACGTACACCTCAAGGACATGGGTGGCCTGGTCGCCGACGCGGTCGCCGAGGCAGGTGGGGTGGGCCGGGAGTTCAACACCATCGCTGTCGACGACGGCATCGCGATGGGCCACGGCGGCATGCTCTACTCGCTGCCCAGCCGTGAACTGATCGCCGACGCGGTCGAATACATGGTCAACGCGCACTGCGCGGACGCCCTGGTCTGCATCTCCAACTGCGACAAGATCACCCCCGGGATGCTGCTGGCCGCGCTGCGGCTCAACATCCCGACCGTCTTCGTCTCCGGCGGCCCGATGGAGGCCGGCAAGACGATGGCGATCGAGGGCGTCGTGCACAGCAAGATCGACCTGATCGACGCGATGATCGCCTCCTCCAACGAGGCGGTCACCGACGAGCAGCTCGGTGAGATCGAACGCTCCGCCTGCCCGACCTGCGGTTCCTGCTCCGGCATGTTCACCGCGAACTCAATGAACTGCCTCACCGAGGCGATCGGGCTCGCGCTGCCCGGCAACGGTTCGACGCTTGCCACCCACGCCGCCCGCCGGTCACTGTTCGTCGAGGCCGGCCGGACCGTCGTGGAGATCTCCAAGCGGTGGTACGACGGCGACGACGACTCGGTGCTGCCGCGTACTGTCGCCTCCAAGGCCGCCTTCGAGAACGCTGTCGCCCTGGACGTGGCGATGGGCGGCTCCACCAACACGGTGCTGCACCTGCTGGCCGCCGCCCGCGAGGCGGAGATGGACTTCGGCGTTAGCGACATCGACGCGATCTCCCGCCGGGTGCCGTGCCTGGCCAAGGTCGCCCCGAACTCGCCGAACTACCACATGGAGGACGTGCACCGGGCCGGCGGCATCCCGGCGATCCTCGGCGAACTGGACCGGGCCGGGCAGCTCAACCGGGACGTGCACGCCGTGCACTCCCCCTCGCTGGCGCAGTGGCTGACCGACTGGGACGTGCGCGGCGGCTCCCCCACCCCGACGGCTGTCGAACTGTTCCACGCCGCGCCGGGCGGAGTGCGTACCGTCGAGCCGTTCTCCACCACCAACCGGTGGTCGTCGCTGGACACCGACGCGGCCGGCGGCTGCATCCGGGACCGCGAGCACGCCTACTCCGCCGACGGCGGGCTGGCCATCCTGCACGGCAACCTGGCACCCGAAGGCAGCGTGGTGAAGACCGCCGGCGTGCCCGACGACTGCCTGACCTTCCGCGGCCCGGCGAAGGTCTACGAGTCGCAGGACGACGCGGTGACAGCGATCCTCGCCAAGCAGGTGGTCGCCGGGGACGTCGTGGTGATCCGGTACGAGGGGCCCAAGGGCGGCCCCGGCATGCAGGAGATGCTCTACCCCACCTCGTTCCTCAAGGGCCGTGGGCTCGGCCGCTCCTGTGCGCTGCTCACCGACGGCCGTTTCTCCGGTGGCACCTCCGGGCTCTCCATCGGGCACGTCTCACCCGAGGCGGCCTCCGGCGGGCTGATCGCCCTGGTCCGCGACGGCGACGAGGTCGTCATCGACATCCCGGCCCGGTCGATCGAGCTGAACGTGCCCGCCGAGGAGTTGGAGGCCCGCCGGGTGGCCGAGGAGAAGCGCGACAAGCCGTACACCCCGACCGATCGGCAGCGGCCGGTGTCGGCGGCGCTGCGCGCGTACGCCTCGATGGCCACCTCGGCCAGCGACGGCGCCTACCGCCGCGTCCCGGAGTAACCACCCGTTCCCACCGGTACGGCGACATACGTGATGTCGGGGTGTCCCGTCGGACGGGACACCCCGACATCAACGTTCTACAGCGCACCTAGCCGGGTCGAACATCGGATCCTCGATCGCCTTCAGCAGCGGTCGGGATGCCACGTGCTCCGGCCTGATGTGCCGCCCGAGCACCACGACCGCCACCGACGACGCGCCAGCGCTCTTTAACGCGTACGCCAGCGACTGTGCCCGGGAACCGGTCGTCCAGGTGTCGTCCAGGACCAGCGGCCGAACGCTGCCGCTCTCGACCGGAAGCTGGACGGTGAACCAGTCGCGCTGGAACGTCCGCGTTTCAGATCCGTGGCGGGGATTGGACAGCGCCGCGAGCCACGGCAGTCCAAGACGATCGCCGATCAGATTCTGCAGGGGGTGCGGATGAGCCCGGCCCTTGGTGCTCGGCACGATCACCACGTGGGTCGGCGCACCGCCCATCCGGTCAGCGACGCAGTCGAGGTGCCGCTGCAGGAACAGCAACAGCAGTGCGAGCAGATTCCACCTAGCCTGGGCCGACCCCGGCGTGGACTTGTACAAGCGCAAGTGGTGGTGGTGCTGACTGGTACGCGGCGAGTAAGCGATTGGAGCAACCACGTCGGCGAGCAGGCCACCAGACGCCGTCTGGTGTTCCTGACAGGGGTAGCAGTAGTCGAACCCGGGAGTGCGGACACCGCGACACGTCGGGCAGATCCACGGAAGGGTGGGCAGGGGATTTCGAAGGAAGTTCCGCTGCGTCTCGACGTACTCCCGGACCCTGGCCCACGGGTCAGAGGCTGGCGAAATCAGGAAAGCCCTCCAACTCGGCCGCAGCCGGTGAACGGTCGAGAATGGCGTCGACCGCGTCCACCAGATCCATGGTCCCGTGCGCGACGTGGACGCCGGGTCGGGCAGCGAAGGCGCGTGCCCAGTCGTGTCGCATCACCTGACTGGTGAGTACCACGGGACGACCGTGCTGAAGAGCGAGCCGCGCCTGGATCCGGGCTCCACTGCGTTCACCGGCTTCGATGACCACGGTGGCAGCGGCGTAGCCGCTCATCACCGCGTTTCGCATCGGGAAATTCTGCTTTGTCGGGGCGGCATCGGGCCAGAACTGGCTCAGCACCAGTCCGACCTCTGCGATGTGCTCTTGAAGCGCGCGGTTGGCCGTGGGGTAGTGGTGACGAATTCCGGTGCCGATGACCGCGACGGTTCGGCCCCCCGCCGCGAGTGCCGCCTGGTGGGCCGCGGTGTCGATCCCCTTCGCCAGTCCGCTGACCACCGTCACGCCACGGCGGGCCAGCGATTCTGATACCGAGCTGGCGATCTCGACTCCTCGATCGCTCGCTTCACGGCTGCCGACCACCGCGATGGCCCGAGCGTCGGGGCGCGACTCACCACGGGCGAAGAGCACCGGCGGCATTTCGCGGATGTCACGCAGCTGGGAGGGGTAGTCGTCGTCGAAGAAGGCACGCACTGTGATGCCCTCGGCGCGCCAGCCCGCTAGGTCGCCGGCTGCGGCCTCGATCAGCGAGTCGACGGAGCGGGTGTCGGGAAAGAGCGTGTCGGTCTGCCCGACGACCCGGCGCAGGACTGCCAGCGCGGTGCCGACCTCTTGAATGTCGTGCACGACATCAGACCAGCCGAGGTCTGGCTGCCGCAGCAGCGCGATCAGCGCAGCCCGCTCCACCGTCACCCGGTCCATGCCCCTGATCGTAGAGGCAACTCCCGGCCGCCCGGCCCACCGGCCACGCGGAGCCGGCAGAGAAGCTTGGCGCACCTCAGATCGCCCCACGTGATCGAACATATGTTCCCTCAGCGCTCAGGTCAACCGAAGATCGCGCAGGTCGGGGGCAGCGGCGAGGAGCCGTACTCCGTCGTCGTCGTGCCGGTGGACGGTGCAGCCGGCGCGGGTGAAGCGCACGGTGATCACCTGCCCGGCGTGCCGGGCCGCCAGGCGCACCAGGTCCTGCACGGGATCGGCGACATGACGCGGCCCGGAGCAGGGCACCGGAATGGGCGCCCTCGGGTCGGTTGGGGCGGCTCCGGCGACGGCGTCGGTCAGGCACTCGACGCACCAGGAGAGCGCGGCGGCCAGGCTCGGCTGGTAGGGGAGGTCGTCGGGGCGGACGGGTGCGTCAGGCGGCTTCACCTCGACCGACCAGCGCATTCCGTCGGCCAGCAGTGGGTCTGCGGCGTTGTGCCGCAGGTCGCACAAGGCCACTACGAGGGCCAGGTCAAGGCCGAGGGCGAGCCGCAGCAACTCGGCCAGCGGTGGCGCGTCGGGAGGCGTCGCTACCACGATCAGACGGCCGGCCCCCGTGCCCCGGCCTGCGCTGCGGACGTGCTCCCCGACCGGGTCAGCCCCGGCCCAGGGCAGGGTTACGTAACCGTCGCGGAGGTCTTTGCCGATCTGCTGCCCGCCGTCGGCGTCGGCCAGGTCGTCGGGCCGCGCGCCGAGCACGGCCGCCCAGGAGCCGAGCCGGTAACGATCGGGAAGCTGGACGACGGGCCTGCCGCCCGGTTGGGTGGCGACCAGCGGAGCCACTTCGGGCGTACCGGCCTGCCAGGCCAGGTGCACCACCCGGTGCCGCAGGTCGGTGACGGTGACCGACACGGTCCGAAGCAGACGGTGGGTGTCGCCGCAGGTGAAGCAGTGCAACGCGGATGGGCGCAGGCCGGCGCCGCAGCAGTGCGGGCAGTCGGGGTCGGCCGCGCGACCGCCGAGCCGGCAGTCGCAGGCGCGTAGCCGACTGTGGGGTCGGCAGTCCGGGCAGGGCCGCCAATGGACGGGTTCACCCAGCCAGGGCGGGTCGGGTGGTTCGTAGCCGCGGCTCACCGGCACCCGCACCCGGCGGACGACCTGGCCGGTGGGCTGCTCCGCGAGGGTCTCCACCGGCTCGCCAGTGCGCAGAGTCGTGTGCCACCAGCGGCCGTTGCGCCACAGGGCCTGCGCGCCGGGCAACTCGTCGCCGTGGGCCGCGTCGACGCAGTCAGCGAGGACGCGCCGTTCGAGTTGGTCGACGTCCACGGCCGGGGCGGCGGGTGGGCGCGGCGAGTCGGGGCGCAGCAGCCGGGCGGGAGCGGCCAGGCCACGCTCGGCAAGGCCGCTAAGCGCGTCGGCCACGTCGGTGCAGGCCAACACCTCCAGCAGGTCCCCGCACCAGCCGGGCGGAGCGAGCGGCACCGGTGAGCCGGGCACCTCGTATCGAATGGCCCAGCAGAACCCCGCATCCTGCCGGCGGGCCTCGACGACCAGGTCGAGCAGCAGCAGGTCGGCCAGCGCGCACAGCCGGGCCAGCCGTGCGGCCGGCTCGACGGTCGCCGATGCGGTGGATCGGCCCAGCACCAGCCGCCAGGGAGCGTGATCGGCCCGCAGGATGGCGTGCGCCTCCAGCTCGTGCCGCTGCGCTGCGGGCAGGTCGGGTCGCCACTGCCGGTCCAACCACAGCGAGGGCACGTCGGCCTCGTTCAGGACCGCGCCGACGGTCGCGGCGAGTTCGCGTACCCGGGAAGCAAGGTCGACCACCCAGTGGCCCGCCGGGTCGGGGTGGGGGTCGAGGCCGCCGGGCACGACCTGGTGGGACGCGACCGCGCCGGTGTCCAGGTTGGCGACGGTGACCACAAGCTGCGCCCGCCGCCGGCCGCGCCGCCCGCAGCGATAACAGGGGTACGCGACGGTGCCCGCGCCGCGACACTGCTCGCAGCTCCGGTACGCCTCCCGGCGCGGCCCGAGCACGTCGGCGTCGGCGTCGGCGTCGGCGAGGAACCGGTCGCCGTAGGTGGTGCACCGGCACGGTTCCAGCGTGAAGGTCATCCCGTCGCAGTCCGGGCAGACGACGACGGGCACGGTGGTCACCGACACCACCTGGCCGCGCAGTCACCGTCGTGTTCCACCCGCCGCACGCACCGCCGGCCGCCGTCGAGCGGAAGGTCGCAGAACACCCGATGGCGTACGCCCTGAGCGTCCTCGGCGGACACGGTGGTCTCACCAGCGTCCACTTCGGTGAGGAAGCTCAGCGAGCGGGCCAGGGTGCCGGCGAAGTGCTGGGCTGCCGGCAGGTCGGCAGCGGTGAACGGCAGGTGCGCCACCCAGCGGGCGCTCACCGGCGGGCCGCCAGGTCCTCGCCGGCCCGCTGGGACTGCCAGCACCTCAGCGCATCCTTGATCCGCTCGGTCTCCCGGCGGCTGCTGCCCAGCGCCGCGTACACCTCGGCGAGATCGTGAGCGACCCGGTCGAGGAACTCGGCGACCTCCACGGCGTCCACGCCACGCCGGCCACGCCGGGTGAACCGGCGCCCGCGGACCTGCCAGGGCTTCAGGGGTACGTAGTTGGCCGCCCGATAGGGCACCGGCCGGGGTGGCTCGGCCCGGAGATGACGGAGAAACGCGCGCACGAAAGTGCCTCCTCGGCAGGTGACCCTGGACGCGACGTCGCCCGAGCAGCATCGCTAAGGCGTCGCCCACCCCATCGCCGTAGCCTGTTCAGCCGTACAGCAGCGGAGTGCTGCCCAAAGCAGACCGGGTGTCATAGGACTGCGATAGACAACAGGGGTTAACCCGCTGCTGTTAACCGCTGCCACTTGGAATAGGGACACGGTTACGGCAAGCTGAACCCACCAGCATCGATCGGCAGAGGGCTATGGCAAATCACTTGCGTCGCGCTCGCCTTGCCAGGGGTTGGTCCCAGGCAAGGTTGGTCCATGAGATCGAGCAGTATGCCCGCCGACGCATGGTAATGATCGCTTCCACGAACAGCCTTGGGGTATACGTCTCCGAATGGGAAAACGGCCGACGGAAGATCTCAAGCAGTTACGCGGCCATCCTGCGGAGCCTCCTCGGCACGACCGATGACGAACTATTTTCCGATAGCGTGCCCGTTGACGACGACGGGAACGGTTACGCACGACTGGTCGAACGACTCGACGCCTCGCACTCGGTCGGTCAATCAATGGTGCACACCCTTCGGCATCAGACGGAACTTCTCCGCACCATTGACCGTCAGCTCGGGGCGGCGCAGTTTGTCGACCAGATGCAGAGCCATCTGTCCCGTCTTCAGGAGAGCCTGTCATTTGCCGTGCTGCCATCTGCCAGGCAACCGCTCGCACGCGCTCTGGCAGAAGCCGCATCGCTCGCGGCATGGCAGGCCCTCGATGTCGGAGCGGCGGATCGCGCCTGGCGGCACTACGAACTGGCGAAGAGCGCCGCACGGGAGGCTGACGACCCGCTTCACCTCGCTCACGCCATGGGCGAGCAGGCATACGTCCTGGCCGATGCCGGTCGACCGGAGCTGGGGGCGCAGCTCGTGCAGGAAGCACAGGCCTGCGGAGGAAGTCGGTTGTCGCCTCGACTGTCGTCCTGGTTGGCCGCCGCCGAAGCAGAGCTGTGGGCGCTCAGCCGACGCCCGGACAACTGCCGCCACTCCCTTGACCGAGCGAGCCGACATCTCTCAGGCGTCACAGGAGTTCGCGACCCCAATCTGCCAGGGATTTTCCTCGACGAAACTCACCTCCGCCGATGGCGGGGACATTCGCTGGCGCTGCTGGGCGACCCTCGGTCTATCGACGAGTTGTCGGCGGCTTTGGTCGCGATGGACGACACCTTCGTGCGAGCCGCGGCGGGAATGCGCTGCGATCTCGCGCAGGCGCATTTGGTCCGGGGAGAAAGTGAGGAGGCCCGCTCTCATCTACGAGAAGCCGGCTCGCTGGTGAACCTGACCGGATCTGTGCGATATCGACGCCGGATAGATCGGATCAAGGGCTTGACGGATTGGGCGCCAGGCCAGCAATGACGTGCAGGATGGCGACCAAGGTTCCCGACCCCGCCAACTCGCCGCGCGCCATCAGGTCCTGCATCTCACTCAGCGGCACCCACTCGACGCGACCGGCCTCCTCCGCGTCTGTTGGCGGGCCGACATAAGTGGCACCACGCCCAACGAAGATTTCATGTGGCGAGTCGACCATGCCGATCATCGGCTGGTAGGTGACCACACGGGTCAGAGACGAGGGCCGCCAGCCGGTTTCCTCCTCCACTTCCCGGCTTGCCGCCGCTACCGCCCCCTCGCCCGGTTCGACGATGCCGCCGGGCAGTTCCCAGCTTGTTTTACCGGGAATGAATCGGTAGCGCCGCAACATCAGAACTCGATCGTGCTCGTCGAGCACGGCGACGACGGCGACACGATCCAGCCGAACGACATGGTGGGCGAAGGGTTCGAGTCCTGGCGGCTCCACGTCGACCAGATCAAGTCGCAGCCAACGGTCCTCATACACCGTCCGCTCGCCCAGAATCCGCCATGGCCCCGGCTCGCCCGTCGTGTTCTCGTGCACCCCGTGAAGCTACCGTCGCCCACTACACCGGACATCTCATCTGTAGCGGCAGCACCTGATCTTGACTCGTGAATGCAGGGCTGCGTGCCGACTTCCTGTCGGATAGTGTCCGTCCGACCACGCAAACGGAACCGTTAGCGCGATCGGAAGACGGAGGCGGCATGGCCAGCATCGAGGAAGTCAAGGCGGCGCTGATGCAGGCCGCCGAGCAGGGCAACGCCACCATCAACCAGATTCGTGCCGCCGCCGACAACACCGAACAGATGCTTGCCCGGCTACGCGCCATCTCCGCAGGCACCGGGCACCCGACCATCGCCGAAGCCATCGCCCGCGGCGAACAGAGCAAGCAGCGCCTGGCCGAAGCCATGGCCCTGGTGCAGGGCAGCTCGGAGGCGGCCCGCCGCTACATCAGCGTCCTCGGCTGAGCATCGGCCACAGCGATGAGCGTTGGCGAGGTCAAGGCGTCTCTTCGCGCCGCCATCGAAGCCGCCCGCCAGGGGCGGCGGGTTTTCGACCAGGCAGCCTCTGACGCGGAGGCGGCCACCCGAATGGCGGACGCCGTGCTGCGGGGCAGTCGGAACGACGACGTGAAAGCGGTACATCAGGCGCTTGCCGCTGCCAGCGCGGAGGCCGAACCGACCCGCCGTCGCTTCGACAACACGGCCATACACGCAGCGGCCTACCTCAACCGGCTCGGATGAGCGCCAGCATCGCCGCACTGGTCGCGCAGCTTCTCGCCGTACGCGAAAAGCTTGATGCCACCGCCATCACGGCGCTACGGGCCCGGACGGATGCGGAGCAGGCCGTGACGCACCTGACCGCGATAACGCGGGGTAGCAGTGACCGGCGGGTGAGCGCCGCTGTCGCGGACGCCGAGGTGGCCCGCGACAAGGCTGGCCGCTACGCCCGCCTCCTGGCCGACGCTGCCCGACACATCACCGTGTATGTCAACACCATCGCCCCCGGCGCCGCGTCCTCCGGCCCAGTTGATAGGGCATCGCCGTCCGGCGAGCGCCTGGTAGAGGAAGCAGAAGGCCGCAGTCGGAAAGCCGAGGCATTCCTACGCCGGCACGTCAGGAAGGCGGACGATTCCGAGGACACCCTCAAGCAGACTGAACAGTCGATCACCACCGGTCTTCGCGAGCTGCAAAAGAGCTTTAAGGGCTCGGGATCGACAGGAAGTACGGCATCTGCATCCGCCAGCCCCGGAACGCCGGTTGACCGCCCTCAGTTGGAGCATCCGGCCACATCAGTCATCATGGCTGCTGGCGCAGTCGTGGTGGGCCTCCGAGGTGTCTGGAGAATGGCCAAGAAGCGCCGCGAGAGGAAGCAATCTGATGAGCAGCCCTGAGATGGTCGACTACATCCGGACGATGGTCAGAGGCGACCACGAGGCCAACGACCGAGTCGAGGCCCGCCTTGACCAGCTCGGCTGGGACGGCTTCCCAACCCTCCTCGGTGCCGTCTTCTACTTTGCGGTCAACCGACGCTTCGACGAACGGACGCCTCCCGGAGAGATCATGCGGTTCGTGGCCGACATACGAGCGGCAGCTCCGGCCGGCGCGCCAGAAATCGACGCCAATGCCGCCGAGACGCTGATCCGGGCGGCCGTGGATCCCGATGTCGAGACAGCCATCGATCCGCAGATGGCCGGCCGCGTCCAGGGGCTGGTGATCCTAGCCATCTTGGGCAATGACGCCATTGCCGACGACGACCTAGACGCACTGCTCGCCGATGCCGTAGCGCTGGCCAACCGAGTGTGAGCCGACACTGGACAACTGCGACCGAGAGAACGGCAAGATTAAGAGGGCTGACCCGTCTACGCTCCAGCTCCGGCTGCTGGCGCGAACCCCAACGCCTTGATCCCCGATCGCGCCAGCAAACCAACCCGCAGTCAGTTACCGGACAGAAGCGCAGACACAGACCAAACTGCTGACGCCTAGGTCTCCGACCGGCAAGCGGAATCGGCCACGCGGATCCCCCGACATCCAATTGGGCAACTCTTTCCGTTCGTACGCGCCGACGGTCACGCCGCTTTCCGCGCCGGATCGCGAGTAACTTCTCGTACCACCGCCTTTACGAGGAGTCACTTGCATGTCTGAGGAGACCTGGCTCGCTGCCCGACTGATCCCTACGTCGGGCATCAACGGCGCGGAGGAACAAGAGCGTCGAGCGACCTCCGCCCTGCTGGCGGTGATGAGCGCGGTCCGGGAGTTCGGGCGTGCGCTGACCCAATCCCTCGGCGCACCGGCCGGATCGGTGCAGACCTTCATCGAAGTCCCGTTCAAGCTCGGAAACCAGCAGCTCTTTCCGGACGGTCTTATCCGTGTCACGCGAGGACAGCGGCAGTGGACGGCGCTGGTGGAGGTAAAGACCGGCAGTAACGCGCTGAAGACCGAGCAGTTGGAGGCATACCTGGATATCGCCCGGGAGCAGGGCTTCGACGCCCTTATCACGATCTCCAATGAAATCGCCCCCGTTCCGGGTCAGCATCCGACCGCGATCGATCGCCGGAAGTTGCGCAAGGTCGCCCTGTACCACCTGCCCTGGACGGAGATCCTGACCCAAGCGGTGATCCAGAAGGAATACCGCGGCGTCGCTGATCCGGACCAGGCGTGGATCCTGGGCGAGCTGATCAGGTATCTCGAGCATCCCCGTTCAGGCGCGCTGGAATTCAGCGACATGGGGCCGGCCTGGGTGCAGGTGCGCGACGGAGTGTCAGCCGGAACGCTGCGGGCCAGTGACAGCGGAGCGGCGGACGTGGTCGGGCGCTTCGACGCCCTGATCCGTTACGCCTGCCTGCGTCTCGGACGACAGTTGGGCACTGATGTCACCCCTGCGCTGAGCCGCCGCGATCTTAGCGATCCGGCCGCGCGCACTCAGGCGCTGGTCAACCAACTCTGCACTACCGGAACCCTGACCGGCAGCATCAGGATTCCAGGCGCGGTCGGCCCTCTCCAGGTCATGGCCGACCTGCGGGCCGGGCAGATCGTCTGCCATGTCGATGTCGACGCCCCTCGTACCGGCAGACCGACCACGAGGGTGAACTGGTTGATTCGCCAACTGAGGGACGCGCCGGAGACGGTCCGCATCGAGGCGTTCGTCATGCATGCCCGAGGCGGTGGTGCGACTGATCTCCTGCGCCAGGTCCGCACCGAGCCCACGACGCTGATCGTCGACCCCACCCGCGAGCTTCGGGCGTTCCGGGTCGCCCAGAGCACGGCGGCGGGAACGAAGCGTGGCAGCGGACGGGGCGCCTTCATCGATTCTGTATTACAAGCGATCGACGACTTCTACGAGCAGATCATCCAGAACTTGAAGCCGTGGATGCCCGCCCCGCCGCGCCTGCGTACGCCCGAAGACGTCGCGCCCGTGCAGCCGGTCGCGGCCAGCCTCGTCTCCACCGCCATTTCGTCCCAGGACAGCCCAGAGTTCGATACGCCGACGGCGAGGGACAGCAACTCTGCAGTTGGCAGCCAGTCGGTGGAATGATCCGAACCCGGTGAGCCCCGTACCTCAGACCTTTCACCCGACATGACCGGTCGAGCGTCGATCAACGTTGCGGCTGGGGCGGGGATTCACCAGGTCAGGACGGCGCCCACGGTCCGCTGACGAACTGGCCGTTGCCGACGAACGGCTTGACGTTGGGCACGCACCCGCCCAGGCCCATCGTCTGGGTCATCATGACCGGGGCCGGTTTGCCGCGACCGCCACACTTCATGTGGGCGAAGCCGAGGAAGTGGCCGAACTCGTGATTGATCACGCCGGCGTGGTACTCGTCGATGCTGACCGGGTATCCCGGTGACCCCTGGAGCCACCGCCGCAGGTTGATCATGATGGTCTTGCCGTACTTGCAGGAGTAGACCCCCTCGGTGTCGACGCCGCTCGCGCCGCAGAGCCTGTCCACTGTCCTCGGTGTCGCGAGCCGCACGTCGACGTCGACAGTCGAGCTGCCCACCCGCTGGAAGGACCACGACGCCCGGTTCAGGTTCACCGCCGCGTTGGTGACCGGGTGCTGCGCCGACGTGGCCCATCCGTTCGGTGCGGCCAACACCTGCTCGATGCTCGCGGCGAACCGGGCCGGCTTCCAGGCGGGGATCTCACCCCAGGCGATGCCCTTCTCCACCGAGACGCTGTAGCGCACCCGCTTCTTGCCCTTGCCGATCACGCGACCGTTGCCGGTGGCGGTGGTGAAGGTGCCGGCGGCCCTGGTGGGGACCTGCGCGTCGGTCGGGATGTCCGGGGTCGGGCTGGAGGTCGGCGTGTCGTCGAGGCTCGGCGCTGAGCTCTGCGTACTCGGGCCGGAACGTGGGACTTCGGCCTGCCCGGACGCCGGTGCCGACAGGCCACAGGCGGCGGTCGCCAGCACCGCTGCCAACGAGATCGGCACGAGCAGCCGTCCGTTGATCCGCACGTCGGAACCTCCAGGAGCAGTCACGGGTGAGTGAGGAACACCGGAAGGCTACGTGACTGCCTGTAAGGAAAATGTCAGGATGATCGGTGCCGACGCACGCGCAAAAGCGCATAGATCCGGCATGAAACACAGATGCGAGTCACCCTAGGTGAGCGACGCGGTCGCTGTGAGCGAGGTCAGGCGGCCGCTACGACGTGGTCGATCACCAGGTGGGCGGCACCGGTGATGCCGACGTCCTGGCCGGCGGCGACCCGTTCGATGAGCAGGGTCTGAGTGGCCAGCGGGAGGCACCGCTCGTAGAGGGTGGCCCGCATACTGGCCAGCAGCGGCTCACAGTCGGCGAGCCGACCACCGATGGCCACCACCTGCGGGTTGAAGAAGTTGACCACCACGGCCAGGATCTCGCCGACGGCGCGGCCGGCCTGCCGGGCGAGAGCGGTGGCCTGTCGGTCACCGTCGTCGATCAGCCGGATCACACCGGTCAGGTCGGAGACCGGCACGCCCTGCTCCCGGAGCGCGGTGACCAGCGCGGCACCACTGGCCACGGCTTCCAGGCAGCCGGCGTTTCCACAGGTGCACGGTGGCGCGGGATCGGCCACCACCCGGCAGTGGCTGATGTCCCCGGCCGACCCTTGCGCGCCCCGGTGCAACCGTCCACTGGAGATCACACCGGAGCCGATTCCGGTGCCAGCCTTGATGTAGACGGCGTGGTCCAACTCGGAATGCGCGGTGCGGTGCGCGCCGAGTGCCATCAGGTTGGCGTCGTTGTCCACGACGACCGGCACGTCGACGCGACCGGCGCAGAACGCGGCGACGTCGAAGCCGTTCCAGCCGGGCATCCGCGACGGGCTGACGATCCGCCCGGTGGAGTGCTGCACCGGGCCGGGGATCCCGATGCCGACGCCGCGGAGCGCACCTGGCGCCGAGCCGCCGCCGGCCGCCGGATCGCCGCCGACCAGCGTGGCGACCTCGGCGAGTAGCGCGCCGAGCACCGCCTCCGGGCCGTCCTCGATGCGGACCGGCAGGGTGCGGGCCTGGACCACCCGCCCGGAGAGATCCAGTGCGCCGACGCGGGCGTGATGCGCGCCGAGGTCGATGGCGCCGACCACCGCGCCGCCGGTGGGCACGGCGAGTTGACGGGGCCGCCGTCCACCCCGGGACCGCCCGGCACCAGCCTCCTCCAGCAGCCCCTGGCTGATCAACGCCTCGACCCGCTGGGAAACCGTCGACGGGGAGAGCCCGGAGAGGCGGGACAGGTCGGCCCGACTGACGGCCGCACCGGTGGCCACCCAGCGCAGTAGCTCCCGGGGGCCGCCCCGGAGGGCATCGCGTGGCGCGTCGTCAATCGTCACGTCAGCTTCTTAGCACCCGCAGTTTGTTCAAGCAACCGGTTGACTTAGTTTGCTAGCTACCTTTAGATGACGCTGTTGGTTCGATATGAAGCTGACTTAGTTTTGTAGTCGAAGGAAGTGAGGCCGTCTGGTGGCACCGGAGACGACGGGTGCGAACCGACCGATGGTGTCGGTACGCGGCCTGAACAAGTGGTTCGGTCCGCTGCACGTGCTCAAGGACATCGACCTCACGGTGGCCGCCGGCGAGGTGGTCGTCGTGGTGGGGCCCTCCGGCTCCGGCAAGTCGACACTGTGCCGCTGCCTCAACCGGTTGGAGACCATCGGGCAGGGCAGCGTCGAGATCGACGGTGAGCCGCTGCCCGCCGAGGGTCGCGCGCTGGCCCGGCTGCGCGCCGACGTCGGCATGGTCTTCCAGTCGTTCAACCTCTTCGGCCACAAGACGGTGCTGGACAACATCACCCTCGGCCCCACCCGGGTCCGCCGGATCCCTCGACCCGAGGCGCGGCAGCAGGCGTTGGCCCTGCTGGAGCGCGTCGGCATCGCCGACAAGGCAGACCACCACCCGGCCCAACTCTCCGGCGGGCAGCAGCAGCGGGCCGCGATCGCCCGAGCCTTGGCGATGCAACCGAAGGTGCTGCTCTTCGACGAGCCGACCTCGGCCCTCGACCCGGAAATGGTCAACGAGGTGCTCGACGTGATGGTCTCCCTCGCCGCCGAAGGGATGACCATGATCGTGGTGACCCACGAGATGGGCTTCGCCCGTCGCGCCGCCGACCGGGTGGTCTTCATGGACGACGGCCGGATCGTCGAATCCGGCGAACCCGACGACTTCTTCGCAGCTCCGCGCACCGAGCGGGCCCGCGACTTCCTATCCAAGATCCTCCAGCACTAGCCCCCAACGGGAGGGTGTCATGTCAATCCTCAAGATGAGCTTCACCGGGCGGCGGTCGCTCGCCCTCACCGCCACCGCGGTGGCGGTGGCCCTCGCCGCCGCCGGCTGCGGCGGCGACAGTGGCGGCAGCGCTCCGACGCTGCCCGGCAACCCCGGTCTGGGCGGCGACGGCGTGGTCGCTCAGTCGGTGTACGACGCGGCTCCGGTCGCCACCGACGCGGACATCCCGGCCGGTTCGACGATGGAGGCGATCCGCAAGCGCGGCTACCTGAACATCGGCGGATCCCTGGACGCGCCGCTGCTCGCCCAGCAGAACCCGGTCAGCGGCACCATCGAGGGCTTCGACGCCGACATGGCGAAGTTGCTGGCGAAGTACATCATCGGCAAGCCCGAGGTGAAGACGACGACCATCGGCACCCAGACCCGGGAGGCCATGCTCCAGGCCAAGTCGGTGGACGCGGTCTTCCAGACGTACACGATCACCCCGCAGCGGGCCACCCAGGTCGCCTTCGCCGGGCCGTACCTCACCTCCGGCCTCGCGGTCGGGGTCCGCAAGGACGACACCTCGATCAAGAGCGTCAAGGACCTCGCCGGCAAGACCGTGATCGTCGGGGCGAACACCCCCGCCGTCACCGCGCTGCCCACCGCCGCCCCCGGCTCGAAGCAGATCGCCTTCGGCACCGACCCGCAGGCGTTGCAGGCGCTGCTGCAGAAGCGCGGCGACGCGTACGTGCAGGACTTCACGCTGCTCGCCTCGGGCGCCAAGGCGAACCCGGGGATGAAGGTGGTGGGCGAGCCGTTCACCACCGAGGCCTACGGCATCGGCCTCAACAAGGAGGACGCGCAGTTCAAGGAGTTCGTCAACAACTGGCTGAAGAAGATCCAGGCCGACGGCACGTGGGCGAAGGTCTGGGAAGGCACCCTCGGCTCGGTGGTGGAGGGTGGGGCACCCACCCCGCCCGCCCTCGGTTCCGCCGACGGCTCCTGAGCAGCCTCTCGTACCGATGGAAGCCCTCACCGCCCACCTGAGCGAGCTTGGCCACGGCCTGGTCACGACGGTCGAACTGACCGTCGTGACCACCGTCGGCGCGATGCTGCTGGGCATCGTCGTGGCCACTCTGCGGATCGCCCCCGTCCCGCTGCTGCGCGCCATCGGCACCGCGTACGTGGAGGTGTTCCAGAACCTGCCGCTGCTGGCGCTACTGGTGCTCTTCGTGTTTGCGCTGCCGACGATCGGCATCACGTTCCCGCTGTTCACGTCCGCCGCGATCGTCATCGCGGTGTACGAGGGGGCGTATCTGGCCGAGGCGATCCGAGCCGGGATCAACACGGTCGGTGTGGGCCAGGCTGAGGCGGCCCGAGCCATCGGGCTCACCTTCGGCCAGTCCCTGCGGCACGTGATCCTGCCGCAGGGACTCCGGGCGGTGATCCAGCCGATCGGCAACATCTGCATCGCGCTGCTGATGAACACCTCGCTGGCCGCCGCCGTCGGCGTGGTCGAGCTGACCCAGGCGGCCAACACCGTGAACCTGGTCGAGGCTCAACCGATCGCTGTCTTCACCGGCGCGGGTCTCGCCTACATGCTGCTGGCGCTGATCATCGGTCAGGTCACCGGCCTGCTCGAACGAAGGCTGGCGATCGTCCGATGAACAAGACGCAACAGATCCTCTTCGACGAACCCGGCCCGCGCGCCCAACGGCGGATCCGGATCGCCACAGTGCTGGGCGCCGTCGTCCTGGCCGGTGCCCTGGTCGCGGCGGTCTACCAGTTCGCCAGCCACGGCGAGTTGGCCGCCGCCCGGTGGGAGCCGTTCACCACCTGGCCCATCTGGCGGTACCTGCTCAACGGCCTGTGGGCCACGGTGCGCGCCGCCGCCGCGACCGCCGTGCTGAGCGCCGCGCTCGGGCTGTTGCTGGCGCTCGGCCGGCTGTCGACACATCGACCGCTGCGCTGGCTGGCCGGCGCGTACGTGGAGATCTTCCGGACCGTCCCCACCCTGCTGCTGATCTACGTGACGCTGTTCGCGCTGCCGCAGTACGGGCTGAACTTCCCGCTGTTCTGGAAGCTCGTGGTGCCGCTGGTGGTCTCCAACTCGGCGGCGTTCGCGGAGATCTTCCGGTCCGGCATCCTGGCGCTGGACCGGGGGCAGACCGAGGCCGGCCTCGCGGTCGGGCTGCGCCGCGGGCAGGTGATGGCACTGGTGGTCCTGCCGCAGGCGCTGCTCCAACTCGCCCCGTCCCTGGTCAGCCAGCTGGTCGGGCTGCTCAAGGACACCTCGCTCGGCTTCGTGGTCAGCTACACCGAGCTGCTCTACAGCGGGCAGGTGCTCTCCTCGTACACCCACCTGCTGATCCAGACATTCCTGGTGGTGGCGCTGATCTACCTGGTGGTCAACGCCTCGCTGTCGAAGTTCGCCCGCGTACTCCAGGCCCGTAACGGCCGCTTCGGCGGACGGCGCGGCCGGCGGGCCGCCGAACTGCCCCCGCCACTCCTCGAAGGGAACACCCCCCGGTGAGCATCTTCCGCTACGCCGAACTGGCCCGGGTCGTGCGCAACGGCTTCGTGGAGAGCCGGCACTACGGCAGCGTCGTGGTGCTCGCCCCGGACGGGGCGGTCGCCCTCGCCGCCGGCGTACCCGACGAGCCGGTGCTGCCCCGCTCCACCCTCAAGCCGGTGCAGGCACTGGCCTGCCGGATCGCTGCTGGCGACGAGCTGACCGGCCCGGCACTGGCCGTCGCCGCCGGCAGTCACACCGGCGACGACCGGCACGTCGATGTGGTTCGGGCGATGCTGGCCGGGGCCGGCCTGACCGAGGACGCGCTCGGCTGCCCGGTGGACTGGCCGGAGGACGAACCGACCCGGGACCGGCTGATCCGCGCCGGCGGACAGCGCGACCGGATCCGGATGAACTGCTCCGGCAAGCACGCCGCGATGCTCGTCGCCTGCGTCGCCAGGTCCTGGAGCACCCACGACTACCTCGACCCCGACCACCCGCTCCAGCGGGAAACCGCCGCCGCCGTCGCCCGGCTGGCCGGCACGCCGGTCGCGCACCACGCTGTCGACGGCTGCGGTGCACCGCTGTTCGGCCTGTCGCTGACCGGCCTGGCCCGCACCTTCCAGGCGTTGGTCACCGCGCCCGCCGGCAGCGACGAGGCGCTGGTCGCGCAGGCCATGCGCCAACACCCGGAGTACGTCGGCGGCTGGAACGGGCACCCGAACACCGACCTGATGCGGGCGCTGCCCGGCGTCCTCGCCAAGGGTGGGGCCGAAGGCGTGCTCGCGGTGGCCGCACCGGATGGTCACGCGGTGGCGGTGAAGGCGATCGACGGTTCGCCCCGAGCCACCACCGCAATCGCCCTCGCCGCCCTCGACGCCGTGGGCGTACCGGTGGGTGGAGCCGACGCGCTGCGCCAGGTGCCGGTGCTCGGCGGCGGCGTACCCGTCGGTGCCGTCACGGCCGTCATCGACCGGGCCACAGCATCGTCTCGGACCGAAGCGGCATCGCCTCGCACGGAAAAGGAAGAATCATGAACACATTCGAGATCTGCATCGACAGCGTCGAGGGAGCGGTCGCCGCCGAGGAGGCCGGCGCCGACCGGGTGGAGTTGTGCTCCGCGCTCTTCGACGGCGGGCTGACCCCCAGCCTGGGCACCATCGAGACGACAATGCGCGCGGTCAGCCGGATCCGGGTACACGTGATCGTCCGTCCCCGGGCCGGCGACTTCATCTACTCGCCGTTCGAGATCGAGGCCATGGAGCGGGACGTCCGGGCCGCCGTGGCGGCCGGCGCGCACGGCATCGTGATCGGCGCGTTGACCGCCGAGGGTGACGTCGACGTGCCGACCACCCGCCGACTGATCGCCGCGGCGGGCGACGCCAGCATCACCTTCCACCGGGCGTTCGACATGACCCGTGACCCGCACGCCGCGCTGGAGCAGCTGATCGAGCTGGGCGTGCACCGGGTGCTCACCTCGGGTCAGGAGGTCAGC
Source organism: Micromonospora sp. NPDC049049 (assembly GCF_040649115.1). Taxonomy (NCBI): domain Bacteria; kingdom Bacillati; phylum Actinomycetota; class Actinomycetes; order Micromonosporales; family Micromonosporaceae; genus Micromonospora; species Micromonospora sp. NPDC049049. The sequence goes on along the minus strand of NZ_JBEZEX010000017.1, from coordinate 55,146 downwards.
GTGCTGGAGGGTGCTCCGCTCATCGCCGACCTGGTGCGCCGGGCCGCCGGCCGGATCGTCGTCATGCCGGGCGGTGGCATCACGCCGCGCAACATCGCCCGGATCGTCGAGGCGACCGGCGCCGACGAGTACCACTTCGCGGCCCTGGTCAGCTCGGACAGCCCGGCCGTGCACCGCAACCCGGCGCCGCTGATGGGTGGCAGCCTGAACCGGCCCGAGTACGAGCGTTCGGGCACCTCGGGCACCCTGGTCGGCCAGGTGCTCGCCGCCGCCAGCGCCTGACCGACAACACGTCCTGACCAGCGGCGGGCCTGGAGGAAGACCTTCAGGCCCGCCGGTCACGGGTGCCAACCGACGGGCCAGCGCCGGCGATGTCACCCCGGTGTGACGGCGACCGGCCTCAGTAGCCCAACAGGGCGATGAGCAGCGAGGACACCTCGGCGACCAAGAGCACACCACCGGTGCCGAGCCCGACCACCGCGCTCACCGCCACGGCGCGCGCCCGGGCCACCGGCACCGCCGCGACGGCCACCACGGTGACGAGTGCGGCGACCAAGTAGATCAACGGGTAGTCGATCAGCGCCGCAACCGGGAAGAGGTGCACGCCCACAACGAGGGCGACCCAGGGGGCGGCCAGCTCATTGCGCCGCAGCAGAGCGAGCACCCCCGCACCGACCGCGGCGACGCCGAACTCGATGCCGACGACGATGCCGAAGGTGGGGCTGGTGTCGGCGTCGAACGCCGTACCGCCCGACCAGTGACGCCAGGCGAGCAAGGCCCCGGCGGCAGCCGTGAGCAGGGAAAGAACCGAACCGGCGATGAGCACCGGCCGCCACGGCTTCGGGGGCGCCTCCTGCGCCCAACCGAACCAGCTGGTGGCGAAGAAGCCGAAAACGAACGCCGTCGCCGCCGCGTCCCGGACATGGTCGGTGATCATTGGCTCCCCGATTACTTCCTGGGCTCGACGTCTGTCTTCGCCTCGTCTGTGAGCCGCACTGGCGAGCGGCAATCATGATCGCGGTAGATACTGCCGTAGCGGGGCGGCTGCTCTGCCCGCACCCGCCACGGTGAGCCCGGCCAGCAGGTCCCGGCGCGGCGAGCGGTGCACCGCCACCCGGTCGGCCCGGCCGGGCAGCAGCCCGAGGAGCCGCTCTCGGGCCACCAGGATGGCGAGGCTCATCGATGTCCGCTCGTGGCGCGCAGGTCGCGGACCGGCTTCGGGCCATCCTGGAGCAGTTCGAGGACCCCTTCGAGTGGTGAGGGGGCACAGGCCACCCCCGCCCCCTTTGCTCTGCACCCCGATAAGCACCAGTCGCAGACCGTAGCCGTCGCATCCGCGGGTGCAGAGCAAAGGACAATCGACGAGCCCTTACCTCCCGGCCACCTCAGGCACCCGGCACCAGAGACACCCAGCGGCCACGCAACCCGACATCAGGAAGCAGCGGCCTCCGCAGCCGTGGAAGCCCACTACTTCATCGTTCGAGCCTTATCATGGGGCCGTGAGCTGACTCGACGCGATGTCGTTGACGCAGCGCAGTACCGGGCGTGCGGTCAGTGCGGCGGGATCCAGCGACCGATCCACGTGCACGGTGAACGTCGTCGACTCGCCGGGCAGCAGCGTGACCAGGGCCGTGTCCACAGTGGCCGACGCGTCCAGCCGGTCCGGGAAGAGCGTCAGGTCGCGCAGCACCGTGCGGGCCGTGACCCGGACCCGCTGCCCACCGTCGACCGGCTCGACCGTCGCGTCCCAGGCCGCCGCCGGCCAGTCCACCTCCCTGTCCTCGGCGAAGAACCACAGCGCGCGCTCCGCGGTGCCACCGGACTCCGCGACCAGCAACTCGCGCCGGACATCCTCCGGCCGCGCCAGGTCCGCCGGCAACGGCAGCACCACCGAGGAGCACGCCGGGACGTCGAGGTCGACCGAGGTCTTCGCCCTCGGCTCCCCGGTGAGCGTGAACCGGGTGACCGCGGCCGATACGGCCCACGCCTCGGCGGTCTCGTTGACCGCCACCAGGGCCAGGCCGCCGTCGCGGGGTTGCACGGTGAGCAGCCGGTCGGCGTACGCGTGGCGCAGCGCGTACCACAGGGGTTTGCGGCGGCCGTCGCCGTCGACGGCCGACCAGGAGGTCACCGGCCAGCAGTCGTTGAGCTGCCAGACGATGGTGCCGGCGCAGATGTCCCGGTGGGAGCGGAAGTGCTCCACCCCGAGCTGGATCGCCCGGGCCTGGTTGAGCTGCGTCAGGTAGTGCCAGTCGTCGAAGTCCGCCGGGGTGGGCAGGTGCGCGTCGAGGCCCCGCTGGAGCTTGGCGTCACCGCCGGCCGCCTTCTGGTGGTGCGCCATGCCCGGTGAGTCGTGGGCCAGGGGTTCGTCGCTCAACGCGCGGCGCAGCGTCGCGTACGCCGGTGGGGCCTGATAGCCGAACTCGGCGACGAAGCGCGGGACGTACTCCCGGTATCTGGTGTAGTCGTCGGTGTTCCACACGTCCCAGATGTGGGTGGTGCCGTGCGCCGGGTCGTTGGGGTGGATGGCCTCGGTGCCCGACCAGGGGCTGCCTGGCCAGTACGGGCGGGTCGGGTCCAGCTCGCCGACGATCCGGGGCAGCACGTCGAGGTAGTAGCCGCGCCCCCAGGTGCGCCCGGCGAGGGCCTGCTGCCAGTCCCAGTCGTGCCAGCCCCAGATGTTCTCGTTGTTGCCGGTCCAGAGCACCAGCGACGGGTACGGCGCGAGGCGGGTCACCTGCTCGGCGGCCTCGGCGGCGACCTCGGTGCCGAACGGCTCCTCCTCCGGGTACGCGGCGCAGGCGAAGAGGAAGTCCTGCTGGACGAGCAGGCCGCGCTCGTCGGCGAGGTCGTAGAAGTCCGCCGACTCGTACCGGCCGCCGCCCCAGACCCGCAACAGGTTGACGTTGGCCGCGACCGCCTGGTCGAAGCGCTCGGCCAACCGGGCCCGGGTGATCCGGGTGGGGAACGCGTCGTCCGGGATCCAGTTGACCCCACGGACGAAGACCGGGACGTCGTTGACCGACAACGCGAACGGGGTGCCGTGCGCGTCGGGGGTGGTGTCGAGCCGTACCGAGCGGAAGCCGATCCGGTGCGACCAGCTGTCCACTGTGTCGCCGTCCGGTGCGTGCAGTGTCACAGCGATCGGGTGGCGGGCCTGCTCGCCGTACCCCCGGGGCCACCACAGCGCGGGCTCGCGGACGGTGAGGGTGAGCACGGCCGTGCGCTGCCCGGCCGGGACGACCACCTCGGCGCGGACGCCGGCCACGGCGGCGCGGACGGTCAGCGGGACGTCCGCGACACGCTCGACCTCGACGTGCACCTCCACCCGGCCGTCGCGACCGTCCATGGTGATCAGCGGACGGACGGTGGCCAGTCGAGCGGTCGACCAGGCGTGCAGGCTGATCTCCTGCCAGATGCCGGCGGTGACCAGTGTCGGCCCCCAGTCCCAGCCGAAGTTGCAGGCCATCTTGCGGATGAAGTGGAAGGGCTCCGGGTAGGCGTTCGGCCGGTCGCCGAGCCGTTCCTGCTGTGCCTCGGCGTAGCGGTACGCGGAGTCGAACGTGACGACCAGGTCGTTGTTGCCGTCGCGCAGCAGCGGTCGCACGTCGAACCGGTAGCCGCGGTGCATGTTCGCGGTCCGGCCGACCTCCACCCCGTTGACGGTGAGCGTGGCGACGGTGTCCAGGCCGGCGCAGACCAGGTCGACGCGCTCCTCGTCGCCCGCCCGGTGGACGAATGTGGTCTGGTAGACCCAGTCGGTGCGCCCGATCCAGGCCAGCGCCACCTCGTTGTCGTCGAGGTACGGGTCGGGGATCAGCCCGGCGTCGAGCAGATCGGTGTGCACGCAGCCCGGCACTGTCGCCGGCACCGACCGACCGGCGACCTCCTCGGGCACCTGCGCTCCGGGGGCCGCCCGCACCGTCCAACCGTCGTAGAGTGCCTGTCGACTCACGATGTCACCGCACCTTCCCGCATCGAAAGATGCCAACTGAACCGGATAAGCTGAGCCACGCTACGGTCCGGAATCGGGGCTGTCAACGGCCAGAGAGCGAAGGAGCACGCCGGTGAAGCGGCCGACCATCGCCGACGTCGCCCAACGCGCCGGGGTGTCCAAGGGCGCCGTGTCGTACGCGCTCAACGGGCAGCCCGGCGTCTCCGAGGCCACCCGGCAGCGAATCCTCGCCATCGCCACGGAGATCGGCTTCAGCCGCAGCAGCGCCGCCCGCGCCCTCTCGGCCGCCACCGCCGGTGCTGTCGGCCTGGCCCTGTGCCGCCCGGCGCGGACCCTCGGCGTCGAGCCGTTCTTCATGGCGCTGATCAGTGGCGTCGAGGCCGAACTCTCCGCCCGCTCGTACGCGCTGACCCTCCAGGTGGTGGCCGACCCGGACGCCGAGATCGCGGTCTACCGGCGTTGGTGGGGCGAACGACGGGTGGACGGGGTGCTCGTCTGCGACCTGCGCACCGACGACCGTCGCATCCCCGCACTCGAACAGCTGCAACTGCCGGCGGTGGTGATCGGCGGTCCCGGCGGCACCGGTGAGCTGGCGAGTCTCTGGTCCGACGACGCCGCCGCGCTGAGCGAGACGGTGGAGTACCTGGCCGCGCTCGGGCATCGCCGGATCGCCCGGGTCGCCGGTCTGCCCGAGCTGCGGCACACCGAGATCCGCACCGACGCCTTCGCGGCGGTCTGCCAGCGGCTCGGTCTGGTCGACGCGGTCACCGTCTGGTCCGACTACACCGGCGAGGAGGGCGGCCGGGCCACCCGCCGGTTGCTCAGTTCGGCCGGCCGGCCCACAGCTGTCGTCTACGACAACGACGTGATGGCCATCGCCGGCCTCTCCGTCGCTCAGGAGATGGGCCTTACCGTGCCCGGCGACCTGTCCATCGTGGCCTGGGACGACTCGCCGCTGTGTCGGCTGGTGCACCCGCCGCTGACCGCGCTGGGCCGGGACATCCCGGCGTACGGCGCGCACGCCGCCCGGCAACTGCTCGCCGTCGTCGCCGGGCAACCGGCCGGACGGGTGCAGGACGAGACACCTCACCTCACGCCGCGTGGCAGCACCGCACCGCCGCGAGGGAGATGAACCGGTTCAGCGGGACGCTGAGGGGAATTCCTCGAAGTACGCCTCGACCCGCTCGGCAGTCGCCGGCCGGGACAGCGCGAACCCCTGCCCGTACCGGCAACCGCCCCGGCGCGCGCCCTCGACCTCCGTCGACGACTCCAACTCCTCGGCGACGATCTCGACGCCCAACCGCTCGCCCACGTTGACCACCACGTCGATCAACGGCGGTTGCCCGTCCGGCCGTGCGCCCACCAACTCCGGGCCCACCTTGAGCAGGTCGATCGGCAGGCGGCGAAGCTGGGCCAGCGAGGCGTGCTCGGCCCGGAAGTCGTCCAACGCGGTGCGTACGCCCAGCGAGCGCAGCCCGGCCAGCCGAGCCACCACCGTCGACAGGTCACCGGCGACCCTCGGCTCGCTCACCTCCACCACCAGTCGCTCCGGCGGCACCCCGTACGCGGCCAGCACGGCCGCGAGCCGCTGGACGAAGTCGGGAGTGGTCAGCTCCCGGGTGGTGACGTTGACGGCCATCCACAGCTCCCGGACGCCCACCGACCAGTTGGACAACTGCCGGCAGGCCCGGTCCAGCACCCACCACTCCAACTCGCCGACCAGGTCCAGGTCCTCGGCGACCGGCAGCAACTCGGCCGGGAGCACAGTGCCGAGCACCGGGCTGCGCCACCGCAGCAGCGCCTCAGCGCCCACCGGCTGCCCGTCGGCCAGGTCGACCACCGGCTGGTAGACGAGGTCCAGCTCCCCGCGCGCCACCGCACCGGGCAGCTCGCGTTCCAGGTCGAGCCGGCGCACCAACTGTTCCTCCAGGAACGCGTCGTACCACTCCACCCGGTCCCGGCCCAGTTGCACGGCCCGTCGCCGGGCCAGCTCGGCCTGCCGGAGCACGTCCGCCGGCCCGGCGCCGCTCACCTCGGCCAACCCGATGCTCGTCTGCACGCGCAGCATCGCACCGGCCAGCCGGTAGGGCGGGTCGAGCGCGCTCAACAGTCGGGTGCCCAGCGCGTACGCCAGCACCGGGCCGGCGGCCGTGACCACAGCGAAGCCGGTTGCCGTGCAGCCGGTGACCAGGTCGTCGGGGGCGATGACCGCACGGGCCCGGTGCACCGCCTCGGCCAGCACGTCCTCCCGGGCCGTCGGGCCGAACCCCTCGGTGCCGTGCAGGTCCACTAGCAGCAGTGCACCGGCCGGCGCCGGAACGTCACCGATCGCGGCCAGGGCGTCCAGCAGGGCGACCCGGTCACCGGGGGTGCCGCCCGCCGACGCGGCTGGCCGGTTGAGCCCCGACCACGCGGAACTGTGGTCAGGCGACCAGGTGGAGCCGACGCCCGTGGCGGTGGCTGCGCCCTCCGGGACGCCGAGGGCCTGCTCGGGCGGCGACTCCGGCGTGTCCGGCCAGCGTGCCGGCACCCCACGGCGGTGCCGCAGCGAACGGCCGGCCGGTCGCCGATGAGCGGCCCGCCGGACGGACCTGGACGCGTCACCGGCGCGCAGCAGCTCGCGCAGCACCAGGGGCGGCACCGCCGCCAGGGCCAACAGCACGCTCGTCTGGTCCGGTGCGCGGCCGGCGCTCAGGTGCAGACCCGATGCCAGCAGCAGAACCGCCGCGGGGAGCACCGACCGGGGCCAGGCCGCGGCGACCGGCTCCACCGGCTCCGTGTCGTCAGTGGCATCCGCAGCGCCGACGGCGACGAGCAACATCCCGAACACCAATGGGGGTACGGCCAGCAGCGCCACCCGACCGGCCGGCGCGGCCGGCAACGTGGCCAGCAGCACCAGCCCACCCAGTGTGAGCAGCACGCCACCCCGGCAGACCGCGGCACCCGAGCGCCGTCGTGGCCCCGCGAACGCGTTCAACGCGGCCATGCCCAACCCGCCGAGTGCCAAAGCGGCGACCAGCCGGACCGGGGCCGGTGGGCCGTCGGGGGGCAGCAGCAACCAGCCGGCGAGAGCCAGACCGACGGCCGGGCCGGTCGACTCGACCAGCCACCGCAACCGGACCGGGGCCGCCGCCCGGGATCGGCCGGGGAGCCGGTGCAGACCGGCCGTCGAGAGGGCCGCCACGACCAACGACCCGATCAGCACGGCGACGGCGTGCCCGATGCCGGCCAGCGGCAACACGACGGCGGTGAGGCCCGCCGCCACCACCGCCGCGTCGAGCAGCACCCCCGCCGCACGCGGTGTCGGATCGGTGCCGCGCCGGGCGGCCAGCCGGGACAGTCGCAGGCCCGCGAGCGTGGCGCCGGCACCGGCGGCCAACGCGATCACCATCGAGGGCGGGACCAGGTCGACGGAGCCGGCGAGAAGGAGCAGCGCCACCGCCACGGACGTGGCGGCCTCCGGTGCCGCACGGCGGGGGACGAGAACGCGGAACGGGTACGCGAGGAGCACGGCGGTCGCCTTCGTGAGGGGGCACGGGGGCGGTGCGGCGGTGCGGCGGTGCGGGACATCGGACGTTGCGAGTCCGCTACCCACGATTGGCAACGATGGACGGCCGAATTGGTTACTTGCCGGTCACTCAGGGGAGACAAAGACCTGTGTCACTGTACGGCGTACCGCACGCTGCCGGCACCGCCCGCCGCGAGCCGAAACAACCCGGAGTGGGATCATCGGAGGGTGAGTAAGCCCGACACGGTCCGCTTCCGGTACAACCAAGCCATCCTGGTGGCCGCGATCATCGCCTTCGTCGGCGCCCTGCCACTGGCCAACGCCCGGGACTACCTGCTGCCGGTGCTGCTCGTCCCGCTCGCCGTCGCGGTGTGGGCCTGGCGGGCCGGCACCGACGCCGACGCGCGGGAGCTGCGCATCCGGGCGCTGGTCGGGCAGCGTCGGATCGACTGGAACCAGGTCCTCGAGCTGACCACCGACCAGCGCGGGCGCGCGGTGGCCCGGCTCGACGACGGCCACCAGGTCACCCTGCCGGCCGTCCGAGGAGCGGATCTGCCCCGACTGGTCGCGGCGACCGGCCAAACGCTGCCGGACGCTGCGGCGGAGACCCCCGGTCAGTAGCCGTCGACCACCGTGTTGATCAGCGGTTGCCCGGCGGCGAACCGGCGGACCTGATCGCCCACCAGTCGGTAGGCCCGTGGCAACAACCCGCGCACCGACCCGCCGACGTGCGGGGTGAGAAGCACGTTCGGCATGACCCAGAGCGGCGAGTCGGCGGGCAGCGGCTCCGGGTCGGTGACGTCCAACGCCGCCGAGATCCGACCGGTCCCCAGCTCGGCGACGAGCGCCTCGGTGTGCGCCACCGGGCCCCGGGCAGCGTTGACCAGCAGCGCCCCATCGGGCATCGCGGCCAGGAACTTCTCGTCGATCAGGCCACGGGTCTGGTCGGTGAGCGGCACGATCACCACCACCACGTCCGCGTCGGGCAGCAGCCGGGGCAGCTCCTCCACGGCGTGCACCCCCTGCTCCGGGCGGGCCGACCTGGCGACAAGGGTGAAGCTCACGTCGAACGGGGCGAGCCGGTCGCGCACGGCCGCGCCGATCGAGCCGGCCCCGACGATGAGCACCCGCTTGCCGGTCAGCTCGTCGGTCGGGGTGTTCTCCGCGAACGTCCAGCGCCGCTCGGCCTGCGCCCGGACGAACGCCGGGAACGCCCGCAACTGGGTGAGGATCGCGGTGACGACCCACTCGGCGGTGGACGGGTCGTGCACGCCCCGGGCATCGCAGAGCGTCACCGCAGGCGGTGTCCGGCCGGCCCAGGCGTCCGCCCCGGCGGAGAGCAACTGCACCACCGCCAGGTCGGGCAGCTCCCGCAGCACCGCCGTCCCGTCCGAGCCACCCAGGAACGGCGGCACCCAGAAGCGGACGTCGGCCGGCCCGGACGGCATCCGGTCGGTGTGCTCGAAGACCTCCACCGTCACGTTCGCGGGCAGCTCGCCCAGGAGGTTCAGGCCGGCCTGGTGCGGAATCCATACCTTCACGTCCGCCGACGATAGTCCCCGACGCGGCGGCTGGTGCGGGCACGGCGGCGAACGGGTATGCCGGACTGTGGCGCACGAGGCCGGGACGGGCGAGACTCAGCACACCGATGTTCGGCACGGGCCCGTGCGAGGTATAAGAAAGGGTCGGAGGGCCGGTCCGCCTCCGCCCGGCAGACAGGTGCACGATGACCGACGGCTCCCCCGCCACCAACCGGCGTTCGATCGCCCCACCCGCGGCGCTCGGCGATCCGGACCGGTTGCGCGCGCTCGCCGACACCGGGCTCGACGCCACCCCGGACGAGGCGTTCGACAGGTTCGCCCGGCTGGTCAGCGACCTGTTGGACGTGCCTGTCGCGTTGGTCTCCCTGGTCTCCGCCGACCGACAGTTCTTTCCGGGCGCTGTCGGGTTGCCCGACCCCTGGTCGCAGCGGCGGCAGACTCCGTTGAGCCACTCGTTCTGCCAGCACGTGGTGGACATCGAGGCCCCGATGGTGCTGCCGGACGCCCGGCTCTACCCCCGCGTCCGGGACAACCTGGCCATCGACGACCTCGGCGTGGTCGCGTACGCGGGAATGCCGCTGACCGACCTCTCCGGCAGGGTGCTCGGCTCGCTCTGCGCCATCGACAGCAAGCCCCGCGCCTGGACGGCAGCGCAGCTGCGGACCCTGGCCGACCTTGCCGCCGCCTGCTCGTCGGAGCTGCGGCTGCGGATCGCGCTCGACGGCGCACAGGAGGCGCAGCGGCGGACCGTGCAGGCACACGAGCGGCTGGAGCTGCTGGCCGGGGTGAGCGAGACGTTGGCCGGCACCCTGGACGTGGGCACCGCGCTGCGCCGGCTCGCCGCCACCATGGTGCCGTTGCTCGCCGACTGGTGCCTGCTCACCCTGATCGGGCCGACCGGCCTGCCCCGCGAGGTGGTGTCGGTGCACCGGGACCCGGCCCGCACGGCGGACATCGACCGGTTCGGCGAGCTGCTGGGCAGCGGGCTGAGCGCCGAGTCGGTCATCCGGGCGGTGCTCCGGACCGGCCAGCCCCGGCTCGGCAGCGTGGCGTCGCTGGCCGACGTCACGAGGGGCAGCACAAACCCGGAGATGACACTGATCGCGCAGCGCCTGGGCATCGCCTCCTACCTGAGCGTGCCGGTGCGGGCCGCCGGCGGCACGGTGCTGGGGGCGATCACGCTCGTCAACGGCGGCCAGCGTCAGCCGTTCGACGACCGCGACCTGCTCACCGCAGTGGACATCGGCCGCCGGGCCGGCCAGGCCGTCGGCAACAGCTCGATGTACGGCGAGCAGCGGCACGTCGCCGAGGTCCTGCAACACAGCATGCTGCCCCGGCTGCCGGTGGTGGCGGAGCTGGAGCTGGCGGCCCGCTACCAGCCGGCGGCCGACCGGGTGGAGGTGGGCGGCGACTGGTACGACACCTTCGTGCAGCCCGACGGCGACGTGATCGCGGCGATCGGGGACGTGGCCGGGCACGACATCGAGGCAGCAGCGACAATGGGCCAGCTGCGCAACCTGGTGCGGGGCGACGCCTTCGGCCGGCCGGACGCGGTCGGGGCACTGATGAGCAACCTGGACGGCGCGATCCGTGGCCTGCGGCTGCCGATCGCCGCCACCGCGACGCTGGTGCGGATCTGTCCGCAGCGCGCCGGCGTGCACGAGATGACCTGGTCCAACGCGGGGCACCCGCCGGCCCTGGTGGTCCGCTCCGGCGGGGCGGTCGAGGTCCTCCAGGCCACACCGGAGCCGCTGCTCGGCCTGGCCCGTCCGTCGCCGCGGAGCAGCCACAGCACCAGCCTGGCCACCGGCGACACCCTGCTGCTCTACACCGACGGGCTGATCGAACGGCGGGACCGCTCGATCGACGAGGGGTTGGCCGAGTTGGCGGGCCGGCTGTCCGACACCGACAAGCTGCCCCTCGACGACCTGTGCGACCTGCTGCTCGCCTCGATCCAGCACCGTGAGGACGACACCGCGCTGCTGGCCCTGCGGGCTCGGTGAGTGGCCCACCGGGGCTCATCGGGCGGGTCCATCGGCATCCGTTGCATCTCGACGGGCCCGGCCGGGTCGCGCGGCGGGCTACCCTGGGCCGGGTGAGCGCCCGTCCCCCGTACCCTCGCATCCGCCGCCTCCGGGTGGCCCTCGCGGCGTCCTGCGCGGCGCTGCTGTTCACCGCCGGTTGCAGTTTCGGTGAGCCGGAGCCCGACCCGGCCGGCGAACCGCCCAACCTGCCCACCCCGTCCGCGTCGGCGGGCCCCGGTGGCGCCGGCCAGCAGGCGGTCGCGACGGTGCTCGCCAAGGGGCTGCGGGTGCCGTGGGCGATCGCCTTCCTCCCGGACGGCGGCGCGCTGGTCACCGAACGGGACAACGGCCGGATCCTCCAGGTCGGGCCCGAGTCCGGGCCGGACGGGCTGCGGGTCCGCCCGGTGCAGACGATCCCCGACGTGGCCGCGGCGGGCGAGGGTGGCCTGCTCGGCATCGCCGTCTCCCCCGACTACGCCCGGGACCGGACGGTGTTCGTCTACTACACCGCCGAACGGGACAACCGGGTCGCCCGACTGCAACTCGGCGGGCAGCCCACCCCGATCCTCACCGGCATCCCCAAAGCCAATGTGCACAACGGCGGAGGGCTCGGCTTCGGCCCGGACAAGCAGCTCTACGTCAGCACCGGTGACGCCGGCCAGCGCCCCCTCTCGCAGGACGTGAAGAGCCTCGGCGGCAAGATCCTGCGAATCACCCCGGACGGCAAGCCCGCCGCCGGCAACCCGTACCCCAACTCCCCGGTCTGGTCCCTGGGGCACCGCAACGTCCAGGGTTTCGCCTGGGACGCCGCGAAGCGGATGTACGCCGTCGAGTTCGGCCAGAACACCTGGGACGAGATCAACCAGATCACCAAGGGCGGCAACTACGGCTGGCCGGAGGTCGAGGGCCAGGCCGGCGACAAGCGGTTCACCGACCCGATCGTGCAGTGGGCGACGTCGGACGCGTCCTGCTCCGGTCTGGCCGCCACGGACCGGCTGCTGGTCACCGGCTGTCTGCGCGGCAAGCGCCTCTGGGTGATGGAGGTGACCGACACCGGCACCCTGCTCGGAAAGCCCAGTGAGCTGCTCACCAACCGCTACGGTCGGCTGCGTGCGGTGGCCGCGGCACCGGACGGGTCGCTCTGGGTGAGCACCTCCAACCACGACGGCCGGGGCGACCCGGCGGGCGACGACGACCGGCTCCTGCGGGTGGTCTTCGCGGGTGGTGACGGCGGACGCAGCTGATTGCGTCACCATCCGTTCAGGTTTGCCAAGATCTTCCGACGGGCAGGTCAGACTCTCAGCATGGACGGGCAACGCGACGAGCGGCAGGACGACGCCGATGACCGGGACGACCCGGTGATCGGCGACGATCGGCCGCGCCGGACCGGTTGGTGGGTCGGAGCGGCCGGCCCGCTGCGCCGCCTCGGGCTGATCGTCGCCGTCCTCGCCGTGGCCCTGGCCGGGGCGGTGCTCGGGGTGCTGGCCGGTGGCCAGGTGAGCACCGACATCGGCCCGTTCCGGGCCAATCTCAGCATCTCCCCCGCCCGGGACGGCGGCACCACCGTCGACATCCCGCCGCTCGGCGCGCTGCTGCTCGACAGCCACGACGGGCCGACCCATCTCACCGTCCGGCTGGGGGCCCTCGACCAGGGGCGCACCGAGGCGCTGATCGACGACCCCGCCAGCATCAGCCGGGCCAGCCAGAGCGCGGTGGAGGACGTCCGCTCCGGGGTGATGCGCCTCGGTCTGCGTACCCTCGGCGCGTCGGTGCTCGTCACGTTGATCCTGGCCGGGCTGATCTTCCGCGACGTCCGGCGGACCGCCTGGGCGGGAGGGTTGGCGCTGCTGGTCACCGCCAGCAGCCTCGGCACGGCGGCGGCCACCCTTCGCCCGCAGGCCATCGAGGAACCGCGCTACGAGGGGCTGCTGGTCAACGCGCCGGCCATCGTCGGTGACGCCCGCCGGATCGCCAACGACTACACCAAGTACGCGGAGCAGTTGCAGCGCCTGGTCGGCAACGTCAGCCAGCTCTACACGACTGTGTCGGCGCTTCCGCTGTTGGAGCCGACCCCGGGCACCACCCGGGTGCTGCACGTCTCCGACATGCACCTCAACCCGACCGGCTGGCAGCTGATCCGGACGGTAGTGGAGCAGTTCGGCATCGACGTGGTGATCGACACCGGGGACATCACCGACTGGGGCAGCGAACCGGAAGCCTCCTTCGTGGCCTCGATCGGCCTGTTGAAGAAGCCGTACGTCTTCATCCGGGGCAACCACGACTCCGGCAAGACCGCCGCCGCGGTGGCCCGTCAGCCGAACGCCATCGTGCTGAACAACACGACGACGACTGTCGCCGGGCTGACCATCGCCGGCATCGGCGACCCGCGCTTCACCCCGGACAAGAACACCTCCCCGGCTGGCAGCGGGTTGACCCAGCAGGTGGCCGACCAGGTGATCGGGGCGGGCAACCAGCTCGCCGCGACGGTCCGCAGCTCACCGCGACCGGTCAACATCGCGCTGGTGCACGACCCGGCGTCGGCCGGGCCGCTCGCCGGCACGTGCCCGTTGGTGCTGGCCGGGCACACCCACTCCCGGCAGGTCTCCGAGCTGCCGCAGGCGCCCGGGCAGCAGCCCACCACGCTGATGGTGGAGGGCTCCACCGGCGGTGCCGGGCTGCGTGGCCTGGAGGGCGAGAAGCCCACCCCGCTGTCGATGAGCGTGCTCTACTTCGACCAGCAGAAGCTGCTCCAGGCGTACGACACCATCACCGTCGGCGGCACCGGGCAGGCCCAGGTCAACCTGGAACGACGCCTGGTGGAGAACCCGACCGCCGGCGTCCCCGCCACACCCACGCCCACACCTACGCTGAGCGGCGGCGTCCCCGCCACACCCGCGCCCACCCCGACCGGCTGAGCCCACGCCGACGTCCGCCAGCGGGCCGGCGGGTCAGCGCAGGGCGATGGCGGCCAGGGCGGCGTTGACGATGCTGCCGGGCAGCAGGTCGTGCAGTTCGTACAGCTCGGAGACGCTGCCGGACTGGCCGAACTCGTCCACACCGAGTGGCACCGCCGGTGCGCCGACCGCCGAACCGAGCCAGGCCATCGCGTGCGACGCGGCGTCGTGCACCGACACCACCGGCACCCGATCGGCGAACGCGGACCGCAACGCGCCCGGCACGCTGGGCACCGTGGCCGTCCGCACGCCCTGGCGAAGGGTGCGCTGCCAGGCCCGGTAGAGCCGGTCCAGCGAGGTCACGTCCACCACGTGCGCGGCGACGCCCTCGTCGGCCAGCTCCGCGGCGGCGGCCAGCACCTCGGGCAGCACCGCGCCGGAGGCGGCCAGCTGCACCACCGGGGCGTCGACCAGGTGCGGGTACGCCTGGTGCGCGTCGACCAGCCGGTACGCCCCGGCGACGACCTGCCTGCGCAGCACCGCGTCGCCGAGCCGCGCCCGGGCCGCCTCGAACGGCGCCTGGTCCAGCGGTCGGGTGCTCAACCGGAAGTAGTACGCGCCGTCCTCGGCGGGTGCGGCGGTGGCGGCCGGTGCCGACCCACCGGCGATCTGACCGAGCGCGTCGCAGAGCAGCCAATCGAGGGTGGCCGCGTACGCCGGCTCGATGAAGGTCACCCCGGGCAGTTCCAGGCCGACCGACGCGGTGATCGTGGACTGGTGGGCGCCGCCCTCCGGGGCGAGGGTGATGCCGGACGGGGTGCCGGCCACCACGAACCGCGAGCCGGAGTACGTGCCGTACAGGAACGCGTCCAGGCCGCGCAGCACGAACGGGTCGTAGACGGTGCCCACCGGTAGCAGCGGCTGCCCGGACAGGTCCCAGGACAGCCCGAGCTGACCGAGCAGCAGGAACAGGTTCATCTCCGAGATGCCCAGCTCGATGTGCTGCCCAGCGGGGCTCTCCGTCCAGCGCAGCATCCGGTCCTCGGTCCAGGAACGCTGCTCGGTGGGGGCGAACACCCCGGTCTTGTTGATGAACCCGGCCAGGTTGGTGGAGGTGGCCACGTCCGGGGCTGTGGTGACCAGGTAGCGGCCCACCTCCCGGTCGCGCGCCAGGTCCACCAGCACCCGACCGAAGACCTCCTGGGTGGAGATCGGCTTGGTTGCGCGTACTCCTGTGCTTTCCGGGACGGTGACCCCCAGCGCACGCTCGCGCGGCGCACGGGACAGCGCCTCCCGGCGGGCGCCGGCCTGGATCCCGGCGGGTGACGCCGGGTCGAGGCGGTCCCACTCGGTCTCGGTGGTCAACCCCTGCGCGGCGCGCAGCGTGTCGACCTGCTCCGAGCTGAGCAGCGCGGAATGGTTGCGCGGGTTGCCGGCGATGGGCAACCCCCAACCCTTCACCGTGTACGCGAAGACGACGCTGGGCCGGTCGGTGACCGCGTCGCACTGGGCGTACGCGTCGAGCATCGCCTGAAGGTCGTGCCCGCCCAGGTCGGTGACGAGCGGGCCGAGGTCCTCGTCGTCGATGCCGGCGATCAGCTCGGCGATCCCGGCCGGCGCGCCGTCCAGGAACTGCTTGCGCAGGGCCGGCCCGACCAGCCCGAACAGCGACTGGTACTGCTCGTTGGGCATCGCGTCGATCCAGTCGCGCAGCGCCTCACCGCCCGGCCGGGCGTACGCCTCGGCGAGCTTCCGGCCGTACTTGACCTCCACGACGTGCCAGCCGGCCGCCTCGAACTGGCCCCGCCACTGGTTGATCCGGATGCCGGGGACCACCCGGTCCAGCGACTGCCTGTTGAAGTCGACGAGCCACATGACGTTGCCCAGCCCGGTGGTCGCCGGGTCGGCCACCGCCTCCCAGATGTTTCCCTCGTCCAGCTCGGCGTCGCCGATCAGCGCCACGAACCGGGAGTGCGGGCGGGCCCCGAAGTGCGCGTCGACGTACCGCCGGGTGGCGGCGGCGAAGAGCGGCGCGGCAGCGCCCAAGCCGACCGAACCGGTGGAGAAGTCCACAGCGTCCGGGTCCTTGGTGCGCGACGGGTACGACTGGAGGCCGCCGCGGGCCCGCAGCCGGGGCAGGTAGGAGCGGTCCAGGTTGCCGAGCAGGTACTGGATGGCGTGGAACACCGGAGACGCGTGCGGCTTCACGGCGACCCGGTCCTCGGCGTCCAGGTGCGCGAACCAGAGCGCTGTCATCGCCGTGACCAGCGAGGCGCTGGACGCCTGATGGCCGCCGACCTTCACACCGTCGCCGGTGGCCCGGTCATGATTGGCGGCGTCCACGATCCGGGTGGCGAGCCAGAGCACCCGCCGCTGGATCTCGTCGAGGACATCGAGGTCATGCTGGGTCACTGTGGCTCCATCCAGGCGTCGCCGTTGACGCCCTCGCGAGGGGTGCGGGGTGGCCGCTCAGTCGGCAGGGGGTGGCGGAAGGCCGCCGCCGGGTCACGGCAGCGGCCTTCTCCGGGCGGGTCTCAGCCCTGGACGCCGAGGCGCTCCAGGATCAGCTCACGCAGCGTCTTCGCGTCGGCCTGACCACGGGTGGTCTTCATGACCGCGCCGACCAGCGCGCCGACCGCCGCGACCTTGCCGCTGCGGATCTTGTCGGCGATGCCGGGGTTCGCGGCGATCGCCTCGTCAACGGCGGCGGTGAGCGCGCCGGTGTCCGACACGACCTCCAGTCCCCGGCTGGTCATGATCTCGGTGGGCGAACCCTCACCGTCGACCACGCCCTCCAGCACCGTGCGGGCCATCTTGTCGTTCAGCTTGCCGGCGTCGACCAGACCCTGAAGCTCGGCGACCTGGGCGGGGGTGGCACCGATCTCGGCCAGCTCCACACCGCTCTCGTTGGCCCGGCGGGACAGCTCACCCAGCCACCACTTGCGGGCCGCCGCCGGGGTGGTGCCGGCGGCCACGGTGGCCTCGATCAGCTCGACCGCGCCAGCGTTCAACACCGACTGCATGTCCAGGTCGGAAAGGCCCCACTGCTCCTGAAGCCGACGCCGGTGCACCCGGGGCAGCTCCGGCAGAGCGGCCTTCAGCTCGGCGACCCAGGCCGGGTCCGGGGCGATCGGCACCAGATCCGGCTCGGGGAAGTACCGGTAGTCGGTGGCCGTCTCCTTCGAGCGACCCGGGGTGGTGTCACCGGTGTCCTCGTGGAAGTGGCGCGTCTCCTGGGTGATCCGGCCGCCCGCGTCCAGCACCGACGCCTGCCGCAGCATCTCCGAGCGGACCGCCCGCTCCACCGACCGCAGCGAGTTGACGTTCTTCGTCTCGGTACGGGTGCCCCACTCCGCGCCCGGCAGGTTGAGCGAGGTGTTCACGTCGCACCGCAGCGAACCCTCCTCCATCCGCACGTCGGAGACGCCCAGGGTGCGGATCACGTCCCGCAGCTCGGCGACGTACGCCTTGGCCACCTCGGGGGCGAGCGCACCCGTGCCCGTGATCGGCTTGGTGACGATCTCGACCAGCGGGATGCCGGCCCGGTTGTAGTCGACGAGCGACTCCGTCGCCCCGTGGATGCGGCCGGTGGCGCCGCCGACGTGCAGCGTCTTGCCGGTGTCCTCCTCGAGGTGCACCCGCTCGATCTCGATCCGCACCGTCTCGCCGCCCACCTCGACGTCCAGGTAACCGTCGACACAGATTGGCTCGTCGTACTGGCTGATCTGGAAGTTCTTCGGCATGTCCGGGTAGAAGTAGTTCTTCCGGGCGAACCGGCACCACTCGGCGATCGAGCAGTTCAACGCCAGGCCGATCCGGATGATCGCCTCGATGGCCGCCTTGTTGGCCACCGGCAGCGACCCGGGCAGGCCCAGGCACACCGGGCAGACCCGGGTGTTCGGCTCGCCGCCGAAGTCGGTCGGGCAACCGCACCACATCTTGGTGTTCGTGCCCAGCTCGACGTGGGTCTCCAGGCCGATCACCGGTTCGAAGCGCGCAACGACCTCGTCGTACGCGGGCAGTGTCGTGGTCATGAGACGCTCCAGGCGCGATCCGGACAGAACGTGTCCAGCCTAATGGGGTTGTCCGATCAATCCTCGGGCGGGTTTCGTCGGGGGCGCGTGGCGTCGTCGGCGGCGGGGTAGGGAACGGCGATGACGAATACGGGGAGAGAGCCAGGAGTGCGGGCCCGGCCAGTCATGGAGGCCCGGCGGCGCTCAAGCCGGCGGATGACCAAGGCTGCGGTGGTGCTGTTGGCGGCGACCGTCCCCGCCACGTTCGCCGTCGGGCTGCTGATCGCCGACGGGAAACGGGATGCCGGCGACCCGCTGATCCGGCTGCTGCTCCTCCTGGTGACTGCGACGCTGGGCGTCGCCGTCATCCTGCTGATCAACGCATGGATGACGAAGAACTCTTCTGTGTCCGACGGCACCGACCCGGCCAGCCGGCGGCGGGTGAAGGCGGCACTGCGCGATGGGTCGACCAGCGACCCACAGGTCGACGCGCTGGCCCGCAAGGAGGCTGAGCAGCAGGTACGTCGACGGTGGGTGCCCTGGGCCCTCGGTGTGGTCATGGCGTTGCAGGTGCTGCACGCCATCAGCACCGACCGCACGTCCACCCGTCGGACAGCCGGGCTGGGCGCGGTGGTCTGGGCGGTGGTGCTCTACCAGCACTGGCGCACCACCCAACGGGCCCGCCGCTATCTCGCCGGTCCGCCAACCGCCGAAACAGCCGAGGCGGGTCACGGACCGGCGTGAACCGCCCGTCCCGACCCGCCTCGGCCCCGTTCGTTTCCTACAGCGCCGGCGGGGTGAACGTGCCGATCGCCGACTCCAACGCGGCGGCGACCCGGTACATCCGGTCGTCGGCCATCGTCGGGGCCATCACCTGCAGACCGACCGGCAGCCCCTCGGAGAGCCCACACGGCACCGAGATGCCCGGCCCGCCGTACAGGTTCGTCGGAATCGTGTAAAGGTCGGCCAGGTACATCTGGTACGGGTCGGCGGTCCGCGCACCCATCGGGAACGCCACCGACGGGGTGGTCGGCGAGATCAGCGCGTCGACCCGCTCGAACGCGGCAGTGAAGTCCCGGGTGATCAGCGTCCGAACCTTCTGCGCCTGCCCGTAGTACGCGTCGTAGTAACCCGACGACAGCGCGTACGTGCCGATCATGATGCGGCGCTTGACCTCCGGGCCGAAGCCGGCCTCGCGGGTCAGCGACATGACCTCCTCCAGCGACCGGTTGCCGTCGTCGCCGACCCGCAGGCCGAACCGGACACCGTCGAACCGGGCCAGGTTGGAGGAACACTCGCTCGGGGCGATCAGGTAGTACGCCGGCAGGGCGTACGCGAACGTCGGGCAGGACACCTCGACGACCTCGGCACCCATCTTGGTCAGCGCGTCCACCGACTCACGGAACGCGGCCATCACGCCCGGCTCGGCACCCTCGCCCACGAACTCGCTCACGATGCCCAGCCGCACACCGGTCAGGTCACCCGTAGCGCCGAGCTTCGCCGCCGCCACCACGTCCGGCACCGGCTGCGGGATCGAGGTGGAGTCACGCGGGTCGTGCCCGCCGATCACCTGGTGCAGGAGGGCCGCGTCGAGCACGTTGCGGGCACACGGGCCCGGAGTGTCCAGCGACGAGGAGAAGGCCACCAGCCCGTACCGGGACGTGCCGCCATAGGTGGGCTTCGCGCCCACGGTGCCGGTGACCGCGCCGGGCTGACGGATCGAGCCGCCGGTGTCCGAGCCGATCGCCAGCGGCGCCTCGTACGCGGCCAACGCGGCAGCGCTGCCACCACCCGAACCACCGGGGATCCGGCTCAGGTCCCACGGGTTGTGCGTCGGGCCGTACGCCGAGTATTCGGTGGACGAGCCCATCGCGAACTCGTCCATGTTGGTCTTGCCGAGCATCACCGTGCCGGCCTCCCGCAGCCGCTGCACGATCGTCGCGTCGTACGGCGGGCGCCAGCCCTCCAGGATCTTCGACCCCACTGTGGTCGGAATGCCCCGGGTGGCGAGCACGTCCTTGACCGCGACCGGCACACCCGCGAGCGGGCCCAACTCCTCGCCGGCGGCCCGGCGCTCGTCCACCGCGCGGGCAGCGGCGAGCGCGCCCTCGGTATCGACGTGCAGGAAGGCGTGCACCCGGTCGTCGACCGCGGCGATCCGATCCAGGTGCGCCTGGGTCACCTCGACTGCGGACGTCTCGCCCCCAGCGATCAGGGCCGCGATCTCCGTCGCGGTCATACCAATGAGATCGCTCATGAGGCCACATCCTCGGTCAGGATCCGCGGTACGCGGAACCGCTGGTCCTCGGCGTCGGGCGCGCCCGACAGCGCTTCCTCCGGGGTCAGGCACGGCGTGACGACGTCCTCGCGGAAGACGTTCGTCAGCGGCACCGAGTGCGAGGTCGGCGGGATGTCCGCGGCGGCGACCTCGCCGACCTGGGCGACCGCCTGGAGGATCACGTCGAGCTGGCCGGCGAACGTGTCCAGCTCCTCCTCGGTGACGGCGAGCCGCGACAGGCGCGCCAGGTGCGCGACCTCCTCGCGGGAGATGGCGGCCATCCGTGCCCCCTTCTGAATTCCTGCTGGTCGGGCGATGTGCCGGCCGCGCGACAGGTGGAGCGTGACACGCGGTGACCGGAGCGAGTCTATTGTTCCGCTCCGGTGCCGCGTCCCCGACTCCCCCTCCAGCGGCCCTCGCGCCGGGTCAACGGGTGGGGCGGCGAGCGGCATCCGGCTGCGGGTGCCCGCCGGTCGGCCGGACCGGCCGGTACCGGGTCAGCCAGGTGACCAACTCCTCGGCCGGCATCGGCCGGGCGTAGAACCAGCCCTGCGCGGCGTCGCAGCCGGCGGCGTGCAGCATCCGCCAGGTCCGTTCGTCCTCGACACCCTCGGCCACCACGCGCAGCCCCAGCGCGCCGGCCAGCTCGATCATCGACCGGACGATCGCCGCGTCGTCGGTGTCGTCGGCCATACCGAGGACGAACGACCTGTCCACCTTCACCTCGGACAGCGGCAACCGGCGCAGGTGCTGGAGCGAGGAGTAGCCGGTGCCGAAATCGTCGAGCGCGATGGCCACCCCGATCCGGTGCAGCCGGGAGATGGTGGCCAGCACCCGACGCGGGTCGGCCATCAACGCGCCCTCGGTGATCTCGACCTGGAGCCGCTCGGCCGGCACCCCGTAGCGGGCCAGCCGGTCGGCGATCTGGTCGGCGATCTCGCCGGTGTGCAGGTCACGGACGCTCACGTTCAGCGCCGCACGCAGGCCGATGCCGGCCGCCGACCACTTGGCGAGCTGCTCCACCACGTCGTCGACGACACGACGGGTGAGCAGTCGCATCACGGCGCTCTGCTCGGCCACCCGGATCAGTTCCTCCGGGTCGACCATGCCCCGACGGGGGTGCCGCCACCGCAGCAGCGCCTCGACGCCGACCACCTCGCCGGTCGCGATGGCGATCTGCGGCTGGTAGTACATGGTGATTTCCCCGGCGTCGTCGGCCGGCTCCTCGTCCGCGTGTGCCCACCCGGTCGGTTCGAGCGGCTGCCCGGGTTTACCCGGGCCGACGTCCCGCCGCGCCCCGGTGCGACCCCTGCCCAGCGCGCTCCCGTTCGGGGACCGCCGGCCGATCCCGCCCCCGGCGCGCCGCTCCCGGGCCGAGCCGGAACGGGTGCCGGCGACAGTGGCACGGGCGTTGCGGCCCCGGATCGGGTCGGCTCCGGTGGCGATCCGGTTGATCAGCTCATCGGAGTGCACCAGGTCGGCGTCGGTGTGCCGACGGCGAGCCCACCACCGGGCAGCTCCCGGCCGTGCTGTGGCGACCGCCGACGCCGGGTCCGCCGCTGGCGCGGACCGGTCCGACGCCGCGGCGGGCAGCGCGCCCTCGGCCGGCGCGCCGGTGGGCAGCGCCGCCCCGTCACCGCCGCGAACCTCCGCCGACGCGACAAGGGGTACGTCGGCAGTCCGCTCGGCGTCACTCGGCCCGCTGTGCCGGCCTCTGCCCTCCGGCTGCGCGTCCTCTTCCTCTGCTGCCGCTTCGACCTCCGCAGGCAACTCGGTCGACGGGCTGGCTTCCAGTACGCGCCGCAGGTCGGCGAGGAGGCCGAGTCGCTCGGCGGAGTTGTGGTCGGACTCCGGGGCGTACACGGCCACCGTGTCGTTGCGGTGCTTGGCGTCGTACATCGCCACGTCGGCGTGGCGCATCAGGGTGGCGAAGTCCTCGCCGTGCTCAGGGAAGAGGGCGATTCCGATCGACCCGCCCACGTCCAACGGCAGCCCGTCGAGCGGCACCGGCTCGGCCAGCGCCTGGACCACCCGGTCGGCCAACTCCCGCGCCTGAGCGACGTCGGTCAGCCCGGTCATCACGATCGCGAACTCGTCACCGCCGAGCCGGGCGATCATCTGTGGTCGGGGCTGCATGTCGGTCAGCCGGGCGCTCACCTCGACCAGCAGCCGGTCGCCCACGGCGTGGCCGAGGGCGTCGTTGACGTTCTTGAAACGGTCCAGGTCGATCAGCAGGAGCGCGAGCTGCCCGTCGGGTTCGCCGCGTGCGGTCCGCTCGGCGTGCAGGTGCAGCTGCTCGGCGACCTCGGCCAGCAGCGCCTTGCGGTTGGGCAGACCGGTCAGCGGGTCAGCGGCGGCGAGGTGCTGCTGTTCGTTGGTCAACCGCGCCATCCGGTAGACGGCGAAGAGCGGCACCAGCACCAGCGGGATCAGCGCGGCGCTGACCCGCGCCGCCGCGACCAGCACCGGGGCGAGCAGCAGCAGCGAGCCGGTGGAGAGCAACTCGAAGCCGAGGCCCTGGCGGAGGGTGGGCCACCACCGGTCCCCGAAACGCAGCCGCACCGCCCAGCTGACCAACCCGTAGTTGACGACGAACCAGGCCAACGCGGCACCGCCGACGGCGGCCACGTCGGTCCAGTGCAAGCGCCCGCCGGAGAAGATGGTGCCCGAGCCGAGCTGGATCACCCCGTACGCGGCGGCGAGGGCACACACGTACTGGCCGACGTTGAAGGCCGTACGCCACGCGGCGTGCCGCATCCGCCAACCCGAGACGACCACGCCCACCGCCTGCACCACCACCGCCGGGCCGAGACCCCAGCCGAGCAGGATCGCGAAGGTGAAGCAGGTGGACGGGAACACCGCCGACGTCTGCCGGCGCCCCGGTGGCACGAACGGGCGCGCGTCGCAGACCACAGCGAGCGCGGCCATCGTCCAGAACGCCACCGGCAGGTCGGGCAACTCGTCGGGGAGCGTCGCGAGTGGAACGGCGGCGGTCAGCGCGGCGACCGCCAGGATGCCGGCGACGAAGGCGGCGAACGGTGCGACCCGTCCCGCAGGAAGCGAGTTGCGTGGGTCGGCGACCTCCACCACACCTCCTGACCGACCATCGGCGTGCCGGTGCGCGCGCCGTGACCCAATGAAACGCCCTCGGCCCCCAGTTTCCCGGTATGACAGTCACGAATCGGTCGTAGTCGTAATTAAGTTGGTATACGCGGCCAGTCGCCGTGCCCAGCGACCGGCCGGGTCACTCCCCCAGCTGAGCGACCTCGCGCGCGGCGTCCGGGCCCGCTTCCAGCAGAAGCCGGAACCCGTCCTCGTCGAGCACCGGCACCTTGAGACTGACGGCCTTGTCGGCCTTCGACCCGGGGTTGTCCCCCACCACCACGAAGCCCGTCTTCTTGGAGACCGACCCGCTGACCTTGCCGCCCCGGCTCTGCACGGCCTCGGCGGCCTGGTCGCGCGAATAGCCGGCGAGGGTGCCGGTCACCACCACAGTCAACCCCTCCAGCGGGCGCGGCCCCTCGTCGACGGCCTCCTCCGCCATCCGTACGCCGGCCTCGGCCCACTTGCGGACGACCTCGCGGTGCCAGTCCACAGCGAACCATTCCCGGATGCTGGCGGCGATGGTCGGCCCGACGCCGTCGACGGAGGACAGCTCCTCCTCGGTGGCCGCGTCGATGGCGTCCATCGAGCGGAAGTGCCGGGCGAGCGCCTGGGCAGCGGTCGGGCCGACGTGCCGGATGGAGAGCGCCACCAGCACCCGCCAGAGGTCCCGTTCCCGGGCGACCGCGAGATTGTCCAGCAACTTGGTGGCGTTGGTGCCCAGGCTGCCGTCCTTGTTGACGAAGAACGGCGACCGGGACAGTTGCTCGGCGTCGAGGTGGAAGAGGTCGCCCTCGTCGCTGATGATCTCCGCGTCGAGCAGGGCGGCGGCGCCCTTGTAGCCGAGCACCTCGATGTCGAAGCCACCCCGACCGGCGAGGTGGAACACCCGCTCCCGCAACTGCGCCGGGCAGCTGCGGGTGTTGGGGCAACGGATGTCCACGTCGCCCTCCTTCGAGGGCGCGAGCGGAGTGCCGCAGGCCGGGCAACTGGTCGGCATGACGAACGGCCGGGCGTCGGCGGGCCGCAGGTCCACCACCGGGCCGAGCACCTCGGGGATCACGTCGCCAGCCTTGCGCAGCACCACCGTGTCGCCGATCAGCACCCCCTTGCGCTCCACCTCGCGGGCGTTGTGCAGGGTCGCGAGCGCGACCGTGGAACCGGCCACCCGCACCGGCTCGAGCACGGCGAACGGGGTGACCCGGCCGGTGCGCCCCACGTTGACGTCGATGTCGAGCAACTTGGTGGTGACCTCCTCCGGCGGGTACTTGAAGGCGATCGCCCAGCGGGGGGCACGACTGGTCGACCCGAGCCGGCCCTGGATGGAGACCGGATCGACCTTGACCACCACGCCGTCGATCTCGTGCTCGACGTCGTGCCGGTGCTCGGCGTAGTAGGCGATGAACTCCGCCACGCCGGCCAGATCCGGGACGACCCGCCACCGGTCGCTGGTCGGCAACCCCCACGACCTGAGTGCCGCGTACGACTCGGACTGCGCCGTGGGCTGGAACCCACGACGGGCGCCGATGCCGTGCACCACCAGGCGCAACGGCCGGGTGGCGGTGACCCGTGGATCCTTCTGTCGCAGGCTGCCGGCTGCGGCGTTGCGGGGGTTGGCGAAGGGCGCCCTGCCCTGCTCCACCAGACCCGCGTTGAGATCGGCGAACGCCGCGATCGGGAAGTAGATCTCGCCGCGGACCTCCACCAACTCGGGGACGTCCGGGAATTCGGCGGACGGGACGAGCTGGCTGGGCACGTCCCGAATGCTGCGCACGTTTGCCGTGACGTCCTCACCGGTGCGCCCGTCGCCCCGGGTGGCGGCCCGGACCAGACGGCCGTTCTCGTAGGTCAGGTTGATCGCCAGCCCGTCGACCTTCAGCTCGCACAGGTAGGGCACCGGACCGCCCGCGTCCCGTTCGACCCGCTCGGCCCAGGCTGCCAACTCTTCGTCGGCGAAGGCGTTGTCGAGCGAGAGCATCCGTTCGGCATGGGTGACCGGGGTGAAGTCGGTGGAGAACGTGCCACCCACCCGCTGGGTCGGCGAATCGGGCGTCCGCAGCGCCGGGAACTCCTCCTCCAGTGCCTCCAGCTCGCGCAACTGCCTGTCGAAATCGGCGTCGGGGATGGTCGGCGTGTCCAGCACGTAGTAGCGGTACTGGTGCTCGGTCAACTCCTGACTGAGCGCGGCATGCCGTTCCCGGGCCTGCGGCGTCGGCTCAGCCCCGGCCGCCGCCTCCTGCGCCGGGCTGACCTGCTGACCGATCTGCTCCTCGGACACACCGCCACCTTCGGACACGCCTGCGACCTCCCTGATCACGCTACTCCGGCACCGTATCGGGCCGGTGGGACAATCCGCCGCCCACCCGCGCCCGAAGCGACCCTGCCCTCAGCCGCGTCCGGTGATCCCGTGACGCTCGGTAGCCGTCGGCCGGCCGTTCCAGCTACCGACCCACCGAGTGGCGGCCGGCGTGGCGTCGTCGAGGCGTGCGTGCGGGGCGGCGGCGGTGTGGTTGGCGGGCGGCGGGCGGTGGCGGTGTGGGTTGGCGGGCAGCGCGGCGGCGGTGTGGTTGGCGGGCGGCGCGGCGGCCGCGGTGTGGGCTGGCGGGCGGCACGGTGGCGGGGCGGCGGCGGTGTGGTTGGCGGGCGGCACGGGCGGCGGCGTGCAAGGATCGCCGGACGGTGCGACCGGCGGGTCGCCGCAACACGGAGGTACGGATGCGCGAGGCACTGCTCTGGGCGGTGGCGATCCTGCTGGCCGTAACCGCCGGCTGGGCGTGGAACAGTTGGCGGCACCGGGTGGCCAACCGGCGTCCGGGCACCCGGCCGGATCGGGGCGACGCCGGTGGCCGTCGTTCCACCCCGCCGCGCCCCCGTGGCGCCGAACGGCCCTCCACCAAACCCCGCTCGCGCGACACGGACCGGCATGGCGACGCCCCGGCGGCCGGCGAGATCTGGTGGGCCGACGTGCCGTACGCCGACGGCACCGGATCGAAGGTGCGCCCGTGCCTGGTCCTGCGTGCCGACTCCCGGGGCGCCGACGTCCTGAAGATCACCAGCCAGGACAAGAGCGACCGGGACGACCACGTCCGGATTCCGACCCGGGACTGGGACCCGGGCGCAGAGCACGACAGTTACCTCAGCCTCACCGAGCCGATCCGACTCAACTCGGCCGCCTTCGCCGACCACGCCGGCCGCTGCGACGCCGACCTGTGGCGGAAGGTCCGCAGCCTGCGCCACCTCCCCACCTCCTAATCACCCCGCGTGGCCGCCCGTCGACCACCCTCGACCGCCGTCATGCCCGCCCGCCAGCCATGATCGACTCGGGTTCCTGAAAGTCGCGGTGTCCCGAGCTCTCGGATGCCACGGTTTACAGGAACCCGAGTTGATCATGAGCGGGGGTCGGCCGTGCGGGCCGGGGCAGACCACGCCGGCCGCGGCAGTCGGGGCAGACCGCCCCCAGCCGCGCCGGTCGGGGCACACCACGCCGGCCGGGTCAGTCGGGGCAGAACACACGCCGGCCGCGCCGGTCGGGGCAGACCACGCCGGCCGCGCCGGTCGGGGCAGACCACGCCGGCCGCGCCGGTCGGGGCAGGCCGGGCCGGATCAGTCCCAGGTCGCGCCTAGTGTGGCGAGCTGGTCCGCGTACTCGATGCGGTTGACCCATTCCCGCGGCCAGGCGGTCATGCCGGCGGCCGCGCCCACGAACGCGCCGGCCAGGGCGGCGATCGAGTCGGAGTCGCCGGCGGTGGTCGCGCCCCGGGCCAGCGCCGAGACCGGGTCGTCGGCGTGCCGTACGGCGCAGAGCAGCGCGGTGGCCAGCGCCTCCTCGGCCACCCAGCCCTCCCCGGTGGCCTGGCACGGGTCACCACCGTCGTCCGGCTGCGCCAATGTGTCTGTCAGTCGGCCCAGCACCGCCAGGCACTCGTCCCAGCCTCGCGCGATGAACTCCTCCGGCGAGCCGACCCCCGGGCGCTGCCAGAGGTCGCCCAGCCACCGCTCGCGGTAGATCCCGCGTTGGGCGAGCGCCCGCTCGGTGAGCAGCGCGGGCACCTCAGGCAGGGTGGCGCCCGCGCGCAGCACGAAGACCGCATAAGCGGTGAGTTCGCTGGCGGCCAGCCCGGTCGGATGGCCGTGGGTCAGCCCGGCCTGCAACTGGGCCAACCCGGCGAGCGTGTCGAGGTCCACGTCGAGCAACCCGACCGGGGTGACCCGCATGTTGGCCCCGCAGCCCTTCGACCCGCTCACGGTGGCCTCCTGCCAGCGCACCTCACGGCTCAGCTCGGCGCAGGCGCGCAGGCAGGTCATGCCCGGGGCACGGTTGTTGTCCGGGCTGACCGCCCAGGCCAGGAAGCGTCGCCGCAGCAGTGGCTCGACCGCCTCCGGCGTGAACGACGGCGCCTCGTGCAGCGCCCAACCCACCGCCAGGGCCATCTGGGTGTCGTCGGTGACCAGTGCGGGCTCGCCGACCAGCTCGCGTGGACCGGTCGGGCCGTACCGGCGCTCGATCTCGGCGACGGTACGGAACTCGGTCGGCTTGCCCAGCGCGTCACCGTAGGCGAGGCCGAAGAGCGAACCGGAGGCGCGAAGCGCAGAGGTGTGGATCACGGCGGCCATGATGCCCGGCCGCCGCAACCCATGCCGGTCCGGCCAGCTCTTCCGAAACCATCGCCATAGGGTCTGTGTCAAAGCCCCTGGCCGGCCTGCGGCGGGCCCAGGCGACGACCGGCCGCGTTGGAGCTCCGCCCGGATACAACACCGGTATCCGAACGAATCTCCGCCTTGCCGGACCGCCGCCTGGACTCCACCTCGGCTCGACCGAGGACTTTGACACAGGCCCTAGTCCCAGCAGAGGCAGAACGGGTGGCCGGCCGGGTCGGCGTAGACGCGGAAGCCCTCACCCTCACCTGGCAGCCGCCGCGCGCCCAGCGCGAGCGCAGCCTTCTCGGCGGCCTCGATGTCGTCCACCGTCACATCGAGGTGGAACTGCTGTGGGCGCTCGGGATCCGGCCAGACCGGTGGGCGCAGGTTGAGCGCCCGTTGGAAGGCGAGGCGCGGCTGGTGACCGGGCGGGCCGCCCAGCACCACCCAGTCGTCATCGGAGTCGCCCTCGTCGAACGGTACGCCGAGCAATTCGGCGTAGAACGCCGCCAACGCCCGCGGATCCGGGCAGTCGATCACCACTGAACGCAGCTGTCCAATCATGACCGTCATCCTGCCCACCGGGTACGACAGGAAACCTCAGTCCTCGGCGAGGCGCCGGCCGGCGTCCCGGCACGCGGCGAGCACCGCCCGCGCGTACTCCGGGGTGGCACCGGCGAGGCCGCAGGCCGGGGTGACCACCACCTGTTGGGCCAGTTGGCGACGAGGGAAGCCGAGGCGGTCCCAGACCTGGCGTACCCGCTCGGCGATCTGCGCGGAGTTCGGCACGCCACCGGCCGACGGCAGCCGGGTCGGTGCGGCCCCGGCCAGCAACCCGAGGCCGGCGTCGATCGCCTCGCCCAGCGGGTCGAGCTTGGTGACCAGGTCCAGGTCGAGGGCTACCGCGACGGCGCCGGCGGAGCGGATCAGCTCCAGTGGTACGTCCGGGGCGCAGCAGTGCACCAGCGTCGGCACGCCGACCGCCTCGACGACAGTGCGCAGCAGGG
This sequence comes from Micromonospora sp. NPDC049049, assembly GCF_040649115.1. Lineage (NCBI taxonomy): Bacteria > Bacillati > Actinomycetota > Actinomycetes > Micromonosporales > Micromonosporaceae > Micromonospora > Micromonospora sp. NPDC049049. The sequence goes on along the minus strand of NZ_JBEZEX010000017.1, from coordinate 26,186 downwards.
CGGCGGCGTCCACCGAGTCGACCGCCCGGTACGCGCCGAACCCGCTCTCGGTCGGCACCCGCCCGGCCAGCACCGTCGGCAGTGACGGCTCGTCCAGTTGCAGCAGGACCGACGCCTGGGGCAACCGGCGGGCGACCGCCGCGACGTGCGCGCGAAGCCCTTCGGCGAGGGAGCCGGTCAGGTCGCGGACCGCGCCGGGATCGCGCAACAGTCGACCACCGATCGGCAACTCCAGCGAGGCGGCCAGCGTGAGCGGGCCGGCGGCCTGCACCTTCATCGGCCCGGCGTACCCCTCGGCCTGCTCGGCGAGCTGGTCCAGGTCGCGTTCCATCAGGTCGCGGGCCCGGCGCAGGTCGCGGCCCGGGCGTGGGGCGACCCGCCACCGCCCCGCGTACACCTCGACCGGCAGCTCGACGAGCAGTCCGGCGGACCGGCCGATGATGTCCGCTCCGGGGCCACGGGCCGGCAACTCGGGCAAGTGGGGCAGCTCGGGAAGCTCACCGAGGACCACCCGCTGAGCCTCGCCGATGTCGGTGCCGGGCAGCGAGCCGATTCCGGTTGCCGCGCCGGCCGGCCAGGGCCACGCCTGATCTGTCACGGGCGAAGGCTATCCCGCGAACACCCGGGCCGTGCGGTCAGCCGGTGATGGTCGCGGAGCCGAGGACCACGTCGCCGGCCGGATCCGGTCGGTACGCCACCACTGCCTGACCGGCGGCGACGCCGCGTACCGGTCGGCGCAGCTCGGCGTGCAGCCGGTCACCGTCGAGGGCGACGGTCGCCGGCACCACCTCGCCGTGCGCGCGCAACTGCACCTCGCACTCGACCGGGGCGTCCGGCCGGGCGCCGCCGGTCCAGACCGGACGTACGGCGTGCACGTCGGACACGTCCAGGGCCTCGGCCGGGCCCACAGTCACCGTGTTGGTCTTCGGCGTGATGGACAGCACGTAGCGTGGCCGACCGTCCGGGGCGGGCCGGTCCAGGTGCAACCCGCGACGCTGCCCCACCGTGTACGCGTACGCGCCGCTGTGACTACCGACGACAGCGCCGGTGGAGGCGTCCACCACGTCGCCGGGTGCCTCACCGAGCCGGCCGGCCAGGAAGCCGCGGGTGTCACCGTCGGCGATGAAGCAGATGTCGTGTGAGTCCGGCTTGTCGGCCACGGCCAGGCCACGCTCGGCGGCCTCGGCGCGGACCTGCGCCTTCGTCAGGTCACCGAGCGGGAAGATCGACCGGTCGAGCTGCTCGCGGGTGAGCACGGCGAGCACGTACGACTGGTCCTTGGCCAGGTCGACACTGCGCCGCAGCAGCCCGTCCGCGCCGAGGCGGGCGTGGTGCCCGGTCACCACCGCGTCGAAACCCAGGGCCACCGCCCGGTCCAGCACCGCCGCAAACTTGATCTTCTCGTTGCAGCGCAGGCAGGGGTTCGGCGTACGACCGGCGGCGTACTCGGCGACGAAGTCGTCGACCACGTCCTCGTGGAAGCGGTCGGCCATGTCCCACACGTAGAACGGAATGCCGATCACGTCCGCCGCCCGCCGGGCGTCCCGGGAATCCTCCAGGGTGCAGCAGCCGCGCGCCCCGGTCCGGTAGGTCTGTGGGTTGCGCGCGAGGGCCAGGTGTACGCCGGTCACGTCGTGCCCGGCCGCCACCGCCCGTGCCGCCGCCACGGCCGAGTCAACCCCACCCGACATCGCCGCCAGAACCCTCACTGACCCACTCCCCTTCCCGTCCCCGCCCGTTCCCCCACAACAACCCTATCCACCAGCCCCGAACCCCCCGCCACCCCACAAACCCTCAACCCAACCCCAAGCCCGAATGCCCACGCCCACGCCCACGCCCACGCCCACGCCCACGCGACCTTGCACTTTCTGCTGCGACATATGCCGCACAAGACGCGAACAGACGACAGAAAGTGCAAGATCGCGGAAATCAGAGGGTGGGGGCCCTGGGGCGAGGGGGGTTTAGCGGGGGGTGCGGAGGGCTGCGGCTCGGCGGGCTCGGTCGACTGCTGCCGGGAGGGCCGCGATCAGGGCGTCGACGTCGGTCTGGGTGCTGGTGTGGCCCAGTGTGAAGCGCAGCGAGGAGCGGGCACGGTCGTCGTCGGCACCCATCGCCAGCAGCACGTGCGAGGGCTGGGCCACGCCGGCCGAGCAGGCGGAGCCGGTCGAGCAGGCGATTCCCTGCGCGTCGAGCAGGAGCAGCAGCGCGTCGCCCTCACAGCCCGGGAAGGAGAAGTGCGCGTTGCCGGGCAGCCGATCGGTCGGGTCACCGTTGTAGATCACCTCGGGCACCGCCTGGCGGACCCGCTCGATCAGGTCGTCGCGGAGCGCGGCCACCCGGGCCGCGTACTCCTGCTGACCCTTCACCGCCGTCTCCACGGCGACCGCGAAGGCGACGATGCCTGCGGTGTCCAGGGTGCCGGAGCGGATGTCGCGTTCCTGGCCGCCGCCGTGCAGCAGCGGCGTGGCCGGCACGTCCCGGGCGAGCAGCAGCGCGCCCACTCCCATCGGGCCGCCCAACTTGTGCCCGGTGACGGTCAGCGCGGACACCCCGCTGGCGCCGAAGTCGACGGGCACCTGCCCAACCGCCTGGATGGCGTCGGTGTGGAAGGGCACACCGTGTTCGGCGGCGACGGCGGCCAGCTCGGCCACCGGCTGGACGGTGCCCACCTCGTTGTTCGCCCACATCGCGGTGACCACGGCCACCTGGTCGGCGTGCGCGGCCAACTCGGCGCGCAGGGTCTGCGGGTCGAGCCGACCGACGGCGTCCACCGGCAGCCAACCGACCTCGGCGCCCTCGTGCTGGGCCAGCCAGTCGACCGCGTCCAGCACCGCGTGGTGCTCGACGGCGCTGGAGACCACCCGGCGGCGGTCGGAGCGGGCTGCGCGGCGGGCCCAGAAGACGCCCTTGACCGCGAGGTTGTCGCTCTCCGTGCCACCACCGGTGAAGATCACTTCAGAGGGCCGCGCGCCCAGCACAGCGGCCACCTGTTCGCGTGACTCTTCGACCCGGCGGCGGGCACGGCGGCCCGACGCGTGCAGGGAGGACGCGTTGCCGACCTCGCGGGCGGTAGCGACGTACGCCTCCAGTGCCTCATCGAGCATGGGAGTCGTCGCCGCGTGATCCAGGTAAGCCATCACCGTTCAGCGTACGGCCGACACCTTGGGGACCGGATGCCGGAGGGGACTGCGCGCACGGGCCGGGGCGGAACTCCACCCCGGCCCGACGCGTGCGGGCCCGGTCAGGCGGGCACCGCGGTGACGACGATGTTGTCGCGGTACTTGCGCGCCTTGGCGTCGAACGGCCCACCACAGGTGATCAGGGTCAGCCGCGGCTTGCCGTCGCGGGCGAAGTACCGGTCCAGCGGGATCTTGGTCTTGTCGTACTCCTCCCGGGCCACGACCCGGTACTTGCGGGCCTCGCCATCACTGCCGGTCGCGGTCAGGGTGTCGCCCTGATCGAGCTCCCGCAGCCGGAAGAACGCGCCCTTGCCCTGCTGGGCGCTGTCCACGTGACCAGCGATGACGATCGAGCCGGCGTTCGCCTCCAGGCCGGGCCCGTACCGGTACCAGCCGATCTTGTCGACGCTCGGCGGCACCTCGAAATCGTTTGTCCGCTTGTTGATGCCGACCGCGTTGATCGTGGCGGTGACGTCGATCGCCGGGATCACCAGCCGCACCGGCGGGACGATCTCCGCCCCGGCCGGCAGTTCGCCGACGGTCACCGGGACAGACTGGCCATCGGCCGCGCTGGCCGACGGGGTCGGGGTGGCGGTCGCGAGGTTGGCCGCCTCGTCGCCGCCCACGTCCTCGGCCGGCTGGGAGCCGCACGCCACGAGCGTGGCGACGGTGAGCGCGGCAACGCCGGCGGCCAGGGCCGCCAGCGCGCCGCGATTGCGCACCGTCACTTGCGGCCGGTCCGCGCGGTCGCCATCCGCACCCCACCACCAAGGAGCAGGAGTACGCCGGCGCCGGTGAGCACGTACCACCAGGTGTCCACGCCCGTGCCGGCCTGACCGCCGTCACCGCTGGGCACGCCACCCGGGGCGGAGTGCAGGCCGGTGATGGTCTGGGCCACCACGTCGAGGGTCTTGCCCTCGGCGGAGCCGATCGCGTAGACGATCGTGGCGGTGCCCTCCTTGAGGTTGAGGTCCGCCGGGCCGATGGCCACGGTGTCGGTGCCGGCCAGCACCACGTCCGCCTTCACCTCGCCCGCGTCGACGTCGCCCTTGGCCTCGTTCGGGTTGGTGAGGTCCTCGAAGACCGGCTTGCCACCGGCGCGGACGTCGACCGCCGGAGCGGCGGCGGTGTGCCGGACGATCAGCCGCGCCTTGCCGGCGTCGACCTTCGAGACGTCGTTCACGAACGGGGTGATCTTCGGCTGGCCGGCGGCGTCGAGGTGGGCCGCGATGCTGATGTTCGCACCGCCCGGCACCGCGGCGTTGTCGACCTTGAGGATCGCGCTGCCGATCGGCTCGCCCGGCTTGGTGAGCGCGATGTCGTAGTCGCCCTCCTCCAGGTTCAGCGGGCCGGCGACGTCACCGGGCTTGAAGTTGTCCAGCGTCTTCTTGCCGTTGACGTAGACGTCGACCGGGGTGTCCGGAATGCCGTGCACGACGGAGACCTTCGACGTGGCGGCGTACGCCGGGCCGGCGGTGAGCCCACCGACGCCGGCGAAGGTCAGCGCGGCTACCGCGCCGCCCGCGGCGACCCGACGGAAGTACGAGAGCTGCATGTCTGCCTCCTGGTGATAACTGCTGATTCGTCAGGCCTGGCTTGCAGAACGGGTTACGCCGGCTGTCGGACGGGTGGATGCGCCCCGGAGGCACTTTTCTTTTCTGGCCCCGACCGCATCCGCAACGGGGTCGGGAGACGAAGAGCAGGTGAGATGACATCGACCGGGGAAGTGGGGCGGAGACTGTGGCAGCTACAGTCGGGTATGCCCCATCGAAGGCGAGCCGCCCGATGACGGCGCTACGACAGGAACCGGACCCTCCGGTGGACGACCTCGACCGCAGGTTCCGTGACGGCGACGACGTGGCGCTGCGCGAGGCGTACGACCGCTACGGTCGTGCCGTGCTCCATCTGGCCACGTCCATGCTGGCGAACCGCAGCGACGCCGAGGACGTCACCCAGGCGACGTTCGTCGCCGCCTGGTTGGGCCGCGACACGTTCGACCCGTCCAAGGGGTCGCTGATCGGTTGGTTGCTCGGTATCGGCCGGCGGAAGGTGATCGACCGGATGCGCGCCTCGGCCCGGGAGACCCGGGTGGTGGAGACGGTCCGACAACTGCCCGAGCCGGCGCAGACCGAGCCGGATCCGGACCGCGTGGTGGACCGGTTGGTGATCGCGGACGAGTTGGCTCGCCTCCCGGACGACCAGCGACGGATGCTGGAGCTGGCCTTCTACGACGACCTGACACACCAGCAGATAGCCGCGGTGACCGGTGTGCCGTTGGGCACCGTGAAGAGTCACATCCGACGCGGCATGGCGAGCTTGAAGCGCAGATGGGAGGTGGACGGTGCAGCACCTGGACCACGACCGGCTGGTATTTCTGGCACTCGGTGAGAGCGAGGCGGACAACGGGGAGAGCGCCCACCTCGCCACCTGCGCGCTCTGCCGCGCGGAGGTCGCGAGCCTTCAGCAGGTGGCGGGGCTCGGCACCGAGACGCAGGGCCTGGCCGACCTGCCCGACCCACCGGAGCACGTCTGGCAGGGCATCGAGGCCCAGGTCAGGGCGGCGGAGGCCGGGCCGTTGCTGACCGAGACCCGCCGACACCGGGTGCCCGGGCAGGCCGACACCACGACGGCCGGGCAGGCCGACACCACGACGACCGAGCGGACCTCCGACGCGGCCGCCGGGTCGACGGTGACCCGGCTGGACCCGGCGCGGCGATCCCGCCGGGGTCGCGGCTGGTCCGGTTGGGTGGCCACAGCGGTGACCGCGGCCGCCGCCGCGGCGGTCGCCGTCGTGGGCACCGTCTCGGTGCTCCGACCGGACGATCAGACGCCCACCCCGACGCCGGTGGTGGTGGCGAGCGCTCCGCTGGCCGCGTACGGCGCGACCCCGCCGACGGCCAAGGGCGACGCCCGGGTTTTCCAGGACGGCCAACTACATCTGCATGTGGCGAATCTCCCGACCGTCCCGGGGTACTACGAGGTCTGGCTCATCAATCCGACGACCATGGAGATGTTCTCGGTCGGCACCCTGGGTGGCGGCGCGGACGCCCTGCTACCCCTGCCTCCGAATGTCGACCTCAAGAGCTACTCGGTGGTCGACGTCTCCGCCGAGCAGTACGACAACAACACCCGCCACTCCGGCGACAGCCTGCTGAGGGGCTCCCTGACGGGCTGATCGGCGGGCCGGCTCAGCTCCCCGGCTCGCCGATCAGCTCCCATACGGCAGTGGCCGCCCGTGCGAACGGGCGGCCACCGACGTATCGCTGGCTTACTTGCGCTTGCGGATCTCCTCGGCGGCCTGTGGGACGATCTTGAACAGGTCGCCCACCACCCCGAAGTCGGCCAGCTCGAAGATCGGCGCCTCGCCGTCCTTGTTGACCGCGACGATGGTCTTCGAGGTCTGCATGCCGGCCCGGTGCTGGATCGCGCCGGAGATGCCGAGGGCGACGTAGAGCTGCGGGGAGACCGTCTTACCGGTCTGGCCCACCTGGAACTGGTGCGGGTAGAAGCCGGAGTCGACGGCCGCGCGGGACGCGCCGACGGCGCCGCCGAGCAGGTCGGCGAGCTCCTCGACCAGCTTGAAGTTGTCGGCGTTGCCGACGCCCCGACCGCCGGAGACGACCACGCCGGCCTCGGTCAGCTCGGGGCGGGAGCCCTTCTGCTCGGCGACCCGCTCGACGACGGTGGCCAGCTTGTCGGTGTCGGTGACCGACACACTGAGCTGCTCGATCGCCGGGGTGGCCGCCGCCGGGGCGGGGGTGACCGAGTTGGGCCGGACGGTGACCAACGGCAGGCCCTTGGTGACCTTGGACTTGACGATGGTGGAGCCGGCGAAGGCGATCTGGGTCGCGGTGCCGTCGGCGTCCAGGCCGACCACGTCGGTCAGGATGCCGTTGTCGAGCTTGACGGCGAGCCGGGCGGCGATCTCCTTGCCCTCCTGGGCCGACGCCAGCAGCACGGCGGCCGGCTGCACGCGCTTGACCAACTCGGCCAGCACCGTCGCCTTGGGGGCCACCAGGTAGCCGTCGATCTCGTCACCCTCGGCGGCGTAGATCTTCTCCGCGCCGTACTCGCCCAGCTTGCCGCTCAGCGCCTCGGCGGCGCCGGCGCCGCCGAGCACCACAGCGCTCGGGGTGCCCAGCTCACGCGCGAGGGTGAGCATTTCCAGGGTGACCTTCTTGACGCCGAATTCCTTTGTGGCTTCGACGACGACGAGAACCTCGGACATGTCAGACCCCCCTCTCACACGAACTTTTCGGTGGCGAGGAACTCGACCAGCTTGACGCCGCCCTCGCCCTCGTCAGTGATCTTGGCGCCGCCGGAGCGCGGGGGGCGCTTGGTGTGTTCGACGACGGCGCTGGTGGCACCGTCGAAGCCCACCTCGTCGGCCGCGACTCCGAGGTCGGCCAGCGAGAGCGTCTGCACCGGCTTCTTCTTGGCGGCCATGATGCCCTTGAAGGAGGGGTAGCGCGGCTCGTTGATGGTGTCCCAGACGGAGACGACGGCCGGGGTGGCGGCGGTGACCACCTCGTAGCCCTCCTCGGTCTGCCGCTCGACGGTCAGCGTCGTGCCGTCGACGGTGAGCTTGCGGGCACCGGTGAGCGCCGCGACGCCCAGCCGCTCGGCGATCATGTGCGGCATGACCTGGACCCGGCCGTCGGTGGACTCGGCACCGCAGATGACCAGGTCGGCGTTGAGCTGACCGAGCGCGGCGGCGAGTACCTTCGAGGTGGCGACGGCGCACGAGCCGTGCAGGGCGTCGTCCAGCACGTGCACGGCCTTGTCCGGGCCCATGGAGAGCGCCTTGCGGATCGACTCGGTAGCCCGGTCCGGACCCATGGTCAGGATGGTGACCTCGCCGCCGTGCGCTTCCTTGATCTTCAGCGCCTCCTCGATGGCGTACTCGTCCATCTCGTTGATCACGTTGTTCGCCGAACCGCGGTCGACGGTGTTGTCGTCATTGCGCAGGTTGCGGTCCGCGCCCGAATCAGGCACCTGCTTGACGAGTACGACGATGTTCATCGCGCTTCGACGACCCTCCTGTGTGGTGTTGCGATTCGCTCGCCCGGTATGGGGCGCAGCGTCGCGCGTCGGTCGACGCCAGGTCAACCGCGGGCGGTTGTGCAGTTGCCCACGGCGCAATGTTACCTGCCAGTAGGTTGCACTCCCGCAGCACTCAGAGTGACACAGCTCACCGACGCGCGGCCGGTCAGGCCGGCTCGGCCAACGCGACCCGGATCTGGTCGATGGCCGCCGCCTCGGCAGGCACCACCCCGTCGTGCGCGCGGGCCACCTGGTCCGCCGCGGCCAACACCAGATCGCGGTACGCGTCCACGTCGCCTGGGGACTTCTCGCGCAGGATCCGCACCGCCTCACCCAGCGCCGGCAGCACCACCGACTCGATCTCCAGCTGCGAGTCCCGCGGAAGTCGCGGCAGCGGGCCGGTGGTCAGCGCCTCCTTGACAGTGCCACTGGCGTCGGCCAGCGCGCCGGAAGCGGCGATGCTCTCCCGGATCACCCCCAGCACACCGGGATCGGCGTTGGAAACCAGGAAGACGGCACCGAAGGCACCGGTCTTGAGGGTCAGGCGCTCCTCGTCCGTCAACCGCTGTTCCATGATCACGGAGTGTAGACGTACGGGGTGGTGGTGGTGACCGCGACGAGGCCGAGCCGTTGGAGGATGGGCCGGCTGTCCTCGGAACAGTCGACCTGCATGAGCGTCCGACCCCGCTGCTCGGCGAGCCGCGCCCGGTAGTTGACCAACGCCCGGTAGATGCCCTTGCGCCGCCACTGCGGCAGGGTCGAGCCACCCCACATCGTGGCGAAGCCGGTGTTCGCCGGGAACCGCACCCAGCCCGCGCTCACCACCGTCCCACCCGCCTCGGCCACCACCACGGTGATCGAGTTCGGGTCGGCGTCGATCTCCTTGGCCAGTCCCGTCACGAGGTGCGAGCGATCCTCCTGCCAGACCTCCTCCTCCATGGCGGCGATCCGCTCCAGGTCCTCCCGGGCGGTCACCTCACGCAGGCGTACCCCCTCGGGAACGACAGGCAGCGCGGCGGCCAGCGGGGCGACCGGCCCGACCACGACGGTCTCGCGGTCCTCCGGCACGAAACCGGCAGCGCGCAGCCGGTCCGCCAGATCGGCCGGCTCGTCGTGCTCGTTGAGCTTCCACTCGACAGACTGGCCGCGCTCACGGAACAGCTGCACCTGCCGGGCGATCAGCTCGTCCAGCGCGTCACCTGTCAACCCGCCCAGGGTGCGGTAGGTGAGGAACCCGCCGGCGTCGAGCCCGATGATGCGGACCAGCGGCCCGTCCCGCTCCACGGAAACCCCGGCCGGAACCGGGTCGGGGATCTCCGGGCGGAGTTGGTTGTCGTAGGCGTCGCGCAGCGTCTGTACGTCGAGATCAGTCACCGGACCAGGCTAAGCGGGAAGGGAAACGGATATTCTCCCACTGTGTGGGAGGCGATCAGGCGGTGGTTCGACCCGGCGGAGGCACGCGCTGTCGGTGAGACACCGGACTACCGGTTCTCCCTGGCCAACGAACGGACCTTCCTCGCCTGGCTACGCACCGGGTTGGCACTCGTCGGAGGCGGGCTGGCCACCGCGCAGTTCCTGCCACCCCTGCCGATGAGCCACCTGCGGGAGGTGATCGCGGTGTCGTTGCTGCTGCTCGGCGCGGCGGTCGCGATCCGCGCGGTGGACCACTGGGCGCGTACCGAGCGGGCCATCCGGCTCGGTCAGGAGCTGCCCGCGTCCCGGTTTCCCGCCATCCTGGCGCTCGCCGTCGGCGTCGGCGCCTTACTGCTGGTGGTCGCCGTCCTGCTCCGCGCGGTCGGCGGGCGGTGAGCACCGGACGCGATCCCGGGCTGCAACCGGAGCGGACCCGGCTGGCCTGGCGGCGCACCCTGCTCACGGTGACCGTGGTGAGCGTGCTCGCCGTCCGGCTGGCGGCGACGGGCGGCCCGACCGGTGCGCTGATCGCCTGCGGCACCGTTCTGGTGTGGGGCACCCTGCTGGTGCTCTGCTGGCCCCGGGGCACCGGCACCGGTCCGGCCCGCACCGGCGGCCGGACACTGCCCCTGGTCACCGTGGGCACCGTGGTGCTGGCGTTACTGGGGGTGCTGCTGGTCCTGCGCGGACTGGGGTGACGCGCGCCGGTGAGTCATCATGGGTGCATGGCCCGGCTTGGCGTACTCCTCTTCCTGGTGCAGATTGTCCTCGCCGTCTGCGCGCTGATCAGCTGTCTCTCCGCCGAGGAGGGCAAGATCCGCGCCCTTCCCCGGATCGCCTGGGTGCTGATCATCTTGTTCTTCCCGCTGGTCGGCTCGATCGCCTGGTTCATCGTCGGCCGGGAGCCCAGCGCCGGCGCGGGCAAGGGTTGGCCGGGCGGCGGCGAGCGGCAGCGTCCTCGGCCGGTGGCCCCCGACGACGACCCGGAGTTCCTGCGCTCCGTCGAGGAACGCGCCCAGCAGCAGGACCAGGAGCTGTTCCAACGCTGGGAGGAAGACCTGCGGCGACGCGAGGACGACCTGCGCCGCCGCGACGGTGAGCCGCCGCGCGAGGGCGACCGACCGGAGGTGTGAGCGCACCGCCGCCGCCGGCGCGGGAGCGACGGCGGCGGCGGGTGCGACTCAGGCCAGGTTCGACGACCGGGGGTACGCGTCGGTCGGGTCGGTGAGCACGTTCACCAGGTACGGCACTCCGGAGTCGAACGCCCGCTGGAGCGCCGGGCCCAGGTCGGCCGCCTTGGCGACCGTCTCCCCCGCACCGCCGAGCGCGCTGACCACCGTGTCGTACCGCAGCTCCGGCTGGAGGTCGGCGGCGATGTCGTAGCCGTACATGGCACGCATCGGGTGCTTCTCCAGCCCCCAGATGCCGTTGTTGCCGACGACGATCACCACCGGCAGCTTCTGGCGGACCAGCGACTCGACGTCCATCAGCGAGAAGCCCGCCGCGCCGTCGCCCATCAGCACGCAGATCTGCCGGTCCGGGTGGCTGACCCGGGCCCCCATCGCGTAACCCATGCCGGTGCCCAGGCAGCCGTACGGGCCCGGGTCCAGCCACGTGCCGGGCTGGGCCGGCTCCAGGTACCGCCCGGCGTACGACACGAAGTCGCCGCCGTCGCCGATGGTGATCGCGTCCGGGGCGAGCGCCCGACGCAGCTCGCCGTAGATCCGGGCCGGGCGGATCGGGTCGGTCTCGGCGGCCATCTCCGCGGCGTCCCGAGCCTTCGCCGCGTCCTCGGCCACCCGCAGGTCGGCGATCCAGTCGGAGTGGTCGGCCCGGTCACCGGAGTGATCGGCCAGCGCGGAGAGGATCAGGCGCAGGTCACCGGCGGGTGCGGCGGCCGGCTGCACGTGCGTCGCCCGCTGGCTGGGGGCGTCGACGATGTGCACCACCTTGGCGTCACCGAAGTCACCGAAGCTGAGCCGGAAGTCCAGCGGAGTGCCCACCACCACGACCACGTCGGCGCCGGAGAGCGCGGCCCGTCGGGCCTTGGCGAACGCCAGCGGGTGCTCCGGCGGGAGCGAGCCGCGACCCATGCCGTTGGTGAAGACCGGCACCTGCAACGCCTCGGCCGCCTCGCGCAGCGCGGCGACCGCGTCGCCCGCGTACACGTCGGAGCCGGCGATGATGACCGGCCGCTGCGCCCCGGCGATGAGCAACGCCGCGCGGCCGACCTCCTCCGGGTCCGGGGCGATCGGGTCGACACCCGTCACGGTGGGCAGCTCGGCCTCCGCGACCGAGAAGACCGTCTCCAGCGGGAAGTCGAGGAAGGCCGGGCCCCGGTGCGGGGTGAGCGCGGCGTTCAGCGCCGCACCCACAGCACGCGGGATGTCGTCGGTGCTGAACACCGTCTCGGCGTGCTTGGTGACCGGGGCGACCAGCGGCAGGTGGTCCATCTCCTGGAGGCTGCCCGAGCCCCAGCGGAACGCGGGCGCACGCCCGCCGAGCACCAGCACCGGCGAGGCGTTGAAGAACGCGCTGGTCATGCCGGAGATGCCGTTGGTGACACCGGGCCCTGCGGTGAGCACGGCGAGGCCGGGGCGGCGCTGGAGCTTGGCCACGGCCTCGGCGGCGAAGACCGCGGACTGCTCGTGCCGGACGTCGTAGATCGGGAAGTCGGTCTTGTACGCGGCGTCGTAGAGCGGGAAGACGTGCCCGCCGGACAGCGTGAACATCTCCCGTACGCCGTGCGCGCGTAGTGCCGCGAGCGCCAACTCGCCGCCGTGACCCTCGATCCGCTCCGTCATCCGCCGCTCCCCTTCGTTCCTTGTGACCGACGCCCCACGCTACTGGCCGGTAGGAACAATGTGAACTGTTCTCGGCTAATAGTCAGCGGCCGGTGAAGCCCGGCTTGCGCTTTTCGACGAAGGCCGCCATGCCCTCGCGCCGGTCGTCGGTGGCGAACAGCGCCGCGAAGAGCTGACTCTCCCAGGCCAGGCCCGAGTTCAGGTCCATGTCCAGGCCGCCGTCGACCGCCAGCTTCGCCGCGCGCAGCGCCTGCACCGGGCCCGTCAGGTACGGCTTCACGTAGGCGACAGCGGCCTCGTAGACCTCGGCGGCCGGGACCACTCGGTCGGCCAGGCCGATCCGCAGGGCCTCCTCGGCGTCGACCATCCGGCCCGTCATGATCAGATCCTTGGCGCGGGCCGGGCCGACCAGGCGGGCCAGCCGCTGGGTGCCGCCGGCACCCGGGATGATGCCGAGCTTGATCTCCGGCTGGCCGAGCTTGGCGTCCTCGGCGACGATCCGCCAGTCACAGGCCAACGCCAGCTCACAGCCGCCACCGAGGGCGTACCCGGTGATCGCGGCGACCACCGGCTTGGGGATCCGGGCGATCGCGCCGAGCGCGCTGGACAGGTTCGCCGCCCGGTCGGCCATGTCCACGTAGGACATGTCAGCCATCTGCTTGATGTCGGCGCCGGCGGCGAAGACCTTCTCCCCGCCGTACACGATGACCGCGCGGACCTCGGGATCGGCGGTGGCCGCCGCCGCGGCGGCGCGCAGCTCCTCCTGCACCTGGGTGTTGAGCGCGTTCATCGGCGGCCGCTCCAGCCGGATCGTGCCGATGCCGTCAGTGGTCTCCAGCCGAACGAACTCGCCCACGCTGCCCTCACTTCCTCGTCGAAGTCGCGTGCCAACCTTACGACCCGGCTCGTTTGGGTAAGTAGTGTGGTGTCAGCCCCGTGGGCGGGAGTCCAGCCATGATCACGTATTACGACGACAGGTCGGTGCAGGTCACCTCCACCACCCTTCGCGTGGACGGTCGCAGCTACAAGCTGGCCGACATCACCATGATCTGGCACCGCCGGGGCACCCGCTCCTGGCGTGTGCTGGTGGGGCGGGGCGCGCTCGGCGCAGCCCTCGCCGGCCCACTGGTCGCGGCGGTGCTCGGCATCGGCGTGGCCGTCTGGCTGCACCGCTCCCCCACCGTGACGATCGCGATCGTCGGCGCGTCGGTGCTGGTCGGCCTGGCCGTCGGGCCGGTCGCCGACTTCCTCTTCGAACACCTGGACCGCTCGTACGCCCGGGGCAGCCGCCAACTGGAGATCTGGGCCCGTTGGCGGGGCCAGCCGGTGCGTCTGCTGCACACCGGTGACGCGCTGCGCTTCGGGCAGATCTACCGGGCGGTGCAACGCGCGGTGGAGCACAGCCAGCCGGCCCACCCCGTCACGCGCCGCTAGCCAGTCTGTCCCGTTTGAGGCACGGGCACGGCGGACCGCACGGGCACGGGCACGGCCGGACTCGGCGAGGTTTGCCCCCCGGTGGTTAGGCTTAGTGATGACCCTCTATTACCGGGACGACGCGGTGCAGGTGACCTCCGAGTCGATCCGGGCGGGTGGTCACGTGATCGCCCTGTCCGACGTGACGTTCGTCTGGCACGCACGGGGGCAGAAAACCCTCGCCGTACGCGGCCGTGTGCTGGGGCGCGGTGTCCTGGTCCTGCTGCTCTCGCTGCCGCCGCTGGTCGCCGTGGTCTGCGTGCTGTCGTTGGCCTGGTCGGCTCAGGATCGAGGCAACTGGCAGCTGGCGCTGATCATCCTGGCCGCCTGCGCGGCGGGGGCGCTCGCGCTGGCACCGTTCCTGGAGATTCCCCTCGGCTGGCTGGACCGCTCCTACGAGCGCGGCAGCCACGTGCACGAGTTGTGGGTGCAGCACCACGGCCGGGAGGACCTGCTGGTGCGCACCCCGGACGCGCTACGGTTCGGGCAGATCTACCGGGCCGTGCAGCGCGCCGTCGAACAACAGGGGGACCACCGATGACCACCCGCCGCCGCGAGGCCGTCGCCCTGGCCGGCCTGCTCGCGACGGCCGGCGTCACCCATCTGGTACGCCCCGGCGTCTACGACCCGATCGTGCCGCGTGCGCTGCCCGGACCGCCCCGTTTCTGGACGTACGCCAGCGGGGTCGCCGAACTGGTGGTGGCTGCGGCTGTCGCGAACCCGGCCACCCGGCGGGCCGGTGGCCGGGCAGCCGCCGCCCTCTTCGTCGCCGTCCTACCGGCGAACGTCAAGATGGCCGTGGACTGGCGGCGCCGACGCCCGGCACAGCGGGCCATCGCGTACGGCCGGGTGCCGTTGCAGGTGCCGCTGATCTGGTGGGCGCTGCGGGTGGCCCGCGACGACACCGCCGGTCGACAGTCACGCTGACCTGCTCCGACGGGCGGTTGTGGCACGGCCGACGCACACTTGACCCCATGGCGATTCCCCTCCCCACCCCGACTGCGGTGGTAGGTCTGACCCGCTACGCCCTCGACCAGGCGCTCGGCTCGGCCGCCTCGATGGCCGCCGTGCCCGCCCGCGCGTTCGCCGTGCTCGACGGGGTGGAGCAGCTGCTGGCCCGGATCAACGGCGTGGTCGACCGGATCGAGACGACCCTGGATCGGACCGACCAGGTGCTCACCGACGCCGAGGGCGCGGTTCGCGAGGTGGCCGTCATCAGCGCCGCCGCGACCACCGCCATCGACACGGCCACCGAGGTGGCAACGGCCGCCGCCGCTGTGGTCGCCGAGGCCGACCGGGTCTCCCGGGTGGCGGGCACCGTGGTCGCCGAGGCCGACCGGGTCGCGAACCGCGCCTCAGCCACCGTGGGCACCGCGACGGAGGCCGCCGCCACCGCGGCCGAGTTGCTGGCGGCGTACGAGCCGGCGCTGCGCCGGGCCGCACCGATGGCCGAGCGGTTCGTCGGGGAGCTGAGCCATGAGGAGATCACCGCGGCGATCCATTTGATCGACGAGCTGCCGAAGCTCCGGGAGCATCTGACGGCGGACATCCTGCCGATCCTGGCCACGCTGGACCGGGTCGGCCCGGACCTGCACGACCTGCTCGACGTCACCCGTGACCTCAAGCTCGCCGTGGCCGGCATCCCCGGGCTGGGCATGCTGCGCCGCCGCGGCGAGAAGCTCGCCGACGAGCCGGTGGGGTGAACGCCGGCCCGCCCGTGCCGTGGATCAGCAGTCGCAGGTGATCGTCGTGGCGGGCGCGGTGAGGTCATCGACCGGTCGTCGGGTCAGCCCGGCCTCCGTCACCACCGGCAGCCCCTCCCTGACCCAGTATTCGAACCCGCCGAGCATCTCCTTCACGGGATGGCCCAGCTGGGCGAACTCCAGCGCCGCCCGGGTCGCGCCGTTGCAGCCGGGACCCCAGCAGTAGGTCACGACCGCCGACCCCGGCGGGATCAGATCCGCCGCCCGGGTCGCGATCTCAGCGGTGGGCAGGTGCACCGCGCCGGGGAGGTGCCCCTGCGCCCAGGCGGCCGCGCCTCGGGAGTCGACGACCACCAGACCCGGGGTACGTGCCGACAGGTCGGCGTGCACATCACTGACGTCGGTCTCGACGCTGAGCCGATTGCGGAACCAGGCGGCGGCGGTGGCCGGATCGGGCTGCGGAACGGCGAAGGTGAAGGTCATGCACCGATCCTCGCCGGGGCCCGACCACGGGACGAGTGGCGGGAACGACATCCTGCGCTAACATCCCGCCATGCCGATCCCGACGGCCACCACGACCGGTCCGCGCCCGCTCCCCGCGCCTCGACGACCGGCGGCCGCGCACCGGGTCGCCGTGCTCGCGTACCCGGGGATGTCGGTGTTCGAGACCGGGATCGTGACCGAGGTGTTCGGACTGGCCCGGCCCGAATTCGACGTCGACTGGTACGACCCCGTGGTCTGCGCCGAGCGGCCGGGGCCGGTGCCGGTGGTCGGCGGGGCGAGCCTGCACACCCCGTACGGCCTGGCCGAGCTGGCGGCGGCGCGGACGGTGATCGTGCCCGGCGTACCGGACGTGACCGCTGACCCGTCGCCCGAGCTGGTGACCGCGCTGGGTGAGGCGCACCGGCGCGGGGCCCGGATCATGTCGATCTGCTCGGGCGCGTTCGCGCTGGCGGGGGCGGGCCTCCTGGACGGCCGCCGGGCCACTACCCACTGGCGGTACGCGGAGCTGCTGGCGCGGCGCTACCCACTGGTCGAGGTGGACCCGGACGTGCTCTACCTCGATGACGGCGACCTGCTCACCAGTGCCGGCAGCGCAGCCGGGCTGGACCTCTGCGTACACGTCATCCGGCGTGATCACGGCGCGGCGATCGCCAACGCGGTCGCCCGACGACTGGTGATCCCGCCGCACCGCGACGGCGGGCAGGCCCAGTTCGTCGAGGCGCCGGTGCCCGCCGACCCGGCCGACGACCGGATCGCGGTCAGCCTCGACTGGGCACTCGCCCACCTCGCCGAGCCGCTGAGCGTCGCCCAGCTCGCCGACCGGGCGCACATGTCGTCCCGCACGTACCTGCGGCATTTCGCCCGAGCCACCGGCACCAGCCCGATCCGTTGGCTGGTCGAGCAGCGGGTCCGCGCCAGCCTGGCACTGCTGGAGGAGACCGACGCCGCTGTCGAGCAGGTCGCCCGCGCCGTGGGCTTCGACACCCCGGCGACCTACCGCCACCACTTCGGCCGGGTCATGCTGACCTCACCGTCGGCGTACCGCCGGGCCTTTCGCACCGGCGTCGGCGAGCGGGCGTGACACGCCGCGACCGTCGGGCCGGCTCGGTGCGCGAGCAACGGGGTCAGGCCGGCGCGTACAGCTCGTCGATCTCGGCGCGTTGCGGCAGCGCCACCGAGGCGCCGAGCTTGCGGACGCAGGCAGCGCCGGCCGCCGACGCCCAGCGCACCGCGTCGACCAGGTCGCGCCCTTCGCCCCAGCCGACGGCCAGCGCGGCGGTGAACGCGTCACCGGCGGCGGTGGAGTCGACCACGTCGACCCGTACCGCCGGCACGTGCACCTCGGTGCCGTCCCGGTCGACGTACCAGGCGCCCTCCCCGCCGAGAGTGAGCACGGCCCGGGGAGTCAGGTCGAGCAGCGCGCGCGGCTCCTCCCGACCCCGGCCGGCGAGCGCCTGCGCCTCGCCCTCGTTGACGACCAGCAGGTCCACGGCGGCGAGCAGCTCGGGTGGGAGGTCCCGCGCCGGGGCGGCGTTCAGGATGACCCTGGTGCCGGCCTCGCGGGCGGCCACCGCGGCGGCAGTCACGGTCTGCACCGGGATCTCCAGTTGCGCGACCAGGACGTCCGCCGTACGGACGGTGGTCAGCTCCTCCTCGCTGAGGCCGACCAGGGCGTCGTTCGCGCCGGGGGTGACCACGATGGCGTTGTCCCCCTGGGCGTTGACCATGACCAGCGCCACTCCCGAGGTGCCGTAGACCACGCGAAGCTGACTGGTGTCCACACCGGCCGCTGTGATGCGGGCCTTGAGGGTGACGCCGAAGGCGTCCGAGCCGATCGCGCCGAGGAAGGCACAGGAGGCGCCGGCGCGGGCCGCGGCCACGGCCTGGTTGGCGCCCTTGCCGCCGGGCACCATCACGAAGTCGGTGCCGAGCATGGTCTCGCCCTGACGAGGCAGCGCGGGTGCCATCGCGACCAGGTCCATGTTGGCGCTGCCCACCACGGCGATCCGGGTCTGCGGCACGGCCGTCTCCGCCTGTCCGGCGATCAGGCGGCGCGGGCGGTGAAGCGGTCGCCCGACCGCTCGACGACGAGTGGCAGCCCGAAGGTCTTGGAGAGGTTGTCACCGGTCAGCGTCTCGGCGAGCAGGCCCTGGGCGACCACCCCGCCCTCGCGCAGGAGCATCGCGTGGGTGAACCCGGGCGGGATCTCCTCGACGTGGTGGGTGACCAGCACCATCGCCGGGGCGTCCGGGTCGTACGCCAGCTCGGCCAGTCGGGCGACCAGGTCTTCCCGACCGCCCAGGTCGAGCCCGGCGGCGGGCTCGTCGAGCAGCAGCAGCTCCGGGTCGGTCATCAGGGCACGGGCGATCTGCACCCGCTTGCGCTCACCCTCGGAGAGGGTGCCGTAGCGGCGTTCGGCGAGACCACCGACGCCGAGTTGACTCAGTAGTGCCCGCGCCCGCGCCTCGTCGCCACGGTCGTAGTTCTCCCGCCAACGGCCGACCACCGACCAGGCGGCGGTCACCACCACGTCGCTGACCCGCTCGTCGGCGGGCAGCCGCTCGGCGATCGCGGCGGTGGTGAGCCCGATCCGGGTACGCAGCTCGTTGACGTCGGTGCGGCCGATCCGCTCGCCGAGCACGTGCGCGACACCAGTGGTGGGGTGCAGGCGACCGGCGGCAAGGTTGAGCAGTGTGGTCTTGCCGGCGCCGTTCGAGCCGAGGACGACCCACCGCTCGTCCAACTCGACACGCCAGGTCAGGTCCTCGAGGAGGGCGGTGCCGGAGCGGCGCACGCCGACGCCGTCGAGGCTGACCACCAGATCCGGGTTCACCGCACCATCCAACCACGCAGCGCCGGGGTGCCCCCCATGGGCGGCACCTCAGCCATAGGGTGAAGCGCCGTGTCATTGATCACCAAGCCCGAAGGACGACCCATGCCCAGCCGACGTACGGAGCTGCGCAGATGAGCGCGGTCATCGAGATCGAGGGTCTACGCAAGAGCTTCCGCAGCCTGCGCAGCGGCCGACGGGTGGCGGTGGACGGGTTCGACCTGCTGGTCGAGGCGGGCCAGGTCCACGGCTTCCTGGGCCCCAACGGCTCGGGCAAGACCACCACCCTGCGGGCCCTGCTCGGGCTGGTACGCGCCGACAGCGGCCGAATGATGGTGCTCGGCGAACCGTCGCCGGAGTTGCTGCCCCGGGTGGCGGGTCAGGTCGGCGCCATCGTGGAGAGCCCGCAGTTCTTCGGCAACTTCACCGGCTACCGGACGCTGCGGCTGTTGGCCCGCGCCGGTGGTGTGCCGGTCTCGCGGGTGGACGAGGTGCTGGATCTGGTGGGCCTGCACGACCGGGGCGATGAGCGGGTGAAGGGCTACTCGCTGGGCATGAAGCAGCGTCTGGCGGTGGCGTCCGCGCTGTTGAAGGACCCGCGTCTGCTCATCCTGGACGAGCCGGCGAACGGGCTGGACCCGGCGGGCATCCGGGAGATGCGGGACCTGATGCGGTCGCTGGCGGCCAACGGGGTGACAGTGCTGGTGTCCAGTCACATCCTGGGCGAGATCCAGCTGATCTGCGACCACGTCACGATCATCTCCCGGGGGCGGCGGGTCGCGACCGGTCGGGTGGACGAGGTGCTGGCGGGCCACGACCGGCACGAGTTCCTGGTCCGGGTGGCCGAACCGGAGCGGGCCGTCGAGCTGCTGCACGCGGCCGACCTGACGGCGGTGCTGGACGGCGGAGCGTTGGTGGTGAGCGGGGTGAGCGACCCGACGGCGATCAGCCGGGTGCTCGGTGAGCAGGGTCTGTGGGTGGGCGAGCTGACGCCGCTGCGGCCGGATCTGGAGAGCGTCTTCCTGGAGCTGACCGGGGCGTACGAGCATCCGTCGGTGCCCCGGCAGGTCGGCGACCCGGCGCTGCCGCAGGACGAAGCTGTGATCGACCTCGATCGGGGAGTGGACGCGTGAACCTGGTGCGTGCCGAGTTGGAGCGACTGTCCGCGCGTCGCTTCGTGCAGCTCATGGTCGTCCTGTTGGCGTTGGCGTTCGCCGTCACGGCGGCGACCACCCTTGCCGGCTCCCACAAACCGAGCGTCAGTGAGTTGAACTCGGCGCGGACGCAGGCCGCCGAGGCGCGGCGTGACCTGGAGGCCACCCACCAGGAGTGCCTGGCCCGCCAGGACGGCACCTCGACCTCCGACACGGACAGGTACTTCCCCAGCGACTGCTCCGAGATCGACCCGATCCGGCAGGACCGGCTGCCGATCGCCGCCGACTTCCTGCCGGGTGTGTTCACCTTCGCCGAGCAGGCCGAACCGCTGCTGTACTTCCTCATCGCGTTCCTGGTGTTGTTCGGGTTCCTGGTCGGCGCCTCCTACATCGGCGCGGACCTGACCTCGGGCGGGGTGGTGAACCTGCTGCTCTGGCGACCGCGCCGGTTGACGGTGCTCGCGACCAAGCTGGGCACCCTGCTCGGCGCGGTGCTGGTCCTGGCCCTGCTGGCGTCGGTGGTCTATCTCGCCACGTTCTGGGTGATCGGGCAGGCTTTCGGGTTGCCGGGCCGGCTGGACGGCGACTTCTGGCGCTCACTCGGCGCGGTGCACGGCCGTGGCCTGGTGCTGGTGCTGCTGGCCTCCGCGCTGGGCTTCGCGATCGCCACGCTGGGTCGGCACACGTCCGCGGCGCTCGGCGCGCTCGCCGCGTACGCGGTGGTCTGGGAGTTGGGTGGCCGAGTGGTCCTGGAGATCATCGACGCGCGGAAGTCGGACCTGTTCATGCTGTCCAGTCACATCGGGGCGTGGCTCAACGGCGAGGCGCGGTTCTATGACGAACAGGTCTGCCGGGGCAGCGGCCAACTCCCCTACTGCGAGGGGTTCTACACGGTGACCTGGCTGCCGGCGCTGTTGGTGCTGCTGGCGATCACCGGCGGTCTGACCGCGGCGGCGTTCGCCGTGTTCCGTCGCCGCGACCTGATCTGAGTCGAGGCCGTCGGGTCGCCCCGGTCCGGGCGGCCCGACGGAACGGCCGAGCCGACGCCTGGCAGGAGCTTGCAAGCTGCGGGCGTGCGGTGAAATATTCCTTCACATGACCGCCGCAGCGGGCTCAGCCGACGGTGGAGCCGAACACCTCGTCGCGTACGGCGTTCAGGGCGGTGCGCAGCGCGCCGTGCAGGATCGGCTCCTCGGTCAACCCGGTCGGCACCACTCGTGGCTGGACCAGGGTGATCGCGGCGACCTCCTGCTGCACCCGGTCGGCGAGCGCCGCGCCACCGGCCTGGCCCACCTCGCCGGCGAGCACGACCAGCGGCGGGTCCAGCACCACGCAGGTGCTGGCCACGCCGAGCGCGAGCCGACGGGCCAGTTCGTCGAGCATCGGGCCGCCGTCAGCGCCGGCCGCGACGGCCACGCGGACCGCCTCTGCGGCGTCGGCGTCCGGGTAGCCGTGCTCGCGGGCCACCGCGCGCACCGAGTCCGCACCGATCAGCTGCTGGAAGGCCGGCTTGGCGCGACGCGAGACGTCGCGCGGGATGGGCGCGCCGGGCACCGGAAGGTAGCCGATCTCGCCGGCGGCACCGCTGCTGCCGTGGTGCAACCGCCCGCCCAGCATGATCGCCAGGCCGACGCCGGCGCCCACCCAGACCAGCACGAAGTCCGACAGCCCCCGCGCCGCGCCGGACTGCGCCTCGGCCACGGCGGCCAGGTTGACGTCGTTCTCGAAGACCACAGGCGTGTGCAGGTCGTCCCGCAACGCGGCGAGCAGACCACTGTGCCAGCGCGGCAGGTTGAAGGCGAAGGTGATGTCGCCGGTGCCGGGGTCGACCAGGCCCGGTGTGCCGAGCACGATCCGTCGTACGCTGCTCAGCTGCGCCTGGGCGCTGCTCGCCGCCTGCACGACGGCGTTGTGCACCACGCCCACCGGGTCGTCGGTGTCCCGGGTCGACTGCTCCACCCGGCCGATGACCGCGCCGGTGATGTCGGCGCACGCGGCCACCACCCGGTCCGGCCCGACGTCCACGCCGACGACGTGCGCGCTGCTCGGGCGGACGGCGTAGAGCTGGGCGTTCGGCCCGCGCCCGCCGGCCTGCTCGCCGACCCGCGCGACGAGGCCGCGCTCCTCCAGCCGCTCGACGAGCTGCGAGGCGGTGACCTTCGACAGGCCGGTCAGCTCGCCGAGTCGAGCCCGGGTCAGCGGGCCGCGTTCGAGGAGCAGTTCCAGCGCGGCACGGTCGTTGAGCGCCCGCAACAGACGGGGGGTGCCGGGCAGCCGGGTCGCACTCATGACACGTCCTCTAGTTTTAGTAAACTTTGCTAACTGTAAACCGACCTGCGAACGGGTAGCCGTAGCGTAACGGTCACCCGACGGTGGGACGCTCGGCCGAGTCGGCAGGGCCACGACCACCACCGGTACGACGTTTCGTACCCGCGGGGGCACCGAAGGGGGAAACACGTGGGGTTGGATCCAGGACTGCGCCGGCTCGCGCTGGGCACGCTGCTGGCCGCGTACCCGGGACCGGTTCCGCCGGACTGGGCGGTCGACCTGCTGGCCGACGGGCTGGCCGGGCACACCCTGTTCGGCACCAACGTGCACGACCCCGCGCAGGTGGCGGCGAGCACCGCCGCACTGCGCACCGGTCGACCCGACGCGCTGATCGCGATCGACGAGGAGGGTGGCGACGTGACCCGGCTGGCGCACGCCACCGGCAGCCCGTACCCCGGCAACGCCGCCCTGGGTGCGATCGGCGACGTGGCCCTCACCCGACGGGTCTATCAGTCGATCGGCGCCGAACTGGCAGCGCTCGGCATCACCGTCAACCTCGCCCCCACTGTCGACGTCAACACCGCCGACGACAACCCGGTGATCGGCACCCGGTCCTTCGGCGCGGATCCGGTGCGGGTGGCCGCCCACTCGGCCGCCGCCGTGGCCGGGTTGCAGGCCGCCGGCGTGGCCGCCTGCGCCAAGCACTTCCCCGGGCACGGTGCCACCGTCACCGACTCCCACCACGAACTGCCCACAGTGGATGCTCCGCTGAGCCTGCTCCGCCAGCGGGACCTGCCGCCGTTCGCGGCCATCGTCGCCGCCGGGGCGCGCGCCGTGATGACCGCCCACATCCGGGTTCCGGCGCTCACCGGCGCCGACCCGGCGACCTTCAGCCGAGCCGTCCTGGTCGACCTGTTGCGCACCGAGTACGGCTTCACCGGCACCGTCATCACCGACGCGCTGGAGATGAAGGGTGCCGCAGTGGCCGCCGGTGGGGTCGGGCCGGCTGCGGTCCGGGCCCTGAGCGCGGGCGCCGACCTGCTCTGCATCGGCGCGAAGGTCGACGCCGAGTTGGTCGAGCGGGTGGCCGCCGAGATCGTCGACGCGCTCGCCGACGGCCGGCTGGCGAGGCCGCGGGTCGAGGAGGCGGCCGGCCGCGCCGCCAATCTCGCCGCCTGGACCCGGGCCGCCAGCGGGTCACCGGTCACCGGCGACACCGAGCTGGGGTACGCCGCAGCGCGCCGAGCGGTCCGGGTGGACGGCCTGCTCACCGGCTTGGACCAGCCCCTGGTGGTGCAACTGCACACCGAGTCGACGATCGCCGAGGGGCGGGTTCCGTGGGGCCTCGGTCCGCACCTGGACGGGGTGTCGGAGATCCGGGTGATCGCCACCGAAACCGACCCGGCCACGCTGCGCGGACTGGCGGGCGACCGTCCCATCGTCCTGGTCGGACGACACCTGCACCGGCTGCCCGGCGGCCCGGACCTGATCGCCGACCTGGCGGCCCAGCACCCCGTGACAGTGGTGGAGATGGGCTGGCCGGCACAGTGGCGGCCCGTTGGCGTCCGCGCCTTCGTTACCACCTACGGCGCGAGCCACGCCAACGGTCGCGCGGCGGCCGAGGTGCTCGGCCTGGCCGGCTGAGCCACGGCGCTCTCCGGCCGGGCTGAAAAGCTCGGCCGGATGGCGCGCTCCAGCACCGCACCGAAGTGTCCACAGTCACTGGTCGCCACTTCTTGAACATGTTCAACATCGGCCCTAGTCTGTTGACGTCGGTAGTTGAACACGTTCAAGAAGGGCGTCCACATGGACATCAAGGTCTGGATGTACGTGATCTACCTCGCGGTCAGCGTCGGTCTGACCATCTGGGTGGCTCGAGCACTGTCCCGCAACGGGCAGGTCTTCCTGGAGGAGGTGTTCGCCGAGGAACGACTCGCCCGGGCTGTCAACAGCCTCCTGGTGGTCGGCTTCTACCTGCTCAACCTCGGCTATGTCACGGTGGCGATGAAGCACCCCGACCCGGTCGATTCGACCAGCCAGGCCATGGAGGAGCTGTCCCTCAAGATCGGCTTGGTGCTGCTGGTGCTCGGCGCGCTGCACTTCTTCAACGTCTTCGCGCTCGGCCGCTACCGCCGAAACCGACTCCGCCAGCTCGCCACCCACCCCCCGCTCGCCCCGATCGGCCGACTCCCCATGCCGTCCGCCCCTCCCGGATCGCAGTTGGTCGGCGCGTACCCGGGCGGAGGCCAGCCGACCGGCGCACACCCGGCAGGACCTCCGCCGGACGGCCCGCAGCCGGGCGTCGGCCCGACGAACAACCCACAGGCCCGATGACCGCGCCCCCGACCGGTGGCGGCGGTCGGCTCCCGGATCCCACCGCGCTCGGGGGCGGTGGGATCCGGGGGTTCACCGTCCTGTTCGACGCCGCCTGCCCGATCTGCCGCGCCGCCCGCCGCTGGTTGTCGTCCCGCGCCCAGCTCGTACCCCTGGAGTTCGTGCCGGCCGGGTCCGCCGAGGCCCGGCGGCGCTTCCCCGGCCTGGACCACGACGCGACGCTGCGCGACCTCACCGTGATCGCCGACACCGGCGAGGTGTACGCGGGCGACGGCGCCTGGTTCGCCTGCCTCTGGGCGCTGACCGACCACCGGTCCGCGGCCGAGCGGCTGGCCCGACCGCACCTGCTGCCCCTCGCCCGCCAGACGGTGGCCGCCGCCTCGGCGATCCGCGAGCGGATCCGCGACCCGTGGGCCGAGCCGACCGACGAACCGGCGGGATACGGTGACCTCGATGACCGAACAGCCTGCGCAGACGACCACTGCGGGTGACCCAGCCACCGCCCGGGGCGAGCAGACCCGGCAGCTGATCCGGGACACCGCGATGCGGCTGTTCCGCGAACGCGGATACGCACAGACCACCATGCGGGCGATCGCGCAGGAGGCCGGCGTGGCGGTGGGCAACGCCTACTACTACTTCGGCTCCAAGGACCACCTGATTCAGGAGTTCTACGCCCAGTCCCAGGTCGAGCACCGGGCCGCCGCGCAGCCCGTGCTCGATCGGGAGGAGGCGTTCGGTCCCCGGCTCGCCGGAGTGCTGCACGCGGGGATCGACGTGTTGACGCCCTCACACGGATTCGCGGCGACCTTCTTCAAGACGGCGGCGGAACCCACCTCGCCGCTGAGCCCCTTCTCCGCTGAGTCCTCCGGCCCCCGACAGGCGGCCATCGACCTCTTCGGCGAGGTGTTGACCGGCTCGACGGCCAAGGTCGACGCCGAGCTGCGTCCACAGCTACCCGAGCTGCTCTGGCTCGCGTACATGGGCGTGATCCTCTACTGGGTGCACGACCGATCGCCGGGCCAGACCAAGACCCGCCAACTGATCGACGGGGCCGTGCCACTCGTCGATCGGCTCGTGGCGCTGTCCCGACTCCGGGTCCTTCGGCCGGTGACCCGACAGGTGCTCGACCTGATTCGTACGCTCCGTCACTGATCCGACCGACCTCCTTCGGCTGGCGAAGCAGCAGGTCAAGTCCGCTTTTCGACACTCCGAACCGACAGCTTCAACCTTGCCCCGAGCCTGTTCGATACGTAGCGTGATCGACACGTAGCGGCCCGCCGCTACACCCGGAACCGGGGCCTGGGGGGAGGTTGCGGACCGTGGATCCGGCCCGGGATCCACGGTCCGCGCCCATCACCCCCCCCCCCCCCCCCCCCCCCCCCCCCCCCCCCCCCCCCCCCCGGGGGCGGGGGGGGGGGGGGGCGGGGGGGGGGGGGGGGGGGGGCATACACGGAGGTGGGGGCTAGGCCGTAGGTCAGGGC
>NZ_JBEZEX010000016.1:0-170603 GCF_040649115.1 Micromonospora sp. NPDC049049 | reverse complement strand
GAGGCCACACGGGCCATACTGCCCCGCTATCTGGTCGAGCAGCGGCGGGCGGCGGGCGGCGGGCGGGAAAATCGTCCTACCCGCGCGGTTGTGGTGGGTTGGGCGCGGCCAGCAGGGATGCCAGCCGACGGATCCGGGTCAGGGTGCGTGCGGCGACGACCACACTGACGGCGGCGACCACACCGAAGATCACCGCGAAGCCCTCGTTGTCGGCGGCGAGCAGAGCGAGCAGGACCAGCCCGAGGCAGATGCCCAGGATGGCCAGCAGCGCTGCCCAGGTGGCCCGCCGCTGCTCGACCAGATAGCGGGGCAGTATGGCCCGTGTGGCCTCGTCCGCGGGCACGGCGCTGGTGTGCACTGCCTGGCGCAGCGCGTACCCCTCCGGATCGCGCCGGGCGGCCTGCTCGCCCGCGCTCCACCGACTGAAGTACACGGCGGGGCCGACCCAGACGAGGTTCAGCGCACCGTTCAGCACGGCCTCGACCAGCGGCTCCTGCCGGTCGAGGAGCCAGCGCACCGGCAGCCCGATGAGCACCGTCATCGGCACCCAGTAGACGGCCATGAGCTGCAAGCCGGGCGCCCGCTCGAAGAACCGCTTCCATCTCCCGCGCCGCCCGGCGGCCACACCCACCCGACGCTCCCCGTTGTCAATGTCCATCGACACCGGTTACCCAGCCACTCGATCCGCGACGCACCGTCAATCTTGGACAGTTTCCGTCATCCGCTGACGGAAACTGTCCAAGATCTGCACAGCTCAGGGTCAGCCGGCCATCACCCGCTGGTGCAGCGCGGAGACCGCCGAACGCGCCGCCACGAAAGCGCCGTGCTGCCAGGCCACCTCGTGGCTGAGCCAGTCCCCGGCGAAGTAGACCCGCCCGGCCGGCTGGAGCAGCAGGTTGTAGCCGGCCGTGCCGTACCGGGGCGACGTCCAGGCGCCCTCGATGTAGCGGGTCCGGTCCCAGGCGTGGGAGTACGAGGTGACCAGCTCACTGCGGTACTTGTCACCGTGGATCTTCACACCCTGGCTGATCGCGCGCTCGCTGCGCTGCTCCGGCGTGAGCCCGCTGTACGCCCTGGCGTTCGCCCCGGTGTTGTAGTACCCGACCACCAGGCCGCGCTTCCCGTGGAAGCCGTAGGACGGGTACCAGATGTGCGACAGGTCCAGGTCGGTCTCGGTGATGCCGCCGTAGATCCGCTGATCGGTCTCCCACCAGCGGCTGCGGTATTCCAGGCCGATCTTCCCGGAGGCGGTGACCGGAAAATCGGCCAGGGCCGCGGTCACCGCCGTGCCGAGATTGTGCGGCACCCGGGCCATCAGGTGCGGCGGTAGGGCCGCCACGCAGTAGTCGGCGGTGACCTGCGACTGCCGGCCGCCCTGCCGATAGGTCACCTCGACCCGGCTGCCCCGGTCGGTCACCCCGGTGACCTCGGCGTTGAGTCGGATCCGGTGCGGGCCCACCGCGCGGGCCAGGGCTCGGGGGATCTGGTCCATCCCGCCGACCGGCTGGAACATCAGCATGGCCTGGTCGTAGCCGAACTCAAAGGAGAAGTACCGGCCGATGTTGCTGGCGAACACGTCGGCGAGCGCCGGCGGCGCACCGAGCGGACTCCCCACGTCGTTACCCGCACCGGGATACGCGGAGAAGCCGCGACGGTTGGTCCCGGTGTACGCCCAGTCGCTGGTCCGTCCGCCGATCGCGCCGAAGCTCTGCAGGAACGACAGCAGCCGGTCACGGTCCTCGGTGGTGAGCCGGGCGTCCAGCGCGCCCTGGTCGGTGGCCTTGGCGAGCAGCTCCGAGACGTAGCCGTACACGTCGGCCTTGGCGGTGCGGTACCGGACCGGCTCGGTCATCCCGGCGGACTCGTTGTAGATCCAGGCGTCGGCGTTCTGGTTCGTGAAGACCTCGATGGGTACGCCGAGTTCCCGGCAGTAGTCCATCGTGACCATCCACTGTGCGATGCGGCCCGGCCCGGCGTTGAAGTAGACCCCGTCGGAGAAGCCGGCCCGCTGGGTGCGTCCGTCGAGGTCGGTCTCGACGTCGCCGCCCCGAATGGTCAGGTTCCGCCCACCGACGCGGTGCCGCGCCTCCAGGACGGTGCAGTGATAGCCGGCCTTGCCCAACTCGTACGCCGTGGTGAGCCCGGCGATGCCGCCGCCGAGCACGACCACGCTGGCGCCCGACCGCCCGCTGAGAGTGAAGTCGGAGGGTTCCGGCGGCCGGAATGCCGGGGTGACCGAGGCCGCCGCGCTGGGGGCCAGCCCCATGGCGCCCATGGTGGCGAGCATCGCTCCGGCACCACCGCTGATTCCGACCGTACGCAGGAACCCACGCCGGCTGACCATCGACTGCGTCTGATCGCTCATAACGGCCTCCCCTACAAGATCGACTCGCATGAGTCTGCAGAGGATCTGTTACGCGGTTCACGCATCACCGTTTCCGGCGGGTATCGCCTCGGCGCGCGACCCGGGCGGCAATTTCCGCCGGCTCGGGCCGCGGTAGGCCCTGGTCGCCAGCTAGGCAGGCAGGGCGCGGGTGACGACGGTGAGGTCGGCGACCAGCCCCTCGTACGCCTTGTCCTGGTCGTCGGCCCGCAGGACGGCGGACGGGTGGATGGTGGCCAACAGCCGAGCCTGCGGCGCGTCGGCCCGCTTTCCGGCGTTGTCCACCGGCACCTGCTCGAAGTCCGCAGGATGTTGGGCCGACTCCGGCCAGGGCAGCAGCTCGCCCCGCTGCCGGGTCACCCGGAAGGACGGGCCGAGCAACGCCTTGGCGGCGGTCGCGCCGAGCACCACCACGACCTCCGGACGCAGCCGGGCGAACTCGGCGACCAACCAGGGGCGGCAGGCGGTGATGTGCGCCTGGTCCGGGGTCTGGTGGATCCGCCGCTTGCCGCGCAGCTCAAAACGGAAGTGCTTTACGGCATTTGTCAGGTAAAGGTGGCCCGGTTCCAGTCCGGCGTCGTCGACCGCGCGGCGCAGCAGGCGGCCGGCCGGGCCGACGAAGGGCAGCCCTTTCTGGTCCTCCATGTCGCCGGGCTGCTCGCCGACGAGCACCACGCGGGCGCTTTCGTCACCCCGGCCGAAGACCGTCTGCGAGGCGTCCCGGTACAGCTCGCAGCCCCGGCAGCCGCCCGCGGCGGTGCGCAGGTCGTCGATGGTGTCGGCGTCAGGCGGGATGAACCGCTGGGCGCCCGGAGCGCTCCCGGTCTGCTCGGCCATGCCGACTGTTATATACCCGTTCGATGCTCACCGCCGGATACGCCCCGGCCGCGACGCGTCAGTACCCGTTTCCGCCGCCGTCGCCGCCGGACGCGATCGCGATCAGCACGATGACGATGATGATGATCGCCACCGCAATGGCGATCCAGATCCCCTTACGAGCCCCACCTGAAGCCATGTCCCCCACCTCCGGGCGCCCGCATACCCGTCCCCGCCGTCCCGAATCCCCGCGATCTTGCACTTTCTGCACAGACCAACGTCCACAGACCCGACATTTCGCCAGCCGAAACTGCAAGATCGCGGGGGCGGGGCGGGGCGCGCGGGGGGCGAGGGCGGGGGGTCAGGTGGGGAAGCCTTTGGTGGGGGGTGGGTTTTCGGCGTGGGTCAGGGCGGCGGCCAGCGGGGCCAGGTCGGCGATGTCCAGGGAACTGACGGTGATGCGCAGAGCCGGCGGGGCGGCGATCCGGTAGAGCGCGCCGGGGGCCACCGCCCAGCCGGCGTCGCGCAGCGCTGTCACAGTGCTGGTCTCGTCCGCGACCGGCAGCCAGACGTTGATGCCGCTGCGACCGTGTGCGGTCAGGCCGCGATCGGCCAGAGCGGCGAGCAGCCCCTCGCGGCGCTGCTCGTAGCTCTGCGCCGCCCGCTGCACCAACTCGGTGACCGCCGGGTCCCGCCAGAGGGCGAGCACCAGACGTTGCAGCACTGTGGAGACCCAGCCGGCACCGACCCGGGTACGACCGCTCACCCGGGCCACTGTCGTTTCGTCGCCAACCAGCACCGCAAGCCGTAGGTCCGGGCCGAAGGGCTTGCTCACCGAGCGGAGGAAGGCCCAACTCGCTGTCGCACCGGCGAGCGGGTGCAGGGGTACGAGGGCCAGTTCGGCAGCGTGGTCGTCCTCGATCAACAGCAGGTCCCGTCGGCCGGCGAGGAGCGTCCGCAGCGCCTCGGCGCGGTCCGCGGAGACGGCGGCACCGGTCGGATTCTGTGCCCGGCTGGTGACGATCAGCGCCCGCGCCCCGGCGGCGAGCGCCGCGGCCACCCCGGCGACCAGCGGCCCTTCGTCGTCCACTGGTACGCCGATCGGGCGCAGGCCCAGCGCGGCGACGAGGTCGAGCAGGTTGGCCCAGCCCGGGTCCTCGACCGCCACCGCGTCGCCGGGGCGCAGGTGGACGCCGAGCAACCGCTCGATGCCGTCCAGCGCACCGCCGGTCAGGGTCAACTCCCCGGCCGGTACGCCGTCGGCGCGCAGCCGGGCGCGGGCCGTCTCGGCCAGTTCGGGCAGGACTCCGGCATCGGAGTAGCCGACCGACGGGCCGTTCTCGCTGGCGAGCGCCGCCAGGTGCGGGCCCAGCGGGGGCAGCAGACGGGGGTCGGGTTCACCGCGGGACAGGTCCCGGGCGCCGGGCAGCGGTGGGGGACGCAGTGCGGCGCGGCGGGCGGCCACCGGCGGGCG
Organism: Micromonospora sp. NPDC049049; assembly: GCF_040649115.1. Taxonomy (NCBI): domain Bacteria; kingdom Bacillati; phylum Actinomycetota; class Actinomycetes; order Micromonosporales; family Micromonosporaceae; genus Micromonospora; species Micromonospora sp. NPDC049049. Next base: position 165,930 of record NZ_JBEZEX010000016.1, on the reverse strand, counting down.
GGGGCGCACCCGGGTGCCGTGCCGACCAGCGGTGGCGAGCAGGCCGCGCTGGCGTAGCTCCTGGTAGGCGCGGGCGACGGTGGCGGGGCTGACCCCCAACTCGGTGGCGAGCGCCCGCACGGGTGGCAGGGCGGCTCCCGGTGACAGGGCGCCGGTACGGATGCCCGACTCGATGCTGGCCGAAATCTCGACGGCTGTCGTCCCGGTGAACTGATACTGTGCTGACACAAATAAGAGATTGTACTAGAACAAAGGGGCGAGCGCATGTATCCACCCACCGCCCGGACCACACCCCACCGCTCCCGCGACAAGATGAGCTACGACCAGGCCGCCGCCCACGCCGTGCTCGACGAGGCGTACGACTGCGCGCTCAGCTTCACCGTCGACGGCCAGCCACGGGTGCTGCCCACCCTGCACGTCCGCATCGGCGACACGCTGTACCTGCACGGCTCCACCGGCAGTCGGCCGCTGCTCGCCGCCCGGGGCGACGACGGGTTGCCGGTCTGCGTCGCGGTGACGATTCTCGACGGGCTGGTCTACGCCCGCTCCCAGTTCCACCACAGCGCCAACTACCGCTCGGTCGTCGCGCACGGCACCGCCCGACTGGTCACCGACGAGCGGGAGAAGCTCGCCATGCTCACCGCGCTGGTCGAGAAGGTCGGCGCGGGACGCAGCACCGCCACTCGTCCGCCCAGCCGTCGCGAGTTGGCCGAGACCGCCGTACTGGCGCTACCACTGCGCGAGGTGTCCGTCCGGGCCCGCACCGGAGGGGTCCGCGAGGACGAGGCCGACCTGGACCTGCCGCACTGGGCCGGCGTGCTGCCGCTGCGACTGACCGCCGGGGCACCCGAGCCGGACGCCGGAGTCACCGCGCCGCTGCCGGCGTACCTGCGGACGCCCCGCACACCCTGGCACGACCCGGTGCCGCTGCACGGCGAGCACGTTCGGCTGGAGCCGCTGGACCTCGCGCACACCGACGAGTTGCACGCCGCCACCACGGACCCTGAGGTGTGGCGACACCTCAACGTCGCGCCGCCCGCCGTCCCCGCCGAAACCGCCGAGGTGATCGGCACCGCCCTGGCCGCCCAGCACCGGGGCGAGCGGGTGGCCTGGGTGCAGCGGTGCACGGCGACCGGGGCGGTGGTGGGCAGCACCTCCTACTACGAGATCGACCCCCAGCGGCGGGCGGTGGCCATCGGGCACACCTTCCTCGGCCGGCCCTGGTGGCGTACCGGGATCAACACCGAGGCGAAGTTGCTGCTGCTCGGTCGGGCCTTCGACGACCTGGGCGGGGTACGGGTCACCTGGCACACCGACATCCGCAACGTTCGCTCCCAGGCGGCCATCGAACGGCTCGGGGCGACCCGGGAAGGGGTGCTGCGGATGCACCGACAACGCCTGGACGGCTCCTGGCGGGACACCGTGCAGTACGCGATGACCGTCGACGAGTGGCCGAACGCACAGGCCAGGCTGCGGGAAAGACTTCTGCGGACGGCACCGGTGGCGTGATGATGGCGGGCGTGCTGGGGATCACCGACATCTGGACGTACGTGCTGGGCACCGTGGCCATCATCCTGCTGCCCGGGCCGAACTCACTCTTCGTGCTCTCCACCGCCGCCAAACGAGGCGTCGCGGTCGGCTACCGGGCCGCTGCGGGCGTGTTCGTCGGCGACGGGGTGCTGATGTTCCTCTCCGCCGCCGGGGTGGCGTCGTTGCTCAAGGCGTACCCGCCGCTGTTCATGGTGATCAAGTACGCCGGTGCCGCGTACCTCGGTTATGTCGGGGTGACCATGCTGCTCGGCGCCGTGCGGCGCTGGCGCGACCGCAACGACCCGAGCACGCCGCGGCTCATCGACGCCGCGGAGCCGGCGGCGATGCGCAGCCCGTTCCGCAAGGCGCTGGTGATCAGCCTGCTGAACCCGAAGGCGATCCTGTTCTTCATCTCGTTCTTCATCCAGTTCGTCGACCCCGGTTACGCGTGGCCGGCGCTGTCGTTCCTGCTGCTCGGGCTGATCGCGCAGGTGACCAGCGTGCTCTACCTGACCGCGTTGATCTTCGCGGGCACCTTCCTGGCCGCCCAGTTCCGCCAACGCCGCCGCCTGGCGGCCGGCGGCACCACCGCCGTGGCAGCCCTGTTCCTGGCCTTCAGCCTCAAGCTGGCCACCGCCACCGCCGGCTGACCCCGCGCCCCCCCGCGCCCGCGCCCGCTCCCGCCCGCCCGCAGCCCCGCAGCCCCGCAGCCCCGCAGCCCCGCAGCCCCGCAGCCCCGCAGCCCCGCAGCCCCGCAGCCCCGCAGCCCCGCAGCCCCGCAGCCCGCGATCTTGCACTTTCGGTTGACGAAACGCGCGCTTTCTACGAATTTGTCGCCGCAGAAAGTGCAAGATCGCGGAGGTCAGCGATGTCGCGTCCTCCGCACGCGTCGATCTTGGAGTTGTGGTGCCTCACGAAAGGCGCGAAACGGGATGTTCATCCCGCCACAACTCCATGATCGACGGGCCGTGGGACAGCGCGGGGTCGGCCGCGGGGGCGGCGCGGGGCGGGCAGCGCGAAGGGGCGAGGCGGGGCGAGTGCGTGGGGCGGGAGTTCACGTGCCGTCGCCGCCGCCGGAGCCGCCGCCTCCTATGCCGGCGCCGCCGGCTGTGCCGCCGAGGCCGTAACCCGGTCGGATCGGCTCGTCGGGGTGGCGGCTGACATGGGCCGATCCCGCGATCTGCGCTGACCAGTCGGCGTGTGCGGCAGCGGCGGCGTGCCGGTTGATCGCCTGGCGGATCCAGCCGTCCACAGTGGCGACCCAGTCCCGCCGGTCGGCGCCCTCGTGCCAGATCCGGAACCGGCTGATGCTCTGGTGGGTGATGCCGGCCAGCGCCAGCCGGCGGTCCATCCAGAGGATCGCCTCCAGACCCGCCGAGTTGGTCACGAAGATCACTTCCAGCTCGGTGATCGGGCCGGCGTAGAGCGGTCCGACCCAGTAGCCCCAGCGCTGGTGCAACGGCAGGGTGTGTTCCACCCCCGGCAGCCCGCCCTCCTGCAACCCGGACTGGCGGATCATGAAGCCGAGGGTGTCCAGCGCCGCCAGCACGTGCTGCTGGGTGGGGATCGGGTGCACGAAGACCGGCACCATGGCCCCCTGGTCGAGATCGGGGTCGAGGGACACCTCGGTCCGCAGACCCATCCGCAGGCTCAGCAGCGGCACCCCACCGAAGGTGGTCACCGGGGTCTCCCACGGCAGCGGGAACGCGAAGTCGACAGCCCGCCGCCGACCGGCCGGTACGACGAACCGGCCGGCGATCGGCAGGTCGAAGAACTGCATGAGACGCCGGGGCGCGGACGGGTCGTCCGGCTCGACGGTGGTGACCAGGCCGAGTCGGATGTGCCGCACCAGCACGTTGTCCGGGCCGGCCGCGAGGGTCACCCGCCCGGGCAGGCGCAGGCCCGGTCGGGTACTCGGGTTGGGCAGCGTGGTCTGCACGGAGAGCCCGGTCCCACCGGACTCCGGGGACACTCCCGTCAGCCGCACCGCACGCCCCCCTCCCGGGACGGGGGCCGTGCCGGCCCCACCCGGCGCGCCTACCCGGTCGAGGTGACCTCAAGCTTGCCGCGCCGACCCGGCCACGCCTCCTCGGCGCGGCCGGGTCGTAGGGTCACCGCAACCGCCGCCCGCGGGGCACCGTGTCGGTCTCGTCGTCGAACTCCCCGATGACCTCCTCCAGGAGGTCCTCCAAGGCCACGAAACCGATCGGCCGGGCCGGGCCACCGCCGTTGCGGACCAGCGCGAGCTGTGACTGCCGGGCCCGCATCGCCGCCACCGCCTCGGTGACCGAGGACGTCGCGGGCAGGGTGAACGCGGGGGTCATCAGCTCCCCGGCGGTGGCGACCCGGCCGGTGGTGACCACCCGTACCGCCTCCCGCACGTGCACGAGCCCGCACACGTCGCCCGCCTCGTCGAGCACCGCGAGCCGGGATCGGCCGCTGTCCCGGCTGACCTCCTCGATCCGCTCGGCCGGGTCGTCGCGGCGGACGGTGACCATGGTCGCGAACGGTTCCATCACCTGCGCCACCGACGTGCCCTGCAACTCCAGCATGCTGGTCAGCAGCTGGTGCTGCTCAGCACCGAGCAGCCCGTGCTCCCGGGACTGCTCCAGCAGCATCCGCAGCTCGTCCGGGCCGTGCACCTGGGCGAGCTGGTCCTGCTGATTCACGCCGAACAGCCGCAGGATCGCGTTGGCCAGGGCGTTCAGTGCGGAGAGCACCGGCCGGGAAACCCGGGCGAAGGCGCGGAACGGCAACGCGAGCAGCGTCGCCGAGCGCTCCGCGTCGGTGATCGCCCACGACTTCGGTGCCATCTCCCCCACCACCAGGTGCAGGAAGGTCACCACCCCGAGGGCGAAGACCAGGGCGATCAGGTGACTGGCAGCGTCCGGCAGACCCACCGCGTGCAGCAGAGGGCTGAGCAGGTGCTCGATCGCCGGCTCGGCCAGCGCGCCGAGACCCAGGGTGCACAACGTGATGCCGAGCTGCGCGCCGGCCAGCATCAGCGACAGCTCGCGGACGCCATCCAACGCGGCCCGTGCCGCCCGGCCACCGTTTGCCGCCGCCTGTTCCAGGCGGTAGCGCTTGCTGGCCACCAGGGCGAACTCGGCGGCCACGAAGAACCCGTTCAGCGCCAGCAGGATCACCGAACTGAACAGTGCGATCCCGGGGCTCATGCGGTCACCTCGGGTTTGGTCAGCTGCAACCGCACCGAGTCGGCCACGTGCCGGTCCACGGCCAGCACCTCGACCAGCGCCCGGGGCTCCGCCTCGTTGACCTCGCCGTCCGCGCCCTCGGGTTGCAGGCTGATCTCCAATCGGTCACCGACCTCGGGCACCCGGCCCAGCTCCCGCATCACCAACCCGGACAGGGTGTCGTACTCGGGGGCCTCGGGCAGGGCGATGCCGGTGCTGTCGGCGACCTCGTCGATCCGCCAGCGGGCCGGCACCACCCAGGACCCGTCGTCCTGCCGGGCGGGTGCCCGGTCCGGTGGGTCGTCCTCGTCGCGGATCGGGCCGACCAGTTCCTCGGCGATGTCCTCGAGCGTGATGACGCCGGCGAAGCCGCCGTACTCGTCGACCACGCACGCCATCTGCCGGTGCCCGGACCGCAGGCGGTCGAGCACTGTGGGCAGGGGCAACGTCTCCGGTACGAGCAGCGGCGGCCCGGCCACCGCGCTCACCGGTGTGGTGGCCCGCTCCGCCGGGGGTACGCCGAGCACGTCGGCGATACCGACGATGCCGAGCACGTCGTCGACGCCCTCCGCACCGCGTACCGGGAAGCGGGAGTGGCCGGTGTCCAGCAGCTCGACCACCCGGCTCACCGGCTCGTGCGCCCGGACGGTGTGCACGTCGACGCGGGGCACCATGGCCTCGCCGGCGGTCAGCTCGCGGAAGTCCAGACCTCGGTCGAGCAGCGTGGACATCTCGGCGTCGAGGCTGCCCTCCTCGCGGGACTCGGCGATGATCTGTTCCAGGTCGGCCGGGGTGGCGCCGCTGGGCAGTTCCTCGATCGGTTCGATGCCGATCCGGCGCAGCAGCCGGACCGAGGCCCGGTCGAAGAGCCGGATCAGCGGCCCGGCGACGGCCAGGTAGATGAGGGTGGACCGGCTCAGCGCCCGAGCCAGTTGCTCGGCCCGCGCGATGGCCAGGTTCTTCGGGGCCAGCTCACCGAGGACCATCTGCACGATGGTGGCGATGACCAGGGCCAACGCCACCGACAGCGGCAGGCTGACCGCCTCGCTGACGCCGGCTACGCCGAGGAGGTCGGCGAGTCCGCCGCCCAGGTACGGCTCGGCGACGTAACCGACCAGCAGGGCGGTGACGGTGATGCCGAGTTGCGCGCCGGAGAGCATGAAGGAGAGCCGGCTGGTGACGGTCAGGGCCCGGGCGGCGGCTGGATCGCCGTCGTCGGCGAGCTGGCGCAGCTTGCCCCGGTCCACGGCGACGTAGCCGAACTCCTGCGCCACGAAGTAGCCGGTGGCGGCAGTGAGAACAATGATCAGAAGGAGACCAACGACGATCAACACGGGTCGCTCAGGGCTCCCGGGGTCGTCGGTACGGGGATATGCCGGGCACGACCCGGCTGGCTACTGCTGCCCTCCTGGGCAGAAGAGTCGATCATGCCGCTATTTTATCGGCGCTGGCTGGGACTCCGCTGGGGGTGGGCCGAAGGAGCGGATCGTCCGGTTCACCGGAACCGCCCGGGGCCGTTCACGCCGGGCCCGCCGATCCACCACCTGATCCGCGTTCGGCCAGCTCATCGGCGTCGAGCAGGCTCCGGTCAAGCCGCCCCGACCGGTACGCGGCCCGCCCGATCATCTGCGCCGCGACCGGCGCGGTGGACAACTGGAAGACCGCCACCAGCAGGATCATGCCCAGGTCCGCCGGGGACCGCAGCCGCAACGCGATGCCCAGCAGCAACAGGAGCACCCCGAGCACCTGTGGTTTGGTGGCCGCGTGCATCCGGGACAGCGCGTCCGGGAACCGCAGTACGCCGATCCCGGCGGCCAGGGCGAGCAGCGCGCCGGCCACCAGACAACCGGCGCCGAGCCAGTCCGCGATCGTCGCGATCACTGCTGCTCCCGGACGGCGAAGCGGACCAGCGACACCGAGCCCACGAAGCCGAGCAGGGAGAGCACCACCAGCACGGGCAGCGTGGTGGCGTGCCGGTTGACCGCCGCCTCGGCGCCCACCCCGGCGACCATCGTGGCGAGCAGCATGTCCGCGGCGATCACCCGGTCGACCAGCGACGGGCCACGGTAGAGCCGGGCCAGCGCGAGGAGCGCGGTGACCGACAGCAGTGCGGTGAGGACGACGGCCAGGAAGGTGGTCACGGGCGGGTTCCCTTCTCGGGTGAGGTGACGTCGAGTCGGCGCAGTTCGCTGGTGGAGCCGATCGCGCGGACGATTCGCCGCTCGACGGTGAGCGTGCGGGCCCGGGCCACGTCCAGGTCCCTGGGACTGTGGGTGTCCAGGACGTGCAGGTAGAGAGTTCCGGAGTCCCGGTCCACCTCGAGGATCAACGTGCCCGGCACCAACGAGACCGCCTCGGCGGTGAGCGCCAGGTTCAGGTCGGTGGCCACCCGCAACCGGACCCCGATGATCGCCCCGCGCGGTCGGTAGCCGGGCTGCACGGCGATCCGGGCGATGTGCAGGCTCGCGCTGACCAGCTCGACGGCGAACCGGCCCGCGAACACCAGCAGCGCCCACGGTCGCAACCGGCCACCGAAGCTGACCGCCGGCAGCGGGTAGAACACCAGCACGGCCGCACCCACCAACAGGCCACCGATCAGGTTGGCCCAGTTGACGTCACCCCAGAGCAGGATCCAGACCACCACCAGCCACCCGAGCGCCACCGCCTGGTCCCGCCAGCGCCCGAGCCGCCCTCGCCCCACGATGGCGGGCCCGGGGGTGTCGGGAGCCGGCTCCGGGGGGCCGGTCACGGCACACCGCCCGGCAGCACGGCACGGACGTACGGGGTGCGCAGCCTCAGGTCTGAAGCCGCGTCGGTGGTGACGTCGAAGAGCGGACCGGCCAGCACTGTCAACGCGAGCCCGAGGGCGACCAGGGCCACTGTGGCGCCCACCATCAGCCTCGGCAGCTGGATCCCCGGCTCGCTGGTGGCCAGCCGGGGCGCGCGCCAGAAGGCGATGTTCCACGCCCGGGACGCCACGTACAGGGTGAGCAGGCTGGTCAGCGTGCCGGCCGCGACCAGCACCCCGGGCAGCGGCCCGCCGGCGGCCACCCCGGCCTGGAGCAGGCCGAGCTTGCCGAGGAAGCCGGAGAACGGTGGTACGCCGGCGAGATTCATGGCCGGGATGAAGAAGAGCACGCCCAGCAGCGGCGCCACCCGGGCCAACCCGCCGATACGACGCAGGTCGGTGCTGCCGGCACGCTCCTCGACCAGGCCGGCGACGAGGAACAGCGTGGTCTGGATGGTGATGTGGTGCACCACGTAGAAGATCGCGCCGGAGAGGCCGGCTACGGTGCTCAACGCCACCCCGAAGATCATGTAGCCGATGTGACTGACCAGGGTGAACGAGAAGAGGCGCTTCAGGTCGGACTGGGCCACCGCGCCGAGGATGCCGACCACCATGGTCAGCCCGGCGACGACCATGAGCAGGATGTGGGCACGCCCACCCGGAAACAGCAACGTCTCGGTACGGATGATCGCGTAGACGCCCACCTTGGTGAGCAGACCCGCGAAGACGGCCGTGACCGGAGCCGGTGCGGTGGGGTAGCTGTCCGGCAGCCAGGCCGACAGCGGGAAGACCGCCGCCTTGATCGCGAAGGCCAGTAGCAACATCAGCTCCAGGGCCAGTCGGACACCGCCGGGCAGGTCGTCGAGACGCTGGGCGAGCTGGGCGAGATTGAGTGTGCCGGTGGCCGCGTACACCAGACCCACCGACGTCAGAAAGATCATCGAGGAGAGGATGCTGACCACCACGTACGTCGACCCGGTCCGGATCCGGGTTTCCGTCCCCCCCAGGGTGATCAGCACGAAGCTGGCGGCCAGCAGGATCTCGAACCCGACGAAGAGGTTGAACAGGTCACCTGCCAGGAACGCGTTCGTGACACCCGCCGTGAGCACCAGGTACGTCGGGTGGAAGATCGACACCGGGGAGCTCTCAATCGTCTCGCTGCCGCCCTGGCCCACCGAGTACAGCAACACGCACAGCGTCACCGCCGACGAGACCACGACCATCAGCGCGGCCAGCTGATCGGCCACCAGGACGATGCCGACCGGCGCCGGCCACCCCCCGACCGCCACCACCACCGGCCCGTGCCGGTACGCCTGCACCAGCAGCACCACCGCCACCGTGAGCGTGCCGCTCAGACACAGCACGCTGATCGCGCGCTGGATTCGGGGCTTCCCGGCCAGCAGCAGGGTCAGCGCCGCACCGAGCAGCGGCACCACCACCGGCAGCGGCACCAGGGCGCGCATCACGACTCGTCCCCGCGTCGTAGCCGTCGGCGGGCCGGCTCGGGATCGACCTGTTCCGGGTCTCCGTTCGGGCCCTCGCCACCGTGATCGACAGTACCCACCTCGTTGCGTCCGGCCCGGCGGATGATCTGCCTGTCCTCCAGGTCGTCGGGCACCTCGTCGTCCCCGGACAGATACCAACTGCGGTACGCCACAGCGAGCAGGAACGCGGAGAACCCGAAGGTGATCACGATGGAGGTCAACACCATCGCCTGCGGCAACGGGTCGCTCATCCGCTCCACCGGACCCGTGCCGACGATCGGCGCCCCACCCGACCGCCCGCCCAACAGAATCAACAGGTTCACCCCGTTGCCGAGCATGATCACCCCGAGCAGGATCCGGGTCAGGCTGCGCTCCAACAGCAGAATCACCCCACACCCGACCAGCACCGCGACGGCGAGCACCAGCACCAACGTCGGCCCCGCACCGCTCCTCGTCATGCCCGGTCCCCCTTGTCGACGGCCAACCCGCCGCTGGCCGTTCCAGTGGCCTCGATGTGCCGGTCCACCTCGGCACCGAGGCTGCGCAGGATGTCCAGGACCAACCCGATCACCACCAGGTACACGCCGATGTCGAAGAAGAGCGACGTGACCAGATGGGCGTCGCCGATCAGTGGCAGGGTTCGGTCGACCTTCGCGCTCTCCAGCACCGACCCGCCGAGCAGCAGCGCCACCACGCCACTGCCCACCGCCATCGCCAGCCCGGCGCCGAGAATCGCGCCAGCGCCGATCGGGGCCGCCTCGGTCAGCTCGTACCGGCCTCCGGCCAGGTAGCGCACCACCAGGGCGAGACCCGCCACCAGCCCGCCGGCGAACCCGCCGCCCGGCGCGTTGTGCCCGGAGAAGAGCAGGAACAGCGAGAACAGCACCACGGTGTGGAAGATCAGCCGGATGACCACCTCCAACACGATGGAGCGGCGCTCCTCGTAGAGGGTGGGGCCACCGCGCAGCCACACCGGCCGGCCGCGTCCGCTCTCCTCCTGCTCGGCACCGGGCCGGCGCGGCCGCGGCCCGGTGCGGGAGCGCTCGAAGATCAGGCTGGCCACCCCGGTCGCGGCCACCACCAGCACCGCCAGCTCGCCCATCGTGTCCCAGGCCCGGATGTCGACAAGGGTCACGTTGACCACGTTGCGGCCGTACCCGTGCACCACCGCCAGATCCGGAAAGGCGGCGGAGATGTCCGGTGCCCGGCGGGCACCGACGGCGGTGAGGGCCAACCCGGCGGCCACCACACCCGCCGCCACCCCGATCACCCGACGGACCCAACGGGTACGGCGCAGCGGGCGGGCCGAGAACCGCTCCGGCAGGCGACGCAGCACCAGCACGAAGACCGCGATCGTCGCGGTTTCCACCAGGAACTGGGTGAGCGCCAGGTCGGGCGCTCCGTGCAGCACGAACAACATCGCCGTGCCGTAGCCGGTCATGCCCACCAGCAGCATCGCGGTCAGCCGGCGACGGGCGCCGACCGCCAGCACCGCCGCCACCGTGATCACCACGACGACCACCGGTTGCAGCGCGCTGTCCCAGAGTGGAATCCGCGCACGCCAAGGGCTGGCGGAAAGCATCGCCGCACCCGGCACCAGCACCAGTGTCACCAGGATGATGCCCAGATACTGCGGCAGCGAGCCACGCTGGGTCGCGCTGGTGACCTCGATGGCCATCCGGTCGAACCGGCCGACCACCCACTCGTACCCCTGGTTGCCTCCCACCGGTGACCGGAGCCGGGCCAGCACCGGGGCGAGCGGCCCGCGCGCGGCGAAGAGCAGACCGCCACCGACGAGCGCCAGCACGGACAGGCCGAGCGCCGGGGTCGGTCCGGCCCAGAGCGCCAGGTGCGCGTCGACACCGCCGAGCAGATCGGCGTACGGGCGCAGCACGTCGTCCAGCACGCTCGCGGCCGGACCGGCGAGCAGACCGACACCGGCGAGCACCGCGGGCGGGACCAGCAGCGACGCGGCGATCGAACCCTGCGGGACCGGCGCCACACCCGGCCGGTCGGCGAACGCGCCCCAGAGGAAGCGGGCGCTGTACGCGACGGTGAGCACCGTCCCGGCGACCAGGCCGGTGAGGAGCACCGGCTGGTCGGTGAAGGCCGCGAACACCGCCTCCTTGGCCACGAAGCCGACCAGCGGCGGCACACCGGCCATCGACGCCGCGGCCAGCACTGCGACCACTAACAGCGGCCGGGACCAGTGCCGCACCCCGGACAGCTCGCGCAGGTCACGGGTGCCGGCACCGTGGTCGATGATGCCGACGACCAGGAACAGCGCCGCCTTGAACAGGGCATGCGACAGCAGCATCGCGGTGCCGGCCAACGCGGCGTCGGGCGTGCCCGAGCCGGTCACCGCCACCAGCAGGCCGAGCTGGCTGACCGTCCCGTACGCCAGCAGCAGCTTGAGGTCGGTCTGACGCAGCGCGGCCCACCCGCCGAGCAGCATTGTCGCCACGCCGGCGACCTGCACCAGCGGCCGCCACGGGCCGACCGTGGCGAGGACCGGCGCGAGCAGCCCGACCAGGTAGACACCGGCCTTGACCATGGCGGCGGCGTGCAGGTAGGCGCTGACCGGAGTGGGTGCCGCCATCGCGACCGGCAGCCACGAGCTGAACGGCAGCACCGCCGACTTGGACAGCGCGCCGGCCAGGATCAGTAGCACGGCGCCCACCAGGTACCCGCCTCCCGGCAGAGGCTGCTCGCTGATCTCCGACCAGCGGTAGGTGCCGGCGTGTTCGCCCAGCATGATGAAGCCGACCAGCATGGCGAGTCCGCCCAGCGTGGTGACTGTCAACGCCTGTGCCGCCGCCCAACGGCTGGACCGCCGTTCGGTGCTGTGCCCGATCAGCAGGTACGAGAAGATCGTGGTCAGCTCCCAGCCGACGTAGAGCAGCAGCAGGTCGTCGGAGAAGACCAGCGCGAGCATCGCGCCCGCGAAGGCGACCAGGACCGCGACGAACCGCGCCAGCCCGCTGGAACCGGCGCCGAAATACCGGGCGCTGTAGACCAGCACCAGCGCGCCGACGCCGCCGATCAGCAGCGTCATCAGCCAGGACAGCGTGGTGAGCCGGAACGCGATGTCGAGGCCCAACTGCCGGATCCACGGGTACGTCTCGACCACCGCCCCGCCATCGGCGACGGCCGGAGTGCGGGCCACCGCCCAGCAGAACGCGGCAGCCGGCGCGAGCGCCAGCGGGTAGCACGCACGCGGACCCCACCGGCGGACGAGCAGGGGCGCGGCGAGAGCCGCCACGAGATGGAGGATGAGCAGTACCAGCACCTGCGCTCCCGATCGACATGGCCGACGCCCGTGGCAGCGGTGGCGCCTAGCAGCGATCAGACGCCAGTTCCTCCCCCGCCGGGCGGTTTTGCCAGAATTCGTCCCCTCAAGCCCTCCAACCCCACTCCACCCCCACCCCGACCCCCACCCCTCAGCCCCAGGAAGTGCAAGATCGCGGGGAACGAGGAGCGCACCCCGGTCGATCATGGAGTTGTGGTGCCCGATTTGGTCTTTCACGGGTCACTTGTCACCCACCACAACTCCTTGATCGACGGGTGGGTGGGGGCGGACGGGGCACGCGTGGGGCGCGGACCGCAGCCAGGGGTACGGGGCGCGGGCGAAGGCGCGGGGCGCGGGGTGGCGGTGGGGCGCGGGGTGGCCGTGGGGCGCGAGGCGCGGGGTGGGGCGGGGTTGTCAGGTCAGGAGGGCGTTGTTGAGGGGTTGCGCGTCGTCGGGTGCGGGGCGCTCTCGGCGCAGCTCGGCCAGCAGGTCGGGGCGGCCGAGTTGGCGGGCGACCCGGTCGACCACCCGCTCGGCGGCGGTCAGCGACCGCACCGACAGCAGGCGGCCACGGCTCTCGCGACGCAGCACGAAGTAGTGCACCGCCACGCGGACCTGACCACGGTCGGCGGCGCTGGCCTGGGCGGTGCAGAGAACCATCTGCCGTAGACAGTGGGCGAGGCGTTCGGCGAGCTCGAGCTCGGGGCCGTGCAGGCCAGCGCGGAGCGCGGCGAGGTGGCTGTCGACCTTGCGAATCAGCACGTCGGTGCCCGGTTCGACGGTGCGCTGCTCGCCGGCCATCACATCCCCTCACCCCGGTTCGCGTTGCGAGTGAAGTTACTTTATGTTGCTCCTCAGAAGCAAGCAGTTAAGTGAGACTTAACGTATTAAGCGCACCTTCCACGCTTTTTGCCTTTTGCTGGTTCATTCCGTCGTGAGGTCGCTCGTGCATGTCGGACCCGCGGGGCACGATGGACCGGTGACCGGGGCAGACGCAGACGCCGGCGCGGTGCTGGCCGGGTTCGGCCCGGCCACCCGCGCCTGGTTCGACAACGCCTTCGCCGCCCCGACCGCCGCGCAGACCGGCGCCTGGCGGTCGGTCGCCGCCGGCCGCAACGCGCTCGTCGTGGCGCCCACCGGCTCGGGCAAGACGCTCGCGGCCTTCCTCTGGTCACTGGACCGACTCGCCAGCGAGCCAGCACCCGCCGAGGCCCGCCAGCGGTGCCGCGTGCTCTACGTCAGCCCGCTCAAGGCTCTCGCCGTCGACGTTGAGCGCAACCTGCGCGCTCCGCTGGCCGGCATCCGGCAGGCGGCCACCCGGTTGGGCGTCGCACCGCCCGACATCACCGTCGGCATGCGCACCGGCGACACGCCCGCCGACGAGCGACGCGCCTTCGCCCGCACCCCACCGGACATCCTCATCACCACGCCCGAGTCGCTGTTCCTGCTGCTCACCTCCGCGGCTCGCGACTCGCTGCGCGGCATCCAGACGGTGATCGTCGACGAGGTGCACGCGGTGGCCGGCAGCAAACGCGGCGCTCACCTCGCCCTCTCCCTCGAACGCCTCGACGAGCTGCTGCCCGCCCCGGCGCAGCGCATCGGCCTCTCGGCCACCGTCCGGCCGATCGACGCCTGTGCGCAGTTCCTCGGCGGCGCCCGCCCGGTCGACGTGGTGCAGCCGGCCACCCCCAAGACCATCGAGGTCAGCGTCGAGGTCCCGGTGGAGGACATGACCCGCCTGGACGAGCAGGAGCAGCCACCAGAGGACGACCTCGGCGGCCCCGGGCCACGTCGGGCGTCGATCTGGCCGGCCGTGGAGGAACGGGTCTTCACCCTGATCGGGCAGCACCGCTCGACCATCGTCTTCACCAACTCCCGGCGTAGTGCCGAGCGCCTCTGCGCCCGGCTCAACGAGCTGGCCGCCGAGGCGGTGGCCGCATCCGCGTCGGGCGAGGGCGGGATCGGCGTACCGGAGGGGTTGCCGGCCGGCGACGACCCGGCGGGCGACGGTGACCCGGCATCCGGCGCGCAGCGCTGGGGCGGTCCCGCCGGTCCGCTGCGCAACCGGCCGCCGGCCGAGGTGATGGCCCAGTCCGGCGCGGCCACCGGCGCGGCGCCCGTGATCGCCCGCGCCCACCACGGCAGCGTCTCCCGGGAGGAGCGCAAGCACATCGAGGAAGCGCTCAAGTCCGGCCGGCTCCCGGCGGTGGTGGCCACCTCAAGCCTGGAGCTCGGCATCGACATGGGCGCTGTCGACCTGGTGGTGCAGATCGAGGCGCCGCCCAGCGTGGCTGCCGGTCTGCAACGGGTCGGCCGGGCCGGGCACCAGGTGGGCGCGGTCTCGCGGGGGGTGGTCTTCCCCAAGCACCGCGGCGACCTGCTCTCCTGCGCGGTGGTCGCCGAGCGGATGACCGCCGGAGCGATCGAGGAGCTGCACTACCCGCGCAACCCGTTGGACGTGCTGGCCCAGCAGATCGTGGCGATGGTGGCGCTGGAACCGTGGGCGCTGAGCGACCTGGCCGTGCTGGTCCGCCGGGCCGCGCCCTTCGCCGAGCTGCCCGACTCGGCGCTGCACGCCGTGCTCGACATGCTCTCCGGCCGCTACCCGTCCACGGCGTTCGCCGAGCTGCGCCCCCGGCTCGTCTGGGACCGGGCCACCGACGTGCTCACCGGCCGCCAGGGGGCGCAACGCCTCGCGGTGACCAGCGGCGGAACCATCCCCGACCGGGGTCTGTTCGGGGTCTTCCTGGCCGGTGCCGAGCGGGCCGCCCGCGTCGGCGAGCTGGACGAGGAGATGGTCTACGAGTCCCGGGTCGGCGACGTCTTCCTGCTCGGGTCGTCCTCCTGGCGGATTGAGGAGATCACTCCGGACCGGGTGCTGGTCTCGCCCGCCCCGGGGCAGGCCGCCCGCATGCCGTTCTGGAAGGGCGACCAGCTGGGCCGGCCGGTGGAGCTGGGCCGGGCGATCGGCGCCCGGGTCCGCACCCTGCTGCGCCAGACCGACGAGGCGGCAGTGGCCGCGCTACGCGACGGTGGGCTGGACGACTGGGCCGCCGGCAACCTGATGGCCTACCTGCGCGAGCAGCGGGAGGCCACCCGCTCGCTGCCCGACGACCGCACTGTGGTGGTCGAGCGGTTCCGCGACGAGCTGGGTGACTGGCGGCTGGCCGTGCACAGCGTGCTCGGTGCCCGGGTCAACGGACCCTGGGCCCTCGCGGTGGGCCGCCGGCTGGCCGAGCGGTACGGGGTCGACGCCCAGGTGATGCCCTCCGACGACGGCATCGTGGTGCGTCTTCCGGACACCGCCGACGAGCCGCCCGGCGCCGACGTGGTGGTCTTCGAGCCCGACGAGATCGCCCAGCTCGTGGAGGAGTCGGTCGGCACCTCCGCCCTGTTCGCCGCCCGTTTCCGGGAGTGCGCCGCCCGGTCCCTGCTGCTGCCGCGCCGCGACCCGCGGCGCCGCCAACCGCTCTGGCAGCAACGGCAGCGGGCCGCGCAACTGCTCGACGTCGCCCGCGAGTACGCGGACTTCCCGGTCACCCTGGAGGCTGCCCGGGAGTGCCTCCAGGACGTCTTCGACCAGCCGGCGCTGGCCGGGTTGATGCGCGACCTGGCCAGCCGCAAGGTGCGGCTGGTCGAGGTGGAGACCAGCGCGCCGTCGCCGTTCGCGCGGTCGCTGCTCTTCGGCTACGTCGGCGCGTTCCTCTACGAGGGTGACGCCCCGCTGGCCGAGCGCCGCGCCGCCGCACTCGCCCTCGACTCCACGCTCCTCGGCGAGCTGCTCGGCCGTGTCGACCTGCGGGAGTTGCTCGACCCGGCGGTGCTCACCGAGACCGACCGGCAACTGCGGTGGCTGACCGAGCAGCGCCGCCCCCGCGACGCCGAGGACGTCGTCGAGCTGCTGCGGGTGCTCGGTGACCTGAGCGACGCCGAGTTGACCGAGCGGGGTGTGCCGGAGACGTGGCTCAGTGAGCTGGAGGCCACCCGCCGGGTGCTGCGGGTCCGGATCGCGGGCGAGCAGCGCTGGGTGGGTGTCGAGGACGCCGCCCGCCTGCGCGACGCCCTCGGCGTGGCGCTGCCGATGGGGGTGGCCGAGGCGTACCTCGCTCCGGTGGCCGATCCGCTCGGTGACCTGGTGGCCCGCTACGCCCGCACCCACGGGCCGTTCGCCGCGGCGAGCTGCGCGGCCCGGTTCGGGCTCGGGGTGTTCGTCGTCGAGCAGGCGCTGCGCCGGCTCGGCGCCACCGGGCGGGTGGTCTCCGGGGAGTTCACACCGGATTCGGCCGGCGCCCAATGGTGCGACGCCGAGGTGCTGCGGATGTTGCGTCGCCGCTCCCTCGCCGCGCTGCGCCGGGAGATCGAGCCGGTGCCGCCCCGGGCCCTCGCCACGTTCCTGCCGCGCTGGCAGCAGGTCGGCTCGTCCGCCCGAGGTGTGGAGGCGCTCGCCGCCACCGTGGAGCAGTTGCAGGGCACTGCGGTTCCGGCGTCAGCGCTGGAGCGGTTGGTGCTGCCCGCCCGGGTGGCTGACTACTCCCCCGCCCAGCTGGACGAGCTGTGCGCCAGCGGGGAGGTGCTCTGGGCGGGGTCGGGCGCGATCTCCGGGGGCGACGGCTGGGTCACCCTGGCGTACGCGGACGCCGCACCGCTCCTGCTCCCGCCGCCCGACGAGGCGTTGACCCGTACCCCGCTGCACGACGCGGTGCTCGACGCGCTCGGCGACGGGCAGGCGCTCTTCTTCCGCCCGCTGGCCGACCGGGTCGGGTCGACCGACGACGCCGCGTTGACCGCTGTGATCTGGGACCTGGTCTGGGCGGGGTACCTCAGCAACGACACCCTCGCCCCGCTGCGCGCGGTGCTCGGCGCCGGCGGCGCGCACCGCTCCCGGCCGTCCGCGCCCCGCACCCGTTACCGGCGGCCCGGTCGGGTGGCGCTGCCGACCCGGGGTGGCCCGCCGACGGTCGCCGGCCGCTGGTCGCGTCTCCCGGAGCGGGACCTCGACCCGACCCGACGGGCCGCCGCGCTCGCCGACCTGCTGCTGGAGCGGCACGGGGTGGTCACCCGGGGCGCGGTGATGGCCGAGCAGGTGGTCGGTGGGTTCTCGGCGGTCTACCCGGTGCTGTCGGCGCTGGAGGAGCGCGGCGCGGCCCGCCGGGGTTACTTCGTCGAAGGGCTCGGGGCGGCGCAGTTCGCCGTACCCGGTGCTGTGGACCGGCTGCGCACGCTGGCCGAGCCGACAGACGGCGCCCGAGGTCGGGGCGCGGTGGCGACGGTGCTCGCCGCGACCGACCCGGCCAACCCGTACGGTGCGGCGCTGCCCTGGCCGGAACGGGTGATCGACTCCGGCGACGGCGCCACCCCGGCGACCGGGCACCGGGCCGGTCGCAAGGCGGGCGCCCTGGTGGTGCAGGTCGGCGGTGACCTCGTCCTCTACGTCGAACGCGGCGGCCGAACGCTGCTCTCGTTCACCGACGACACCGATACGCTCGCCGCAGCCGGCAAGGCGCTCGCCGACGCCGTCCACTCGGGCGCGTTGGGCGCGATGTCGGTGGAGCGGGCCGACGGCGAGGCGGTGCACTCGTCGCCACTGCGGGACGCGTTGACCGCCGCCGGCTTCCGGGCCACCCCCCGGGGCCTACGCCTGCGCGGCTGACCCGCCAGTTCCGGACCACCCTTGTGGGCCGGGCGTGCCCGGCCGCCCGTCGCCTCAACACGGACGAGCGCCCGCCGATCGACGCCCGGCGCGCCACCGGCCAGCCGAGGCCCCGAAGGCAATTCCGCAGAGAGCTTGATGTCTGTGAGTCATCACGATGACTCACAGACATCACGGTCAAAAGAACAACACGCTCCGGCCACGCCGGCGGCTCAGCCCAGCCGGTCGAGGGCCTTCTCATAGCCGGGGCGGTCGGCGGCCGGGGTCTTCGCCTCCAGGTAGTTCAACACCACCGCGCCGCGCCGGTACGACTGGCCACCCCACGTCTCAGCGATGTCACTGGCGCTGGTCTCGTCCGGAAAGACGTACACCGTTACGGCGTCGGTGGCGATCAGCTCGGAACAGCCCAGGCCGAGGCCGTCGGGCCCGCAGTCGACCGAACGGTCCTTCGGGTGCGGCACCTTCAGACCGGCGGCCCGGAAAGCATCGACGACCTGCTTCGCGCCGGGCGCGCTGGCCGGGCGCTTGGGCAGCACCACCGGCGGCGGGCTGGCCGGCCGTCGCTGCGTCGTGCCCTGGGCAGCGGGGGGCGGGGTCGCGCTGTCGGCACTGGGTGCGGCCTGGGGCGTCGGCAGGCCGGTCGGGGCCGCCTCGGACGAGACGGACGGGGTCGCGGTCGGGTTGCCGTCGTCGTCACTGCCACAACCGGCGCTGAGGGCGACGGCGACCAGCAGGATTCCGACTGCGGGGAGGTTCCGAGTTGTCACCAGGGCAGTCTGCACAACGTCTTCCCGCGGCGGGAGGGGCCGGTCGGCCACTGCGCTGTCCCGTATCCGCCAGCACAGCGCGGGTTCCACTAGCCTGCGGGCATGTCCGCCGTGCCCTGGATCTCGCTGACCACCGACTACGGCCTCACCGACGGCTTCGTGGCCGCCTGCCACGGGGTCATCGCCCGGATCGCGCCGGCCGCCCGGGTGATCGACGTGACCCACCTGGTGCCACCGGCTGATGTCCGGCGCGGTGCTGCCGTACTGGCGCAGACCGTGCCGCACCTGCCGGTGGGAGTGCACGTGGCGGTGGTCGATCCGGGTGTGGGCACCGCCCGGCGGGGGGTCGCGCTGGCCACCCCGGGCGGACTGCTGGTCGGACCGGACAACGGGTTGCTGCTGGACGCGGCCACCGCGCTCGGTGGGGTGACCGACGCGGTCGAGCTGACCGAGCCGCGCTGGCTGGCCGCCCAGGTGTCCGCCACGTTCCACGGTCGGGACGTCTTCGCACCGGCGGCGGCCCGGCTGGCGCTCGGCGCACCGCTGGCCGAGGCGGGCCAACCTGTCGACCCCGCCGGGTTGGTGCGACTTCCGGCGCCGACGGTGTCCCGGGACGCCGAGGGCTTCACCGCCGAGGTGCTGACAGTGGACCACTTCGGCAACGTCCAACTTGCCGCGCCGGCCGAGTTGCTCGATCGGCTGCCGGCCACGCTGCGGGTGGGTCCGCCGGGACCGACGCCGGCCCTCACGGCGGTGCACGGGCGCACCTTCGGCGACGCCCCGGCCGGAGGCCTGGTGGCTTACGTCGACTCGGCCGGTCTGGTGGCGGTCGCGGTCAACGGCGGGCGGGCCGCGGACCTCCTCGCCGCCTTCCCGGGGGACCTCCTGCGGGTATCGGGCTGATGTTCGACTGTGGAATGCTTCTCCGGTGGGTGAGCATGTGGTTCCTGTGGGCTGTCCCTGCTGTGCATCCCGAACCGGCGGGGGGACCTGCCCCGTCTGTTTCTGGACCGACGACGGCCAGACCGACGCCGACGCCGATGCCGTCCGGGGCGGCCCCAACGGCGACCTGAGCCTGACGCACGCCCGCCTCAACTACGCCGTCTACGGTGCCAGCCACCCGCGCTACCAGGACATGGTGCGCACGGCTCGCCCCGACGAGCGCCCCTGACCTCGACGGAGCGCCCGACGGGGTGAGCGTGGCTCAGCAGACCGGCACGCTGCCGCCGTACACGCTGGAGATGTACGCGTGGCTGACGTACTGGCCACTGGCCAGACGGTTCCAGCGGGTGGTGGTCCGGTAGGGGCCGGCGACCGACTGACCGGTGACGTAGCACTGGATCGGCACATGGGCCAGCCGGGCGGCGAGGCCTCGCGTCGCGTACGACGTGCTGGCCCCGGTGCGGATGTTGAGCGGCCCGTCACCGACGACACCGCGCGGCCCCCCTCCGGTCCACAGGTACGCGACGTCCACCCAGGAGTTGGTGGTCAGTCGCAACCCGTCCCAGAACGTCCCGTCGGCCAGGTCGATGCCGGCCGGGTTGAGCACGGTCCGCCCGAACTGGTCCCGTCCGCCGTTGTAGCCGGACTGGTACGCGGCCTGCGCCTCGGGCCGGCCCTGCGGCAGGTTCTTCCAGTTCTCCCGGACCGACGAGGGGTTCCAGTAGTCGTCGCGGGTGTTCCACGGCCCGACGTCCCAGACCGGGGCGTACTCGCAGCGGGAGCCGCTGGTGGTGCAGACCCGCACTGTGTAGTCGCCGGTGTTCAACGGTGAGAGCCCTCGCCGCGACGGCAGCGCCGCGAAGTGGTCCCGGGGTTGCACGGTACGGCCGTTGGCGGTCAACTCACCGACCAGCCCGATACGGGTGGCGTACACCCGGTAGGTGCGGCCGGGCGTGGCGGCGGAAACGGCGGCGTTCGCGTCGGCCGTGAGCCGCACGCCCCGTACCGTCGCCGTGGCGCCGCCGTCGGGGGCGGTGAGCACCACCCGGGTCTGCACCCTGGTGACCGGCCTGTCGAAGACCGCGCCGGTGGTGGCCGCCCGCCACTCCGTCCAGCCGGCGGCCCGCCAGCCGCGAACCTGCGCCTCCACTGTCGCCCCTGCCGGAACTGCGGCGTTGATCTCAGCGCGGACCCGGGTGGCCGGCCTGGCGAGGGTGCGGGGAGCGGTCACCAGCATCCCCTCGGCGACCGCGCTGTGCGGGCTGCGGGCGCCGTGCCCGTTGGACCGGGCCTCCCGCAGGCGGAGGCCGGCGGCGCTACGCCGGACGTTGACATCGTCGCGGTCGACGATGGTGAGGTCGACGCTCCACCGTTCGTCGCCAGGTGCGGCGGCGACGAGAGTGATCGGAGCGCTGCCGGGTGCGGCCGGGGCAGGGCCGCCGGGCAGCAGCGCTGCGGCGAGCAGGAGTGCGAGGGTGGCGATGAGGGCGACGGATGGGATACGACAAGAGGGTCGCGTCATGGGCATTCTCCTCAGAACCCCCTGACCTTCGCATGTCGGTAGATCATGAGGAACCTGAGTACAAATAGCGACACATGCGAATCTTGCTCGAAAGAGGGAGGATGGCAGGGTGCCCGAAGGCGACACCGTCTGGAACACCGCGCGCGTGCTGCAGCGTGCGCTGGCCGGCGCGCGGATCACCGGCAGTGACTTCCGGGTGCCGCAGCTGGCGACCACGGACCTGACCGACTGGACCGTCCGTGAGTCGGCCAGCCGGGGCAAACACCTGCTGCTGCGGCTCGACGCCCCGACCGGGGAGCACTGGACCCTGCACTCCCACCTGCGGATGGACGGCGCTTGGCGGGCGTACGCCCCGGGGGAACGCTGGAGCGGACGGCCCGCGCACCTGATCCGGGTGGTGCTGCGCAGCCCTGGTGCCGTCGCGGTCGGCTACCACCTGCACGACCTGACCCTGGTACCGACCGCCGACGAGGACCACCTGGTCGGCCACCTCGGCCCCGACCTGCTCGGCGCCGACTGGGACCCCGCGGAGGCGGTCCGTCGGCTCGCCGACCACCCGGAGCAGACCATCGGCGAGGCGCTGCTCGACCAGCGCAACCTGGCCGGTGTGGGCAACCTCTACAAGTGCGAGGTGCTGTTCCTGCGGGGCGTGTCACCGTGGACCCCGGTCGAGAACGTGCCCGACCTGCCGGGCCTGGTGGCCCTCTCCCAGCGGCTGCTCGCCGCCAATCGGGGCCGGTGGACGCAGAGCAGCACCGGCTCACTGCACCGCGGGCAGACCAGCTACGTGTACGGCCGCCGCGCTCAGCCCTGCCGCCGCTGCGGCACCGCCATCCGCAAGGAGGAGCTCGGCGAACGGGTCACCTACTGGTGCCCGGTCTGTCAGCCCGAGCTCCCGCGCCCCTCGTCATCCGGCTGACCAGGCTCTCGCCAGACGGGATCCACGGCAGAAACGGACGATTGGGTAATTCCTAACCGGCCGCTGGAGTCGCATGCTGCGGTTGAGCGCTCACCGACCGTCAGCAGAGTGCCGAGGTCCCCCACGCCGGGGTGGCGGACCTCGCGCCCCGAACCGGGGAGAGTCATGGCGATGTTCCGCAGACTCCGCTCCACCTTCTTCGAGCGGACCACCCGCGACACCGAGGCCGACAGCCGGGCCGCGTCCGTGCCGACCCCGCGTACCGCCGACGAGGCCGTCGTCACGCCGAGCCTGGACCCGGCCGTCGTGCCCCGCTACTTCGGCCCGGTGCCGAACTTCGCCCACAGCCCCCGCCCGACCCGGGGCCCCGACGGGCAGGTGGTGGCCGGGACCGGGCTGCGCAAGTTCGTCGACCCGCTGCCTGTCCCGGGCCAGCCCGGCCGCGGCGAGCTCGGCAGCCACCTGCCGGTGGCGGTGCCGGACACCATCAGCTATCCGGGCTGCGACTACTACGAGATCGGCCTACAGGAGTACGCGCAGCGGCTGCACCGGGACCTGCCGGTCACCCGGCTGCGCGGCTACCGGCAACTCAACCTGGGCACCGACCCGGCCGGACACAACACGGTGGCGCCTCCGGAGCGGCCCTGGCACCTCGGGCCGATGATCCGCGCCCGTCGGGGTCGACCGGTCCGGGTGAAGTTCATCAACCAGCTCCCCACCGGCCGGTCCGGCGAGCTGTTCCTGCCGGTCGACGACACCGTCGAGGGAGCCGGCCTGGGCCCACTGGACGGTCCGGCGCCGTACCCACAGAACCGGGCCGTGCTGCACCTGGCCGGGGCGCAGACCGGCTGGACCAGCGCGGGCAACCCGGGGCAGTGGATCACCCCGGCCGGGGAGATCACCCCGTACCCGACCGGGCCCGGCCTGGGCAACGTGCCGGACATGCCGGCACCCGGCACCGGGGCCACCACGCTCTACTTCCCGAACGAGCAGAGCGGCCGGCTGCTGTGGTTCCACGACAACACCCTCGGTCTGGCCCGACTCACCGTCTACGGCGGACAGCTCGCGCTCTACCTGATCACCGACCCGGCCGAGGACCAGCTCGTCGCCGACGCGGTGCTGCCGGCCGACCAGGTGCCGCTGGTGATCGAGGACAAGACGTTCGTTCCGGACGACACCCAACTCGCCGCCGAGGACCCGACCTGGGACCGGGAACGCTGGGGCGCCCGGGGAAGCCTCTGGCACCCGCACGTCTACCAACCCAGGCAGAACCCGTACCGGTCCGGCGGACGCAACGCCACCGGCCGGTGGGACTACGGACCCTGGTCCCGCAACCCCGCCTCCGGCGAGGCCCCCGCCGACGGTTGGGTGCCGAACCCGCACCACGACCCGGTCGGCGCGCCGGACGAGCCGCCGTCGAGCCCCGGCGTACCGCACCCGTCGGCGGTGCCCGAGGCGTACGGCGACACAGCGCTCGTCAACGGCGTCGCCTACCCGTATCTGGAGGTGCGGCCGCGCGCGTACCGGTTCCGGATCCTCAACGCCTGCCTGGACCGCAGCCTCAACCTTCAGCTCTACCGCGCCTGCTCCGACGCGGCGATGTGGACGGCCGACGGGGCGCTCGCCGACCCCGACGCCGGTGAGGTGCCGATGGTGCCAGCCGCGCGGGCGGCGGACCGTCCGGCGGGGTGGCCCACCGACGGACGCGACGGCGGTGTGCCGGATCCGCGCGCCGCCGGCCCGGAGTTCATCCAGATCGGCAACGAGGCCGGCCTCCTGCCGGCACCGGTGGTGCTGCCGAACCAACCGATCGGCTACCGCTACGACCGGCTCGACCCGACAGTGCTGAACGTCGACGGACACACAGTGCTGCTCGCCCCGGGCGAACGGGCCGACGTGCTCGTCGATTTCACCGCCGTGCCGCCGGGTAGCACGCTGATCCTCTACAACGACGCTCCGACCCCACTGCCCGGCTTCGACAGTCGCTACGACCAGCACACCGGCGCCCCGGACCGCAGCGCCGAGGGCGGCCCGCCCTCGACCGAACCGGGGTACGGCCCGAACACCCGGACCCTGCTCCAGTTCCGGGTCACCGGGACGCCCGAGCCGCCGTACGACCTGAGCCGGCTGCGCGAACGGCTGCCCCTGGCGTACGCGGCCAGCCAACGCCCGCCGATCGTCCCGCAGCCGGCGTACGACAGGGCGTTCGGCACCCGGACCCCGGCGCAGACGACGGTGCCGGTGCACGCCTCCTCTGTGACGTTCACGCCGACGGCCGGCACCGGCCCGGTGACCCTGCCGATCGCGGTGAAAGCCGCGCAGCAGATCTTCGAGCCGGACCACGGCCGGTCGGCGGGCCGGCTCGGCGTCGGGCACCCGCACGCCGGGCCGCTCAACCCGACGACGCTGCCGCTCGGTACGACCGACCCGGTCACCGAGGTGCTCTTCGCCACCGACCCCGCCGTGCCGGTGGGCTCCCCCACCGACGGCACGCAGCTCTGGCGGATCAGCGGCAACGTCCGGCAGACCGAGCCGTTGCACGTCGCCGGCTGCGACGTGCAGGTGATCAACCGGGTTGGCTGGGACGGCACGCTGCGACTGCCGCACGGCACGGAGCTGGGCTGGAAGGGGGTCATCCGGGTCAACCCCCGGGAGGACGTGGTGGTGGCGCTGCGCCCGGTCGCGCCGGTGCTTCCGTTCAAGCTGGGAGACAGCGTCCGGCTGCTCGACCCCTGTCGTCCGGCCGGAGCACGGACCGGGTCGACGCCGATCAGTCCGATCGACGGGCGACCGGCCACCGTGGTCAACCAACTGGTCAACCTGGGCTGGGAGTACCGCTGGCACAGTCAACTCGCCGGCCACCGCGACGGCGGGATGAGCCGGCCGCTGGTGCTGCGGGTGGCGCCGAAGGCGCCGACCGGGCTGACCGCCACACCGGTGTCCGGCTCGGCCACCGCGCTACCCGCGATCGCGCTGGCCTGGACCAGCAACGGCGGGCGTCCGCCCGCCACCAGCCACCTGCTGCAACGGGCCACCGACGCGACCTTCGGCGGGGAGGTCACCACGATCACCGTCGCGGCCGCCGCCACCCGCTACACCGACGCGACAGTCACCCCCGGGGTGACCTACCACTACCGGATCCGGGCGGAGAACGCGGTCAGCTACTCGTCCTGGTCGAACGGGGTACCCGCCTCGGTGCACCTGGCCGCGCCGAGCGGTCTGGCCGCGACGCTCCCGCCGGCCGCCCCGCTGCGCGTGGCGCTGCGCTGGACGAACCGCTCGTTCGCCACCGGCATCGACGTGCAGCGGGCCACCAACCCGACGTTCACCAGCGGCCCGGGCACCACGGCGATCGGGGTCGGCGACAACCACCTGGACGCGACAGTGGCACCGGACACCACGTACTACTACCGGGTGCGCACCACCTACCTGGGCTCCGCCTCCGCGTGGTCGACGGTCGCCACGGTGACCTCGCCGCCCGCGCCGGGAACCCCCACCGGGGTGAGCGCCACCGCCAGCGCACCGGGGCCGGACACCGCGACGGTGATCCTGGCCTGGGAGGCGAGCACACCCGGCGGCCCCGGGTCCGGGTTCATCGTGCAGCGGGCACTCGACCCGGCCTTCGAACAGGAGACGGCCACCTTCACGGTGACCGGCCGCGGCTTCACCAACACGGGGTTGGCCCGGGGCGTCGCGTACCACTACCGGATCCGGTCGTTCAACGTCGTTGGCACCTCGCCGTACACCGGACCGGTCCTGGTGACGACACCACAGTGACCGACCCGAGGTCCGTGCGCCGTCTCGGGCCGTGCCCCGTCAGCGCGCTGCGTTTCGGAGCGCGTGCGCCGTCAGCGCGTCGGCGCGCGCAGCGGGGTGCCGACGGCCCGCAGCTCGGCGAGCGCCCCGGCGACCCCGTGCAGCAGGTCGGTCGCCTCGGTGAGCCGGTCGGCGGCCGGATGGGCGGTCTCCGGTCGGGAGTCCTCGGCCAGGTAGCCGGCGGCGGCGACCACCAGCCGTTCGTACGCCGCCACCCCGCCCTCCAGTTGAGCGGTGAGCGCGGCGTGCGCCTCGGCCAGCGGTGGTCGGGCGTCGGCTGGGGCCAGCCGTAGCGCGCGTTCGACGCTGGCCACCCGAGCGGCCAGGTCGCGCAGCGAGCGGTCGGCTGCGGCAGCCTCCAGCACCGCCGGCTCGGCCAGCCCGGTGAGTCGGGGGGCCATTCCGGCCAGGGTGAGCGCCGCCCGGTCGAGTCGGGCCCACTGCTCTCCGGCGCTGGTGCCGCGCAGCGCGATCCGGGAGCGGACCCGGCGCACCTCGGCCAGTACACCCGGGCCGACCGGCAGCCGCTCGACGGCGGCGATCAGTCGGGCCCGCGACCGGGCCGCCGCCTCGGCCGGGTCGAGCGCTGGGGGCGCCGGCTGGGCGGTCAGGGCACGCACGTCGATCCAGCGCCAGGCGGCGAGCGCCACGGCGCTGCCCGCGGCGCCGGCCCAGGCCGCATCGGGCAGACCAAGGCCGGCGTACGGAGTCAGCACCGCCGCCGCGCCGCCGAGCCCACCGGCCAGCACGCTCCACCGTCGGGCCGACCGGCGAAGCCGACCCAGCCTCCGGAAGTACCGGGTCCGCTCGTCTGCCACAGTGCCCCCTTCGATCCGGTCGTTCAGCCGGCGGCGGTCGGGTCGCCGGTGCCCCGCTCGCGAGCCATGCTGGCGCGCAGCTCGTCCAGCCGGGCGGCGGCCGTCGGGTCGTTGGCCGGGCCGGTCTTCTCGGCCTGCGGGACGGCCGGTCGCTGGGCCGTGCCGCCGAGCTGCTCCCCCGCCATGCTGGAGCGGATCTGCTCCAGCCGGGCGGAGCCGGCCGAGTCGATCGTGGCCTTCTGAATTTCCAACATACGGCCCTCGACGGAGTTGCCGGCCAGTTCGGCGCGACCCATCGCGTTGGCGTACCGCCGCTCGATGCGGTCGCGCACCTCGTCCAGCGACGGGGTGGTGCCCGGCGCGGTCAGCGACGACATCGACTCCAGGGAACGGGCCACCGTCTCCTGCATCTTGGCCTGCTCCAGCTGGCTGAGCAGCTTGGTGCGCTCGGCGAGCTTCTGCTGGAGGATCATCGAGTTGTTCTCGACCGCTCGGCGGGCCTGGGCGGCGGCGCCCAGCGCCTGGTCGTGCAGCGTCTTCAGGTCCTCGGTGGCCTGCTCGGCGGAGACGAGCTGGCTGGCCAGCGTCTGCGCGGACTGCTCGAACCGCACCGCCTCGGCCTCGTCGCCCTTGGCCCGGGCCTGGTCGGAGAGCACCAGGGCCTGGCGGGCGTTGCCCTGCAACCGCTCGACCTCGGTCATCTGCCGAGACAGCTTCATCTCCAGCTGACGCTGGTTGCCGATCACCGCGGCAGCCTGCTGAACCAGCGCCTGGTGCTGCCGCTGGGCATCCTCGATGGCCTGCTGGATCTGCACCTTGGGATCGGCGTGCTCGTCGATCTTTGCACCGAAGAGCGCCATCAGGTAGTTCCAACCCTTGACGAACGGGTTCGCCATCTCCGCGGTATCCCCTCAGTAGCGTCGCTCCACCACGGCCGGCCGGCTGAACCGACCGGACCGTTGCCGGCCGGTCTCCATCGTCCCAGCCGAACGCCAATGAGGCATCCGTACCGGGCGGTCGACAGCACCGGCGGCTCCTGCGAGCAACCCTACGCGGCCGGGGCCAGCCCGCCCATGGTCAACAAAATCGCGGCTCAGGCCGCGCAGACCACGTCCCGGTCGCGCTCGGTCGGGCGGACCCGGGTGCTGCGCAGGGTGGCCTTGAGCGGCGAGTCCTGGCGGACCGAGACGGCGACCTTGCCGTCGGAGGTGACCTGACGGACACCCCGACTGGTGCTCTTGGCAGCGGCTTCGGCCGGCTCGTCCGGCATCGAGACGAGCACCCCGGGCATCTGCTCGGCGAGCGCCACGGTGTCGCTCACCTCACGCAGCAGCTCGGAGAGGCGGGCACCGAGGGCGTCGCAGATCGCGGCGAGCAGCTCGCTCGACGGCTCCTTGTGCCCGCGCTCGATCTCGGAGAGGTAGCCGAGGCTGACGTTGGCGGCGGTGGAGACCTCACGCAGCGTGCGCTGCTGGCCCTGCCGGCGCGCTCGCAGTGCGTCACCGATCACCCGGCGTAGCAGGATCATCGCACCTCCCCCTGAGGGATACCTCGCGCCCGCCGCTGGGCGACCGGCTGCGGCGGACCGCGCCGACCCCGAACGTCGGAGCCTTCCCGCAACCGTACCCGTTGCGGGCCCGGGCGACATCCCGCCCCGCCCGTCGGTTCGTCGGGACGGGCCCGCCGCCGCCCGTGTGGCGTCGGCTCGGGTGGCTCTGACCGTTTCGGCCCTGGCGGTCACGAGGTTGCGGCGGCCAGCCGCTCGGAGAGCAACCGCAGCGCCTCGACCACCGCCTCCGCTCTGACGTGGTCCCGCCCACCGCCCAGGTCGAGCTGGCGGACCTCGCTGCCGTCCGGTCCGGCAACCGCGACGTAGACCAGGCCCACGGGTTTCCCGTCCTGCGGCTCCGGGCCAGCGACCCCGGTGGTGGCCAGCCCCCAGTCCGCGCCGCACCGCTGCCGGCCGCCCTCGGCGAGCGCCACCGCCACGTCCGGGTCCACCGGCCCCCGGTCGGACAACAGATCAGCCGGTACGCCAGCCAGCGTCGCCTTCAACTCGGTGGCGTAGACCACGAGACCGCCCCGGTAGACCCCGCTGACCCCGGCGATGTTCACGATCGAAGCGGCGAGCGACCCACCGGTGAGCGATTCGACGGTGGCCAGGGTTTCGTGCCGCTCGGCCAGCCGGTGCACGACCCCCGCCGCCGCACTGCCCACGTCGGTACCGCCCACCACGTCACCAGCGACCCCGGCACCACTCGCCCCGCCACCGTTCACCGACACCCCACCCTCCGTCGCAGAAACCAGTCGTTCCCCACCCACCAGTCCCCAACCCAATCAGCCGACCCGACCCCGACCCCACCCCAATCGCGGTGATCATGGAGTTGGCGTCACGACACGCCGTCCGGCAGGGCGACAATCCCATGATCAACGGCGGAAAGCGGGGGCCCGGGACTGTCAGCGGGGGCGGCGGAGGCGGAGGGCCTGCGCTACGTAGTCGAAGCCGGTGGCGACCGTGACCAGGACGGCGGCAGCCATGATCCAGGGGCCGACGGCGGCGAGCGCGGCCGGCATCGGCCAGAGGTACCAGGCGATGGCGAGGATCTGGAGCGCGGTCTTGACCTTGCCACCTCGGCTGGCGGCGATGACGCCGTGCCGGATCACCCAGAACCGCAGCCCGGTGATGCCGAGCTCGCGAACCAGAATCAGCGCGGTCACCCACCAGGGCAGTTGGTCGTACCAGGAGAGCAGCACCAGCGCCGCGCCGGTCAGCGCCTTGTCGGCGATCGGGTCGGCCACCTTGCCCACCGAGGTGACCAGCCCGAAGCGGCGGGCGATCCAGCCGTCCACCAGGTCGGTCGCCGAGGCCACCGCGAAGATCAGGCAGGCCGCCATCCGCCAACCGGCGTGGGTCATCCCGGACATGATCACCGAGGCGGCGAAGACCGGCACCAGCAGCAGCCGCAGGGCGGTCAACGCGTTCGCCGCGTTGACGACGGGCACCACGGCCACCACCCGGCCCGGCGTCGACTCCGTCGCCCCGGTCACCGCCGCACTCCGCTCGGACCGCCGTGGCGTTTCCGGCACCGCACCACCTGGGTCCCCCGCTCCGCTCGGGCCCGCCGTCACCGTGCCGCGCCGGGCGCCGCCGAGATCATCTCATCCGGCACAGCGAGCAGGTCCACCCCTTCGGTGCCGGTCACCGTTGCGCGTACGAGATCGCCCGGGCGCAGCGCGGCCAGGTCGACCCCGCCCTCGACCGGGGCGACGAGGGTGGTGGAACCGTCCACCTCCGGCGCCTGGTGGGCCGCCCGGCCCTCCACCACGCCGTCCTCGATCGAGTCGACAAGCACCTCGACGGTCGAGCCGAGCCGGTCCTCGGCCCGCTGCGAGCAGAGCTCGTCGGCGAGGGCGCTGAGCCGGTCGTAGCGCCGCTTGATCGTCGCGGCGGAGACCTTGCCGGGCAGGCCGGCCGCCTCGGTGCCGTCCTCGTCGCTGTAGTCGAACATGCCGATCGCGTCGAGCCGGGCCTCGGTCAGGAACCGCACCAGCTCGTCGACGTCGCCGCGGGTCTCGCCGGGGAAACCGACGATGAAGTTGCTCCGGGCGCCGGCGTCCGGAGCCAGGGCGCGGGCACTCGCCAGCAGCTCCAGGAACCGGTCGGTGGAGCCGAAACGCCGCATCCGGCGCAGCACCGGCTCGCTGGAGTGCTGGAACGACAGGTCGAAGTACGGTGCCACGCCCGGGGTGGTGGCGATCGCCTCGACCAGCCCGGGCCGGGTCTCGGCCGGCTGGAGGTAGCTGGCCCGTACCCGGACGATGCCGGCCACCGCGGCGAGCTGGGGCAGCAGCTTCTCCAGGGCGCGCGGGTCACCCAGGTCCTTGCCGTACGAGGTGGAGTTCTCGCTGACCAGCACCAGCTCCCGTACGCCGGTCTTGGCCAGCCACTCCGCCTCGGCGAGCAGCTCGTCGGGCGTACGCGAGACGAAGGCCCCACGGAAGGCCGGGATGGCACAGAACGCGCAGCGGCGGTCGCAGCCGCTGGCGAGCTTCAGCGAGGCCACCGGACCGGTGTCGAGCCGTCGACGCAGCACCTGGCGCAGGTGGGCCGGGGTGTGCTCGTCGGTGTCGACGACGGTGCGGGTCACCGTGCCGTGGCCGGGAAGCGACACCCCGCTGTCGCGGCGCTGCACCGGGGTCAGCGGCAGCAGCTCGCGCCGGTCCCGTGGGGTGTGCGCGCTGATCTGCTCGCCGGCGACGACGGCGTTCAGCCGGGCGGCGATGTCGGGGTAGTCGTCGAAGCTCAGCACCGCCTGGGCCTCGGGCAGGCTGTCGGCCAACTCCCGGCCGTACCGCTCGGCCATGCAGCCTGCCGCGACCACCTTGGCGCCCGTTCCGGCGGCGGCGAGCAGGGTCTGGATCGAGTCCTGCTTGGCCTTCTCCACGAAGCCGCAGGTGTTGACGACCACCACGTCGGCACCCTCGCCGTCGGTGGTCACCTGCCAGCCGTCGGCGTGCAGGCGGGCGGCCAGCTCCTCGGAGTCGACCTCGTTGCGGGCACAGCCCAGGGTCAGCAGGGCGACGCGACGGCCGTCGGCGTGGTCAGCGGGAGAAGGAGAGGTGGCAGACACCATCCGAGGGTACCGGGCCGGCCGGGTGAGCCCACGCACGCGGGCTGCGGAGACGGTCGACACGGAGGAGAACGTCATTCCGTCAGCGCGCCTCGGCGCCAACCCGGGTCAGCGCGTCGAGCAGGAACACCTCGGTGCCGGCGAGGCCGGTGCAACAGAAGACGGAGATCTGGTCCGCGGTGGTCCGGCCGGGGACCGCGCCGGCCAGGATGCCGCCCAGGTCGTGCAACCGCCTGGCGTACGGGGGTGTGGCCGCGAGCATCGGCGGCTGGTAGTCCGCCGCCTGGGCCGGTGAGTCGGTGACCAGCAGGTCGGCGGTGTCCAGCAGGTCGTTGCCGAACTCGCTGCGGTCGCGCTGCTTGAAACCGACCGCGTTGACGTGCGTGCCGGGGCTGAGGTCGGCGGCGCAGAGCACCGGGGTCGGGCTGGTGGTCGCCAGCACCACCAGGTCCCGCCCGGTGGCGGCCGACCCCGGATCTGCCACCGCCCGGGCCGGCACGCCCAGTTCGACACGGACCCGGGCGGCGAAGGCCTCCCGGCGAGCTGCGGAGCGGCTGTGCACCACCACCTCGCGCAACGGGCGGACCGCGGCGGCGGCCCAGACCTGGGTCCACGCCTGCCGACCGGAGCCGATCACCCCGAGGGTTGCGGCGTCGGGACGGGCCAGCGCGTCGACCGCGAGACCCCCCAACCCTCCGGTACGACGGGAGCCCAGCTCCTCGCCCACCGCGACCGCCCGGATCGCCCCGGTCCGGGCGTCGTGCAGCACCACCAACTGTTCGCCCTGCGGGTGACCGAAGGTGTCGTAGGAGCGGAAGCCGTACCACTCGCCGACCAGGTGCCCGGCGGTGAGCACCATCCGCCCGCCGCCCAGCGGTACGGCGGCCCGGGGCGGCGCGATCAGGCGCCCCTCGTACGCGGCCAGGAGGGCGGAGCGCATGGCGGCGACCGTGGTGGCGGCGTCCAGCGCGGCGGCGACCTCGGGGTCGGCGTAGAGCATGGTCATGGTGGCGATACTGCAACTTGAAGTCAGGTAGAGGTCAACGGATCGTGGTGGCGGTCACCGCCCCGCCACCGGGGGCGGTGCTAGCGTCGGCACCGGCGGCCCGATGCTCGTGGCCGCTCCGGACGAGTGGTGGGCGTACCCGGTCAGGCCAAGACGCCCCGCGTGACGTGCAGACTCGACTCGTCCCGGCGCGGCAGCCCCGGGCGCTTCCGGTGAGGTGAACGATGGCCTGGCTCGTACTGGTGATCTCGGGACTGTTGGAGACGGCCTGGGCGATCGCCCTGGACCGCAGCGCCGGCTTCAGCCGGCTGGTCCCGTCGGTGGTGTTCGTGGTGACCCTGCTGCTGAGCATGGCCGGGCTGTCGTACGCGCTCCGGGACATCCCCGTCGGCACCGGCTACGCGGTCTGGGTCGGCATCGGCGCGGTCGGCACCGCGCTGGTCGGGATGCTGGCGCTCGGCGAGTCGGCGAGCCTGCCCCGGATCCTCTGTCTCTTCCTGGTGGTCGCCGGCGTGATCGGCCTCAAGATCTTCCACTGAGGTGCCGCGCAGGCAGGCGTGATGGGTGCCAACAGTGGGTATTGATCGATTCGTCACGACAGGCTCTCACTTGGAGGAAGACATGGCCGACATGCCGAGCACCGCCCGTCCCCGCAGCAACGCCGCCCGCATCCTCACCATCGTGGGCTTCGTCTTCGCGGTCCTGGCCCTGCTGCTCAACCCGATCATCTTCGGCGTGCTCGGTGTCATCGCGGGCGTCGTCGGCGCGGTACTCGGTGACAAGCCGCTCGGTTGGTACGCCGCCGTGGCGAGCGTCGTCGCCGCGATCATCAGCCTGGTGATCATCGGCGCGCTGATCAACAACTGACCACTCTCCTGTCGCGGGCCCGCCGGAATCCGGCGGGCCCGTCGTGCGTCCAGCGTCGACAGTCGGTCAGTCCACGTCGCCGCGCAGGCCGGTCAGGACCTCGTCCAGCTCGTCCGGCTTGACCAGCACGTCGCGCGCCTTCGACCCCTCGGACGGCCCGACCACCCCCCGGGTCTCCATCAGGTCCATCAGGCGGCCCGCCTTGGCGAAACCGACCCGCAGCTTGCGTTGCAGCATCGAGGTCGAGCCGAACTGCGAGGTGACCACCAGCTCCACCGCCTGCACCAACAGGTCCAGGTCGTCGCCGATGTCCTCGTCGATCTTCTTCTTGCTCTCCTGCGCCGGGGCCAGCACGTCCTTGCGGAACTCGGGCTCACGCTGGTCCTTGCAGAACTTCACCACGTCGGCGATCTCGCGCTCGGTGACCCAGGCGCCCTGGATCCGGACCGGCTTGGAGGCGCCCATCGGCAGGAAGAGCCCGTCACCACGGCCGAGCAACTTCTCCGCGCCCGGCTGGTCGAGGATGACCCGGGAGTCCGCGAGGGAGGAGGTGGCGAACGCCAGCCGGGACGGCACGTTCGCCTTGATCAGACCGGTCACCACGTCGACCGAGGGACGCTGGGTGGCCAGCACCAGGTGAATGCCGGCGGCCCGGGCCAGCTGGGTGATCCGGACGACGGAGTCCTCCACGTCGCGCGGCGCGACCATCATCAGGTCCGCCAGCTCGTCCACGATCACCAACAGGTACGGGTACGGACGCATCTCGCGTTCGCTGCCCGGCGGGGCCTTGATCTCCCCGTTGCGGACCTTGCGGTTGAAGTCGTCGATGTGCCGGACCCCGTTGGCGGCGAGGTCGTCGTAGCGCATATCCATCTCGCGGACCACCCAGTCCAGCGAGTCGGCCGCCTTCTTCGCGTTGGTCACGATCGGAGTGACCAGGTGCGGGATGCCCTCGTAACCGGTCATCTCGACCCGCTTCGGGTCGATCAGCAGCAGCCGCACCTCGTCCGGCGTGGCCCGGGTGAGGATGGACACCAGCAGGGTGTTGAGACAGCTCGATTTGCCCGCGCCAGTGGCTCCGGCGATCAGGATGTGCGGCATCTTGGCGAGGTTGGCCACCACGTAGCCGCCCTCGATGTCCTTGCCGAGCGCCACGACCATCGGGTGGTGATCGCTGGTCGCCGCGCGCGAACGCAGCACGTCGCCGAGGGCCACGTTCTCCGGGTCGGCGTTCGGAATCTCCACGCCGACGGCGCTCTTGCCCGGGATCGGACTGAGGATCCGTACGTCAGGCGACTTCACCGCGTACGCGATGTTGCGGGACAGCTGGGTGATCCGCTCGACCTTGACGCCGTGCCCCAGCTCCACCTCGTACCGCGTGACGGTCGGGCCACGGGTGAAGCCGGTGACGGCGGCGTCCACGTCGAACTGGTCGAACACGCCGGTCAGCGCGGCGATCACCTCGTCGTTGGCCTTGCTGCGGGTCTTCGCGGCGGCCCCGGCACTGAGCATGTTGGCCGGCGGCAGGGTGTAGTCCCCGGAGAGCCCGGTCAACGCGAGCTGCTCGGCCCGGGTCGGGGCGGGCGAGTGCTCCGGCGGCTCGACCGACGGCTTGCGGCTCGCCGGCACCTTCGCCGGAGACTTGCGCGGCAGCACCATGGTCTCCTGGAGGTCCGCGCCGTCCAGGTCCTCGAAGTCGTCCGGGTCCAGTGGTGCGGGCATCCGCTTCGCCGGTCGCTTACGCGCCGGCTTGGCGGCCACCTCGTCCGCCTCCTCATCCGCCTCCGGTGCGCCGACCAGCCCACCGGCGAGCAGGCCCAGCCGCTCCGGGATCTTGTTGATCGGCGTCGCGGTCACCACCAGCAGGCCGAAGAGCAGCAGCAGGACGAGCAGCGGCACCGCCACCCAGGCGGTGACCGCCCGCTCCAGCAGCCCACCGACGCCCGCGCCGACCAGACCGCCGGCGAAGTCACGCTCCAGCGGGTCGACCGGATCCTGACCGATCTGGAGCAACGCGGCGGTCGACACCAGCAGCGAACCCCAGCCGATCAACCCACGGCCTCGGTGCTCCGGATCGGCCGGCTGACGCATCAGCCGCCACGCACCGATCATCAGCAGCACCGGTACGACAACCGAGATCGCGCCCAGGAACAGCCGGATCGTGTCGGCCAGTCGCGCGCCGACCGGCCCCGCTCCGGACAACCAGAGCGCCACGGCACTGAGCAGAGCGAGCCCGAACAGGAGCAGCCCGGCACCGTCGCGGCGGTGCTCCGGGTCGAGGTCGCGGGCCGACGCAGCCTGCCGGCCAGCGGCGCGCACCGCCCAGCCCATCCCGTGCGCCAGCCCCATCCACAGTGCACCCACCGCACGGCCGACGTAGACCGCCGGGCCGGGCCGGGCCGGCGTGGTGCGACGTCGGACCGGTGCCCGGGTGGTCTTCTTCGCCGGTTGACGGGCACGACTGTTGGTGCCACCGCGCGGCGACGCGCCGCGCCGCCGGCTCGCCTGAGAGGTACGGCCCGCCATAGAGTCACGGTAACGGTGAGGGCGGGCAGATCCCCGCTTTTCCGGGTCGTGTCCGCGCGTCGCAACACGAACCCCACCGCCGGTCGTGATATCCGCCTCAGAAGGGATGCCCCATGGCGTCGCCGGAAATCGAAGGCGATCCGGACGATCCACTGGCCGGGCACCCCGACTTGCTGCGTCCGCTGACCGGTGAACTGGTCGCCGCAGTGCTCGCTGCCCGGGGCCGGTCCGTCGGTCCGACCCCGGACGGCGACCTCGTCGGCCACTTCGACGACAACCTGATCTGGTTCCTCCGCGTCGGCGGGGACGGTGAGCTGCTCCAGATCCGCACCATGGTCGATCCGACCTTCGGCATCGAACGGGTGCCCGACCTGTACGCGTTCTGCAACTCCTGGAACCACGACCGGCTCTGGCCGAAAGCGTTCGTCCACGTCGCCGACGACGGTCGCGCCCGGGTGTACGGCGAGGTGATCACCGACCTGGAACGCGGCGTGACCCCACACCAGCTCGACCAACTGCTCGACTGTGGCATCTCCACCGGCTGCCAGCTCGCCGTGGCGGTTCGTCGACTGCCCGGAGCGGTGCCGTCGTGACCGGCCGGGACGAGTTCACCGGCAACCGCGCCGGCACGCCACCCACCGCTGCCGGTGAGCGGCTCGCGCGGGGCCGCGTACCGGCGCTGGAGGCCGCGCTCGCCGAGGCTCGTGACCTTCCCGACGGCCCGGCCCGGCAGGTGGCCCTGGAACGGCTCGCCGAGCGTGCCGACGCGGCCGGCGACGTCCGGTCCGGGATGGACGCACGGTTCGCGTTGATCGAGGCATACCTGCTGCACGGGGAGCGGTGGCGTCTGGTCGAGCCGGTCCGGCGCTGCCGTGCCGCCGCCGACCACCGGCCCGACGTGCTCACCGAGACGGAGACCGGGCTGCTGCTGCGTTACCAGCGGTACGCGGTGGAGGCGCTGCTCGGTACCCCACGGGTCGGGCTGGACCAGACCCGGTCCCTGCTGCACGACCTTGCCCACCGCGTCGGCACGGATGGTCCGGACACACCGACAGTGGCGGAGCTGCACTGCCGGATCGCCGATCATCTGGGCGACGAACCCACCGCCCGGCACTGGTACGAGCGATGGTCCGGAAAACGGCCAGGCCCGGCCGGCGGCTGCCCGGGCTGCGCCTCGGCCCGGCGTGCCGAGCTGCTGGCCGGCTGGGGCGAGTGGAATGCCGCGGTCACCGAGCTCGGGAGAACCGACGGCGACCGGGAGTCCTGCACCGACCAGCCCGAGCGGGATCTGGTCGCCGGTCTGCTGCCGGCACTGCGCACCGGTGAGCCGGAACGGGCGGCGACGGCGCACGTGCGGGCGTACCGCCGGCACCGGCGGGAGCGCGCGGCGTTCCCGCACCTCGCCGCACACCTGCGGTTCTGCGCGCTGGGCGGGCACCTGGAGCGCGGGCTGACCATCCTGGCCGAGCAGTTACCCCGGTTGGACCGGCCGACCGACGATCTCGCCGCCATGGAGTTCGCCGCCGCCGGGGCACTGCTCTGCGGGCTGGCCGCCGACGCAGGGCTGGGCGGGCGGACGATGCCCCGGCCCGCGTATGGCGAGCGGACGGCCACCGAGTTGGACGTCGCCACGCTCGGGGCGCTGCTGCTCGGGGTGGCGAACGACTTGGCCGGCAGCTTCGACGCACGCAACGGCACGGGGCACCACTCCGGACGGATGGCCGCCTGGCTGGCCGAGCGCCCGCTCGCGGCACCGGTTCCGCTGCCCACCGCCGACGAAGCTGACGAGCCCGACGACGACCGGTCCGACGTCGAGGCCGACGTCGAGGCCGAGCAGTGCGAACGCGAATTGTCGGCGCTCTCCCTCGGCATGATCACCGGGATCCTGGACGGGCGCGGCGACCGGTACCTGGTGGACGAGGGCGAGACGGTGGTCGGCCACTGGGAGGGAACGGTGATCCAGTTCCGGCGGGCCGGTGAACGCGGCGAGGTGCTGCACGCCCGCGCCATGGCCAACCGCCGGCTGCCGGCAGCCCGCCGCGCTGAGGCGTACGCCTTCTGCAACGCGTGGAACCACGACCGGCTGCTGCCCAAGGCGTACGCGCACGATCTCGGCGACGAGTTGGTGCTGGCCGGCGACGTGGCCACCGACCTGGCGCACGGGGTCGCCCCGGCGCAGCTACGGGTCCTCATGGACGCCGCCATCGCCACCGGCGTCGCGTACGCCGAGGCCGTCGCCGCGCTGCCCTGATCTCCCGGGAACGGCGGACGCCGGCCCACCCCGTTCAGGTGGACCGGCGTCAGCGGGAGTCGCTCAGACCTCGACGACGGTGGGCACGATCATCGGCCGACGACGGTACTTGTCGTTGACCCACCGCCCCACGGTCCGTCGGACGATCTGCTGAAGCTGGTGCGGGTCGGTGATGCCGTCCGCCGCGGCCCGGTTGAGCGCCTCGGTGACCAACGGCACCACCGGGTTGAACGCCTCCGGGTCCTCGGAGAAGCCCTTCGCGGAGAGCGTCGGGCCGGCGACCACCTTGCCGGTGACCGAGTCGACGACCACCGTGGTGGCGATGAACCCGCCGTCACCGAGGATCCGCCGTTCGGTGAGCAGCGACTCGCTGACGTCACCGACGGCGAGGCCGTCCACGTAGACGTACCGGCTCTTCACGTGCCCGACCAGGCTGGCGCGGCCCTCGACCAGGTCGACCACGTCGCCGTCCTCGCAGATCACCACCCGGTCGGCGGCAACCCCGGACTCGATGCCGAGCCGGGCGTGGGCGCGCAGGTGACGCCACTCGCCGTGCACAGGCATCAGGTTGCTCGGCCGGACCACGTTGAGCAGGTAGAGCAGTTCCCCGGCCGGGGCGTGCCCGGAGACGTGCACCTTGGCCACGTCCTTGTGCACGACCACCGCGCCGGCCCGCGCGAGCCG
Source organism: Micromonospora sp. NPDC049049 (assembly GCF_040649115.1). Lineage (NCBI taxonomy): Bacteria > Bacillati > Actinomycetota > Actinomycetes > Micromonosporales > Micromonosporaceae > Micromonospora > Micromonospora sp. NPDC049049. The sequence goes on along the minus strand of NZ_JBEZEX010000016.1, from coordinate 127,246 downwards.
GTTGATCACCCGGTAGACCGAGGTCTCGTTGCCGGGCACCAGTGAGGAGGCCAGCACGACCGTGTCACCGGGGGCGATGGTGATGTGCCGGTGGTCGCCGCTGGCCATCCGGCCCAGCGCGCTCATCGGCTCACCCTGGGAACCTGTCGACATCAGCACGATCTCGTCCGGCGGCAGCGTGGTCGCCTCGTCGATGCTGATGACCAGGCCGGCCGGGATGTTGAGCAGGCCGAGGTCCCGGGCGATGCCCATGTTGCGGACCATGGACCGGCCGATCAGCGCGACCTTGCGGCCGTGCTCGGCGGCGGAGTCGAAGACCTGCTGCACGCGGTGCACGTGCGAGGCGAACGACGCCACGATGATCCGGCCCTTGGCCTTCGCGAAGATCGAGTCGAGCACCGGGCCGATCTCCCGCTCCGGGGTGACGAAACCGGGGATCTCCGCGTTGGTGGAGTCGGACAGCAGCAGGTCGACGCCTTCGGCGCCGAGCCGGGCGAAACCGGCCAGGTCGGTGATCCGGCCGTCCAGCGGCAACTGGTCCATCTTGAAGTCGCCGGTATGCAGCACCAGGCCGGCGGGGGTGCGGATGGCCACCGCGAGGGCGTCCGGGATCGAGTGGTTGACAGCGAAGAACTCACACTCGAACGGGCCGAGCCGCTCGCGGCCGCCCTCCCGCACGGTCAGCGTGTACGGCTGGATCCGCCGCTCGGCCAACTTCGCCTCGACCAGGGCGAGGGTGAACTGTGAGCCGACCAACGGGATGTCGGGCTTGTGGGCGAGCAGGTACGGCACCGCGCCGATGTGGTCCTCGTGACCGTGCGTCAGCACGATCGCCTGGACGTCGGCCAGCCGGTCCAGGATCGGACCGAAGTCGGGCAGGATCAGATCCACACCCGGCTGCTCGACATCGGGGAACAGCACGCCGCAGTCGACGATCAGCAACTTGCCGTCGTACTCGAAGACGGTCATGTTCCGACCGATGGCGCCGAGCCCGCCGAGCGGGATGATCCGCAGGCCACCTTCCGGCAGCGGCGGGGGTAGCTCCGCCTCGATGTGCGCCTCGGTCACGCGTCCACCTCATTCTGCGACGCCGTTACTCGACGTCCATCGTGTCGTTCGTTCATTCGGGCAGCTCCAGGCCCGCTGCCGCGAAGTCCGCGCGCAGCTGGGCAATCTCGTCGTCGGTGGCGTCCACCAGCGGGGGTCGCACCGGGCCGGCCGGCAGGCCCTGCGCCGCCAGGCCTGCCTTCACCAGGATCGCGCCCTGGGTGCGGAAGATGCCGGTGAACAGCGGCAGCAGCCGCCGGTGCAGCGCCAGCGCGGTCGGCATGTCCCCCGCGTCGTACGCATCGATCAGTTGTGCGGTCAGCGCCCCGGTGAAGTGCGTGGAGGTGCCGACCACGCCCACCGAACCGACGGCCAGCGCCGGCAGGGTGAGAGCGTCCTCGCCGCAGTAGAAGGCGAGTGCGGTCCGGCTGGTCACCCAGCTGGTTGCGGTCAGGTCGCCCTTGGCGTCCTTGACCGCGACGATCCGGCCGTGCTCGCCGAGCCGCACCAGCGTCTCGGTCTCGATCGGCACACCGGAACGGTGCGGGATGTCGTACAGCATCACCGGCAGGCCGGTGGCGTCGGCGACGGCGGTGAAGTGCCGGACCAACCCCGCCTGCGGCGGCTTGTTGTAGTACGGGGTGACCACCAGCAGGCCGTGCGCACCCGCCTTCTCGGCGGCTGCGGCCAGCTCGATGGTGTGCCGCGTGTCGTTGGTGCCAACGCCCGCGACCACCTTGGCCCGGTCACCGACAGCCTCCACCACGGCCCGGATCAGCTGCTCCTTCTCCGCTTCCGTGGTGGTTGGCGACTCGCCGGTGGTGCCGTTGACCACCAGCGCGTCGTTGCCCTGCTCGTCGACCAGGTGGCTCGCCAGCCGGGCGACGCCGTCGAGATCGAGGGAACCGTCGGGGGTGAACGGAGTCACCATGGCTGTGATCAGCCGGCCGAAGGGGCGGGACGCCGGTCGGGCCGCGGCATCGAGGTGGTCGTGCGTCATACCCTCCAACCTAGCGGACGACCAGCCGGGGCCCGCCGGGGAAGGGCTCAGGACGCCTCGTGCGGGCTGGCCGCCACCTCGGTGCCGTCCGGCAGCGTGGAGATCACGAAGTCGGCGAACACGTTGGGGGCGACACCCTTCAGCTGGCGCAGGCACTCGACGGCCAGCTCACGGATCTCCACGTCGGCGTGCTCGGTGGCCCGCATCGCGATGAAGTGCCGCCAGGCCCGGTAGTTGCCGGAGACCACGATCCGGGTCTCGGTGGCGTTGGGCAGCACCGCGCGGGCCGCCTGCCGGGCCTGCTTGCGGCGCAGCGTCGGGTTGGGCTCGTCGGAGAAGCGCTGCTCCAGGCCCTCCAACAACTCGGTGTACGCCCGAACACTCGCCTCGGCGGCCTCCACGAACTTCTTGTGCAGCTCCGGGTCGTCGGCGATGACGGCCGGCTCGACCATTGCCGCGTCCCGCTCCGGGACGTAGCGCTGCGACAACTGGGAGTACGAGAAGTGCCGGTGCCGGATCAGCTCGTGGGTGAAGGAGCGGGACACCCCGGTGAAGTAGAAGGTCACCGACCCGTGCTCCAGCACACTCAGGTGCCCAACCTCGAGGATGTGCGCCAGGTAGCCGGCATTGGTGGCGGTCGCCGGGTTCGGCTTCTTCCACGACTGGTAGCAGGCCCGACCGGCGAACTCGGCGAGCGCCTGGCCGCCCTCCGCGTCGGTCGACCACGGCACGTCGTCCGGGGCCGCGAATTGGGTCCACGCGATCAACTTGACCTGGGGCTGCACCATGTCCGGCATTCCTGGGACTTTAGTGGTGGGGTGCCGCCCGACCCAACTCAGGCGCGCCCCGTGCAATGTCGATCACTCAGACAGCCGCGGACCCGCCGACGCCCAACAGCGTTGGCCGGGGTCCGGGTCCGGGGTCCGGGGTCCGGGGTCCGGGGTCCGGGGTCCGGGGTCCGCGGTCCGGGGTCCGGGGTCCGGGGTCCGGGGTCCGTCATCGAGGCCGGGGCGGACAGTTCCATTGGCGTCCTTTGGAGCTGAATCGTTGGCGACATCAGCCCCAGCGGATGGGCCACCCACGCCGACGACCAAGGCCCGAGCGGCCCAAACCCGAACGGCCCGAGCGGCTCGGTTGCACCTTTCGCTCGCAAGATCGCGCAACACCATGGATGTAGTGGCATCCGTCGCGCCCGACCCCACTACATCCAGGATCGAGCGCGATCTTGGGGCGAAATGCGCCGTCCGCTGTCCGCTATCCGCTGTCCGCTGTCCGCTGTCCGCCGCGAGTGTGCGGCTGCCCGCTGGATGATCGACTTGGGTTCCTGAAAGTCATGGCATCCGGGTCGGGTGGATGGTCCGGTTTCCTGGATGCCGAGTCGATCATGGGTGGTGGGCGTCGGAGGGGCCCCTGATGTCGTAAACGAATCAGCTCCAAAGGACGCCAAACAGCGCACGCTGGCCGAACCCCGCATCCGCACCGGCGGCGGCGCGTGGCCGACGCGGCGGCGGCGCGTTAGACAGCGGCGCGGTCGGACGGCGGCGCGTTAGACAGCGGCGCGGTCGGACGGCGGCGCGGCCGGCCAGCAGCGCGTTAGACAGCGGCGCGGTCAGACGTAGAGCGAGGTGAACGGTGCCCAGGGCAGGTTGCGTAGCACCGAGAAGGCCAGCCACGCGGCCAGGAATCCGCCGATGACCTTCGAGCTGATCCGCAGCTCGGGTAGGCGCCAACCGAACGCCTGGTTTCCCGCCCAGGCCACGAAGAGGTACGCGAGGAACGGCAGCGCGAAGACGAACAGGAAGTGGTGCCGGGCGGCGGCCGGCAGGTCGGCGTGCAGCACGTACCAGAGCGCTCGGGTGCCACCGCAGCCCGGGCAGTCCAGCCCGGTGGTCAACTTGAGCAGGCAGGTGGGCGCGGCATCCGGGTCGGCGTAGGTCGGGTTGCTGAGCAGCGCGTAGCTCATGCCGATCGCGACGCAGCCGACCGCGGCCAGCGGCACTGCCCAGCGCGGTGAGCGTTCGTAGAGCCGCAACACGAATCGGGTGAGCCGGTCCGGCTCAGGCGCCGGGTAGCCACCTGGCGGGGTGGTCGGCCAACCCTCCGGACCCGAGCCGCCGGGACCAGAGCCAGCGGGACCAAAGCCGCCGGGACCAGAGCCACCGTCGGTCGGCACCGTGTGGACCGCGCTGGGGGCTGGGTGCGGCTGGTCGACCGGTCCGGGAGCGCTCGTCACGCGCTCACGGTACACCGGACACGCCGGCCAACGCGGCGCTGAGCGGACCAGCCAGATCGCCGGCCGCTGGCGGGGCCACCGCATCCAGGCCGAGCCAACCAGCCAGGCGGTACAGCTCGGCGGCGAGCGCGACGGCGGTCTCCCCCGGGTCGGCGCCGGGTTCGAGCCAGGCGGCCGGCACGAGCAGCACCCCGGCCTTCCGGTCGGCCTTCAGGTCGACCCGGGCGGTGAACCGGTCGCCCTGCAGGAACGGCAACACGTAGTAGCCGTAGACCCGCTGTGGCGCCGGGACGTAGATCTCGATCCGGTAGGTGAAGTCGAACAGCCGCTCGGTGCGGGCGCGTTCCCAGATCAGCGGATCGAAGGGGCTGACCAGTGTGTTGCCCCGCACCCAACGCGGCAACCGGGCGGACGCGTGCAGCCACGCCGGCTGTCGCCAGCCCGCCACGGTGACCGGCACCAGCTCACCGGCCTCGGCCAGTTCGGTGACGGCCTGCCGGGCGCCGGCCAGCGGCAACCGGAAGTAGTCGCGCAGCTCCGGCTCGGCGGCGACCCCGAGGGATCGCGCGGCGAGCGATATCAGCGTCCGGTACGCCTCGGCGTCGGTCGGGGTGGGCGCGGCCAGCACCGCCGCTGGCAGGACCCGCTCGGGCAGGTCGTAGCGGCGGGCGAAGGAGGTGCTGCGCTCGGCGGCGGTCACCTCGCCGGCCCAGAACAGGAACTCCAACGCGCGCTTGACCGCCGACCAGTTCCACCCCCAGTTGCCGGTTTCGCGGGGGGCGTCGTGCTCGATCTCGGCAGCGGTCAGCGGCCCCCGGGCGGCCACCTCGTCCCGAACCCAGGCGACCAGCTCCGGCTGCTCCTGGGCGATCCGCCGCATGCCGCCCCAGGATTCGCTGTGCGCCCGGGCCATTCGCCAGCGCAGCATCGGGTGCAGCTCCACCGGGACCAGCGACGCCTCATGACCCCAGTATTCGAACAGGTCACGCGGGCGTCGGTAGGCGGCCTGGTCGAGCAACGTGGTCGGATAGGGCCCGAGCCGGCTGTAGAGCGGCAGGTAGTGCGCGCGTTGCAGCACGTTGACCGAGTCCATCTGGATCAGCCCGACCCGGCCCAGCACGCGACGCAGGTGCCGGCGGGTGGGCATGCCCGTCGGCGTCGGATCGGCGAAGCCCTGGGCGGCGAGCGCCACACGGCGGGCCTGGGCGAGAGAGAGTGATTCCGGCGCGGTCATCGTCGGCGACCTTAATTCATCGGTACGACGTCGGTGCGGGAAGCTGGACGTGACGGCCAACGGGGCATAGAACGGTGCAATGCTGACCATCCGTCGGGAGGAGCCGGACGACGCCGAGGCGGTCGCCCGGGTACACGTGCACGGCTGGCAGGCGGGCTACGCCGGCTTCATGCCGGACGAGGTGCTCGGGCGGCTCAACGTGGTGGCCTGGGCGCAGCGTCGTCGCGACGTCGGCACCGCCGACCCGGAACACCCGTTCATCACAGTGCTCGGCGAGATGGACGGGGCGGTGGTGGGCTTCACCACCTTCGGGCCGTACCGCCGCAACCAGGACCGGGACGACCTGGACCCGACGGTCGGCGAGGTGGTGGCGCTCTACGTGGAGCCGGCCCACTGGGGTGACGGGACCGCGGCGGCGTTGCTGGACGCCGCCCGGAGCGGGCTCACCGAGCGGGGCTGGGCCGACTACCGGGCGTGGGTGCTGGCGGACAACCTACGTGCCCGGCGGTTCTGCGAACGCGCCGGCCTGTCACCGGACGGTGAGCGGTCGACCTACCAGGTGCCGCTGGCCGGTGGGGGCCCGCCGGTCGGGCTGGTCGAGCTGCGGTACGCCGGACGCCTCGACGGTTGACCCGTTCGGGGTCAGCCACCGGCGGATCGGCAGGAAGGCCAACAGCGCGAGACTGATCCACACGTAGGCGTTGCTGCCCAGGAAGCCGTCGACGCCGGTGAAGTCCTTTTCCCACACCCAGACGGTACGGCTGATCAGCAGCGCGTACCCGATGGTCGCGGCGACCAGCAGGACCCGCCGTCGGCGGCCGGCCGGCGCGGCCATCGCGTTGTCGACGAGCAGGATCAACGCGGGCAGCAGCCAGACCAGATGGTGCACCCAGGTGACCGGGCTGACCAGGCACATCACCGCGCCGGTGAGCGCCAGGCCGGTCGCCTCGTCGCCGGCCGCGACGGCGGCCCGGGACCGCCAGGCCCAGAGCGCCAGGGTGCCGAGCACCAGCAGCAGCCACAGCACTGTGCTCGGGTGTTCCGGGTCGAGCCGGGCGACCACCCCGCGCAGCGACTGGTTGGAGACGAAGGCCAACTCGCCCACTCGTCCGGTGTTCCACAGGGCCTCGGTCCAGAACTCCCGGGACGCGTCCGGAAAGAGCGCGGCGGCCAGCAACGACACCCCGGCGGCGGTGCCGCTGGCGGTGAGCGCCGCCCGCCACCGCCCGGTCACCAGCAGGTAGACGATGAACACGCCGGGGGTCAGTTTGATCGCCGTGGCGAGGCCGATGCCCACCCCGGTCCACCGGTTGCCGGCCGGCATCAGCCGCAGCAGGTCCACCGCCACCAGGAAGAGCAGCAGCGTGTTGACCTGGCCGAAGTTGACGGTCTCCCGCATTGGTTCGAACGCGGCGGCCAGGCACAGCGCCACGGCGAGCGCGAACCACCGGGTCCACCCGGCGCGGCGGGCGATCGGGTCGACGAGCCACCAGATCAGCACCGTGGTGGTGGCCACGCTGGCGAGGACGCTCACCACGATCGCGGCCGTCCACGGCAGGTACGCCATCGGCAGCATGACCAGGGCGGCGAACGGCGGGTAGGTGAAGCCGTACTGCGTGTTCGGCTTGAGGTAGTCGTAGATCTCTCCGCCGTCGTGCACCCACCACGTCAACGCGCCGTAGTAGACCTTCAGGTCGAAGAAGCCGTGCCGCACGGCGGCGACGGCGAGGAACCCGGTGACCGCCGCGGCGAGCACCACCACCCCGACGACCTGCGCGGTCGTCCTGTTGGCACCCTGCGCCACCGTCGTCTCCCCCGCCCTGCGTAGGCTTCCGTCCCATGGCTCTCGGGTACGTCCGCCCGGCGCGTCCCGAGGACGCCGGCGAGATCGCACGCATCCAGCTCGCGACCTGGCGGGTCGCGTACCGCCGGATCCTGCCTCGGCATGTGCTCGACAACCTGGACGAGGCGTTCCTCGCCCGGCGGTGGAGCGCCGCCGTGCTGGAGCCGCCCTCGGGCGCGCACCGGGTGCTGGTCGCCGTCGAACAGGCCGAGCAATCGTATCTGGTGGGGTTCGCCGCGTCCGGCCCGGCCGACGGCGAGGCTCTCGCCCCGGGTGAGCCGGCCGACGCGCTCGGCCCGGATGTGGCCGCGGTGACCGACCTGCTGGTGGAGCCGCGGTGGGGTCGGCGCGGGCACGGCAGTCGGCTGCTCGCCGCCGCTGTCGACCTGTGGCGGGAGGACGGCATGAGTCGGGCGGTGGCCTGGGCGTTCGACGGTGACGAGGCGACCCGGAAGTTCCTCACCAGCACCGGCTGGGAGCCCGACGGCGCGGCCCGGGCGCTTGACGTCGACGACATGCTGGTGCCTCAGGTGCGCCTGCACGTGGCCGTTCCGGCCGACAAGGTCGAGTGACCGAAGCGGCGGCCCCACGGTCGGGGCCGCCGTACCGAACCGGGTCAGCCCTTGTCGGAGCCGTCGTTGGCGTCGCGGACGAAGTACCGCTGGAACACCACGAAGATGATCGCCACCGGGATGGTGGCCAGTAGCGCGGCGCCGAGCTTGAGCGGGTACTGGGTGCCCTTGCCGAGGGAGCCGCTGACCAGGTCGGCCAGTCCGCGCGGCAGGGTGAACAGGTCCGGGTCCTGCACCGACACCAGGCTGTGCGGGAACTCGTTCCAGGAGCCCTGGAACGACAGGATGGTCAGGGTGATCAGCGCCGGTTTCGCCATCGGCAGCACCACCGACCAGAAGGTACGGAAGATGCTCGCCCCGTCGATCCGGGCGGCCTCCTCGACACTCACCGGGATCGACTCGAAGAACTGTTTCATGATGAACACGCCCGCCGCGTCGGCCAGCAGCGGCACCACCAGACCGGCGTAGCTGTTGTAGAGGCCGAGCTGGTTGAGCACCAGGAACTTCGGGATGAGCAGCACCACCCCGGGCACCGCCATCACCGCGATGACTGCGGCGAACAGCCCGCCGCGGCCGGCGAACCGCAGCCGGGCCAGCGCGTACCCGGCGAGCGAGTCGAAGAACACCCGGCCGAGGGTGACCAGCACCGTCACCAGCAGCGAGTTGCCCAGCCACAGTGGGAAGTTGGTGCCGGCGAAGATCCGTTCGAAGCCGGCAAGTGTGAGCGGGTCCGGGAACGGTGACAGCGGGTTCGCCGCCGCGTCGGGCTCGGTCTTGAGCGAGTTGCCGAGCTGGATGACGAACGGGTAGAGGAACACCAGCCCGAAGAAGACGAGTGTGGCGTACCCCAGGAAGCGGGTGGCGAGGGTGCGGGCCGCGCGCTGGTGTCGCCGCGCGGGCGCCGCCGCCGGGCGGTCGGTGAGCACTGCCATCTCAGGACCTCTCCGGTACGCGTCGACGCCGCCAGCCGCGTCGCGGCCGGTCGGTGTCCCGCTCGGCCAGCGCCCGGCGCTGGATCAGGGTGAGCACGATGATGATCAGGAACAGGACGAACGAGATCGCCGCGCCGGAGCCGTAGTCGAAGTCCCGGAAGGCGGTCCGGTACGACAGGTACGCCGGGGTGAGCGTGGTCTTGGCCGGGTCGCCCTGGCTCATCACGTACACCTGGTCGAAGACCTGCCAGGAGCCGATCATGCCGAGGGTGAGCACCAGGAAGGTGGTGGGTCTGATCATCGGCAGGGTGACGTACCGGAAGCGCTGCCACCGGGACGCGCCGTCGAGGGTGCTGGCCTCGTCAAGCGTTACCGGCACGTTCTGCAGCCCGGCGAGGAACATCAGCATGAAGGTGCCGGACGTGGTCCAGACGACCAACGTGATGATCGACATCATCGCCACGCTCGGGCCGGCCAACCAGTCCCACCAGGTCAGCCCGAACGGGCCGCCGTTGGTCAGTGCCGCCGGTGGCGAGTCCACGCCGACCGCGCCGAACAGCAGGTGCAGCACGCCCCGGGAGTCGGCGAACCACTCCGGGCCGTCGATGCCGAAGAAGCCGAGCAGCGCGTTGACCGCGCCGGAGTTGGCGAAGAGGAACAGGAACACCACGCTGATCGCGACCGAGCTGGTCACCGAGGGGAAGTAGAAGGCGCTGCGGAAGAAGCTCTTGCCCTTGAGCATCCGGTTGTTGACGACCAACGCCAGCCCGAGCGCGAGCACTGTCTGTGCCGGCACCACGATCGCCACGTAGTAGATGTTGTTGCGGATGCTCGTCATGAAGTCGCGGCGGGCCAGCCCGTCCTCGGTGAACAACTGGGTGTAGTTGTGGCCGCCGACGAACGGGACGTCGCCGGTGAACGGGCTGCCCTGGCCGTTCCAGTCGGTGAGGCTGACCCAGAGCGCCATCAGGATCGGCAGCAGCAGGAACAGCCCCAGAATGACGATCACCGGCGCGACGAAGAGCCAGCCGGCGAGGTTCTCGTTGCTGCGGATGCCGCCCCTGCGTCGGCGGGGGCCCGACCCGGGCGCGGTCGCCGCGGCGGTCAGTGTCTCGGTTGCCATCTTCTCTCCCTCCCTTCCTCTCTCCGGCCGACGTGCGGCGGGGGCCCCGGTGATCCGCCGGGGCCCCCACCGTCACCTCAGCTGCCGCCGAGCGCCGCCTTGGCGTTCTTGTCGAAGTTCTGCAGGATGGTCTTCGGGTCGCCGTTGGTCAGCCCCTGCAGACCGGTGTCGAGGTCCTTGAGGACGCTGTCCATCTTCGGGGCGTTCACCGGGCCCTGGGCGTACGCGGCGCCGTCGATGAACACCTTGTCGGCCGGGAAGGCGGCGGTGTACTGCTCGCCCGCCGACTGCCGGGACGGCATGACGCCGAACGCTTTGGCGAAGGCCATCTGCTGCTCGCCGCTGGTCATCGCCTCGACGAACTTGATCGCCTGGTCCTTGTGCTTGCTCTTGGCGGCAACACCCCAGCACTGGGTGAAGGAGAGCGTGCCCTGCCCCTTGGGGCCGGCCGGCAGCGCCACGACCTTGTACTTCACGTTCGGGAAGTCGTTCTGCAGGGCACCCTTGATCCAGTTGCCCTCGATGGTCATCACGGCCTTGCCCTTGCCGAACGCCTCACCGGACCAGCCGGCGTCGAGCTGCTTCGGGTACTTGGCCAGACCGGTGGTGAGCATGGTCTTCACGTACTGGAGGGCGGCCAGGTTCTCCGGGGTGTCCGCCGTGGGCTGCTTGCCGTCCTTGCTGGTCAGCCAGCCACCGTTCTGCACCATGAAGGCGCCGATCCGGTCCCGGGTGTCACCGATGGCCAGCGGGACCTGCCCCTTCGCCTTGATCTTCTGGGCGACCGCGGTGAGCTGGTCCCAGGTCGTCGGCACGTCGGCGTCGGTCAGCCCGGCCCTGGTCCACAGGTCGGTGTTGATCTGGAGGGCCAGGGTCGAGAAGTCCTTCGGCGCGCAGTAGAGCTTGCCGTCGTACGTGAAGGCGGTGCGCAGGCTCTCGTAGAAGTCGCCCGGGTTGCTGACCTTGTCGCCGTACGGCTCAAGGGCGCCGACGCTCGCGTAGTTGGCGAACTGGGCCGCGTCCACGTAGAAGACGTCCGGCGGGGTGCCGCCGGCGAGAGCCTGACCGAGCTGCTGGGTGAGGTCCTGCGCCGGGGTGACAGTCGCGGTGTTGCCGGAGCTGCCGGCCCACTTCGCGGCGGCGTCCTGCACCGCCTTGGTCTCGGCCTCGCCGGACGAGCCGATCAGGATCTGCAGGCTGGCCGGCCCGCTGGACTGGGCGGTGTCGCCGGAGGAGTCGTCGAAGCCGCTGCCGCAGGCGGCGGAGCCGAGGAGGGCGACGGCGGCGAGGCCGGCCACCGCTGCCCGGGTGATTGTTCGGGGTGCCATGGTTTCTCCTGGTGGGGGGTGTGGGACTACGCGGTGTGCCGCAGCGCCAGCGAGGGCTGGAGCAGCACGGGGGTAGGGGTCTCGTGGTCGCCGTCGAGGACCCCGGTGAGCAGGTCCACGCAGCGGGCGGCGGCGTCGCCGAGCGGTTGGCTGACGCTCGTCAGCCCGACCGCGGCGGCCACCGGCGTGTCGTCGAAGCCGATCACCGACACCTGCGGATCGACGCCGCGGATCGCCTGGAGGGCACCGAGGGCGAGTGAGTCGCTGGCGCAGACCACGGCGCTCGGCGCCACGGCGACGAGCAGGTCACGCATCAGCCGCTCCCCCTCGGCGATGCCGTCCTCGGTCTCCCGGTGCAGCCCGGTCGGGTCGACGCCGGCTTCGCGCAGCGCGTCGCGCCAGCCGGCCCTCCGGTCGTCGCCGACGCCGGAGCCGTCGGGCCAGCCGATGAAGGCGATCCGCCGGTGGCCGGCGTCCAGCAGGCGCCGGGTGGCCTGGGCGGTGCCGGCGGCGCCGTCCACGTCCACCCAGGGGTGCGCGTCGAGCGCGTCCCACGGGCGGCCGAAGGTCACGAACGGTACGTCCCGGTCGGCGAGCCATTCGGTACGCGGGTCGCCGTACTTGGTGCCCACCAGCACGAACGCGTCCAACTCGTAGGTGCCGAGCAGGTCGCCGTAGGTGGCGATCTCCCGTTCGTCGTCGGTGGCGGTGTAGAGCAGCACCCGGTAGCCGGCGGCGTCGGCGGTCTCGGTGAGGCCGTGCAGGAAGCGGTCGAGCACGGAGCCGTTGATGCCGTCGCGGGTCGGGTCGATGCGGGCGGCGATGAGGCGGGACCGGCCGGTACGCATCTGTCGGGCGGCCTGGTTGGCCCGGTAGCCGAGCGCGTTGATTGCGTCCTGGACCCGCTGACGGGTCTCCTGCCGCACGATGTGCGGGCTGTTGATGACGTTGGACACGGTCTGCCGGCTGACTCGGGCGTGCCGGGCCACCGTCGCGATGGTCACCTTTTCGGCCACTTAATCCCTCTCGCCATCTTGAACGATCCAATTTGGATAAGGCAGGATTGGATCGTTCAAGTTTCTGGAATGTTTCGCACTTTGCACCGCTAGGGGCGCGTTGTCAAGATGGCCGCCCCGCACCCCGAGGATCTGGAGCCACACCGTGATCGAACGCCAGCTGCAACCCCTCCTGCACGAGTTGGTAGGGGTGGTCTTCGCCCCGACCAGCGCGCTGGGGGACGCGACCGGGCAGATCCGCCCGACCGGCGTCCAGGGCGTCTTCCACGCCGACGCCCGGGTGCTCTCCCGCGCCGAGCTGCGGGTCGACGAACGGGAACTCGAAGGGCTGACCCGCGGCGACGACGGCCCACACGGTGCACGCTTCGTTGGCCTGGCCCGCTGGCTCGGCGACCCCACCCCCGACCCGACGGTCCGCGTCGACCGCCTGCGCCGGGCCACCCGCAACGGCCTCAGCGAGGAGCTGCGGGTCGTCTCCACCGCCACTGTCGACGTAAACGCCACCGTCACCGTCGACCTCGGCTGCGACCTGGCACCCATCGAGGCCGTCAAGTCCGGTAGCGCCGCCGCCGCGCTGGAGGTCAAGACCGGCCAGCCGGGCGTGCTGACCTGGTCGGGAGCGGGAATCACAGTCACCGTCACCGCGTCCGGCGCGGACGTGCTGGCCGACGCCGAGCGTGCGACCGCGCCACGGCTGGCGTGGCCGGTTCACCTGCCTCCCGGCGGCGAGACCGTGCTGCGCTGGCAGTTGACCGTCGAGGACCCGCGCGCCGTCGTCGTCGGCCCAGCCGGCGAGCCAGAGTGGTCCCGACCCGAGGTGACCGCCGACGACCGCCGCCTCGTCCGACTGCTGGACCGCAGCCTCGACGATCTGCGCGGCCTCCGACTGGCCGAGACCGGCGCACCCGGGGACGTGTTCCTCGCCGCCGGCGTGCCCTGGTTCCTCACCCTGTTCGGCCGGGACAGCCTCTGGGCCGCCCGGATGATGCTGCCGCTCGGCACCGACCTGGCCGCCGGCACCCTGCGCGTACTCGCCCGCCGGCAGGGCACCCGGTTCGACCCGGCGACCGGCGAAGCCCCCGGCAAGATCCTGCACGAGCTGCGCCGACACGAGTTCACCGTGCCCGGCAACGGCCTGCGCCTACCGCCGGCGTACTACGGCACCGTCGACGCCACGATGCTCTGGGTCAACCTGCTGCACGACGCGTGGCGCTGGGGCATGCCCGCCGAGCAGGTCGAGCCCTTGCTGCCGCACCTGGAGGCGGCTCTGCGCTGGCTCGGCGAGCACGCCGACCCGGACGGCGACGGCCTGGTCGAGTACGTCGACACCACCGGACACGGGCTGTCCAACCAGGGTTGGAAGGACTCCGGTGACGCCGTCCGATTCCGCGACGGCACCCTGGCCACCGCGCCGATCGTGCTGGCCGAGGTGCAGGGTTACGCGCACGAGGCGGCCGTGAACGGAGCCGCCCTCCTGGACGCCTTCGGCCGACCGGACGCCGACCGCTGGCGCGAGCACGCCGCCGCGCTTGTCGGCCGGTTCCGCAGGAGCTTCTGGGTCGACGGCCGCCACGGCCCGCAGCCGGCGCTCGCCCTCGACCGCGACAAGCGCCCGGTCGACTCGCTGACCAGCAACATCGGCCACCTGCTCGGCACCGGCCTGCTCGACCGGGACGAGGAAGCCCAGGTCGCGCACCTGCTCACCACGGACACAATGGCCGCCGGGTTCGGGCTGCGGACCATGTCCAGCGACGACGCCGGCTTCAGCCCACTGTCGTACCACTGTGGCTCGATCTGGACCCACGACACAGCCATCGTGCTCGGCGGGCTGGCCCGCGCGGGGCACCGGGAGGCCGCGCTCGGCCTGACCGAGGGGCTGCTCAGCGCGGCCGAGGCGTTCGACTACCGGATGCCGGAGCTGTACGGCGGCGACGACCGCTCACTGCTGAACCGGCCGGTGCCGTACCCGGCCGCGTGCCGACCGCAGGCGTGGGCCGCTACGGGTGCGGTGCTGCTGCTCCAGGCCGCCGCGGGGCTCTACCCGGACGTGCCGGGCGGCACGGTCCGACTGGCACCCCTGGCGGGAGCAGAGTTGGGTGCCGTGGCGGTCGACGGCCTCCGCGTGGCCAACACCCCGGTGCACGTGTCTGTCGACCGCACCGGCGACGCCACTGTCACCAACCTCCCCACCCCGCTAACCCCAACCCCAACTCTCCCTACCCAACGCCGCCCAAAAACCCGAACCCACCCCGCCTAACCCGTCCCCACCCGCGCCCGTCCCCGCCCCACCCCCCGCCGGTCGATCATGGAGTTGTGGTGGGCGACAGCTCCGTGTACGCCCCTTTTGTGGGGCACCACAACTCCATGATCGACGCCGGCCCAGGCCCGCCGTCAGGGGGTTCGTTCGGCGATCAGCTCTTCGTCGTCGACCGCGCCTGTCGGGTGGAAGCCCAGGGACTCGTAGAGGGCGGCAGCCTGGGTGTTGTCGGGGTGGTACGAGAGGCGGACCGGGGGTTTGCCTTCTCGGGCCGCCAGCCAGGGAGCGAGGGTCTGCACGGTGGCCCTGCCGACGCCCCGGCCCTGCTCGGCGGCGTCGATCAGCATCCCGCCGATCCAGTGTGAGCCGTCGTCGTCCACTCCCCACATGACGTGACCGACGACGGTCTCGTCGGCGTACACCGCGAGCGAGTTCCACACCTCGGAGCGGGTGCTCAGCAGCAGATAGCGCGCGCCCAGCGCGGCCACGAAGCGGCGCTGGTCGTCGCGCGGGGCGACGTCGGCCACCGCACGCCAGTTGTCGTCGTCCACCGGCCGCAGCGTCACTCGCCGCCCGCGCCGGTCCAGGTGTCCACCATCAATCATCGGCGGATGCTACCCGGTCCGCGTGCAGAGATCTTGGACAGTTTCCGTCAGCGCGTGACGGTAACTGTCCAAGATCTGCGCCAGTAACGAGGGAGCGGGAAGGTCTGAGCTCAGTCGAGCAGGGCGTCCAGGCCGACGGTGAGGCCGGGGCGGTTGCGCACCGCGCGGACGGCCAGCAGCACACCCGGCATGAACGACACCCGGTCGTACGAGTCGTGCCGGATGGTCAGTGTCTCGCCGGTACCGCCGAACAGCACCTCCTGGTGGGCCACCAGGCCGGTGGCGCGCACCGCGTGGACGCGTACCCCGTCGATGTCGGCGCCGCGCGCACCCGGCACCTCGTCCTTCGTGGCGTCCGGCACCGGGCCGAGGCCGGCCTCGGCGCGGGCCCGGGCGATCTGCCGGGCGGTGTGGGTGGCGGTGCCACTCGGGGCGTCCAGCTTGCGCGGGTGATGCTGCTCGATGATCTCGACGGACTCGAAGTGTCGGGCTGCCCGCGCGGCGAACTGCATCATCAGCACCGCGCCGATACCGAAGTTCGGGGCGATGACCACGCCCACCTCGGGCCTGTCGGCCAGCCAGCCGCGCACCTGCTCCAGCCGCTGCTCGGTGAAGCCGGTCGTGCCGACCACCGCGCTGATGCCCTGCTCGATGCACCACTGGAGGTTGTCCATGACGACGTCCGGCGTGGTGAAGTCGACGACCACCTCGGCGGTGGAGACGGCGGAGCGGTCGTCACCCTGGTCGATCGACGCCACCAGGGCGAGGTCGTCGGCGGCGTCGACCGCCTTGCAGACCTCGATGCCCATCCGGCCACGGGCACCGAACACGCCGACCCGCACCAGCCCGGCGGGGGTCTTCTCCTGCTCGTCAGTCACGGGGCACAACCTATCCCAATCGGGACGGGCCCTTCCGGCCGGATCCGGGGCATCCACCCGCCGGGATGCCACGCCCGAAAGGGCCTCACCGCGCTGCGGCAGAAGGACTCGGGCCGCGCTGGGGACGGAAGGATTCAGCCCGCGCGACGGCGGAAGGACTCAGACCGCGAAGTCGCCCGCACCGAAGGGGCCTACTACGGCCAACGACATCGGCCGGCTGAGCAGCTCGGCGGCGAGCACGTTCACGTCCTCCACGGTGACCTCGTCGACCCGGCGGAGCAGCTCGTCGACAGGCATCAGGTCGCCGTAGAGCAGCTCACCCTTGGCCAGGCGGCTCATCCGGGAACCGGTGTCCTCCAGGCCGAGCACGAACGAGCCCTTGCTCATCCCCTTGCCCCGGGCCACCTCGGCCTCGGTCAAGCCGTCGGCGGCCACCCGGGCCAACTCGGCGCGGGTCAGGGCCAGCACCTCGTCCACCTTGCCCGGCGCGCAGCCGGCGTAGACGGCGAACAGGCCGG
The DNA here is from genome assembly GCF_040649115.1 of Micromonospora sp. NPDC049049. NCBI lineage: Bacteria > Bacillati > Actinomycetota > Actinomycetes > Micromonosporales > Micromonosporaceae > Micromonospora > Micromonospora sp. NPDC049049. The sequence continues at coordinate 110,660 of NZ_JBEZEX010000016.1, read as the reverse complement.
TGTCGGCGTACTGGCTGGCGTAGGAGTACACCGAGTACGCGAGGCCACGCTGCTCGCGGATCTCCTGGAACAGGCGGCTGGACATGCCACCGCCGAGCACGTTGTTGAGCACCCCGAGAGCGAACCGCCGATCGTCGAGCCGGTCGATGCCGGGGCAGCCGAGGATGACGTGTGCCTGCTCGGTCTCCTTCGGCTCCACCACCGTGGTCGCCGGCTTGGTGCGTACCGCCGGGGTCGCCGCGCGGTGCGGCGCCGGGCTGGCCGGGTCGCTGTCCAGCGGGGTTCCGCGCACGGCCTGACGGACCATCTTGACCACAGCGGCGTGGTCGAGGTTGCCGGCGGCGGCGATGACGATCTGCGGCGCGGTGTAGCGACCCCGGTAGAAGGTCTGGATCTGCCGCCTGGTCATCGGGGTGACGGTCTCCGCGGTGCCGGAGATCAGCCGGCCCAGCGGGTGATCGCCGTAGACGGCCTGGACGAAGAGGTCGTGCACCTCGTCACCCGGCTCGTCGTCGTGCATGGCGATCTCCTCCAGGATCACGCCACGCTCGGTCTCGACGTCGGCCGGCTCCAACAGCGAGTCCGCGACCAGGTCGCACATCACGTCGATCGCCAGCGGCAGGTCCTCGTCCAGCACGCGGGCGTAGTAGCAGGTGTATTCCTTCGTGGTGAAGGCGTTGGTCTCGCCACCCACCGCCTCGATCTGCGAGGAGATCTCCAGTGCGGTGCGCTTGTGGGTGCCCTTGAAGAGCAGGTGCTCGAGGAAGTGCGCGGCACCCGCCTGCGGGCCGGTCTCGTCACGCGAGCCGACCGCCACCCAGATGCCGAACGAGACGCTGCGCATCGCCGGAATCGCCTCGGTGAGGACGCGCAGGCCGCTGGGCAGCACGGTACGACGTACCGTGCCGCCCAGCGGGTCGTCGCTGAGCGTCCGGGTCACCGCGCGGGCGGTGCCGCCGGAGCGGCCCGCCCCGGTGTCCCGAACTCGACTCGCTTGGCTGGCCCGCCAGCCGTGGGCCACCCCCCGTCGATCCGGTGGAAACGGCGCGCTGATGGCCCGACTCACGACTTGCTCCCGGTTCGACGAGGGGTGGGTGATGCGTTGTGCGACGGTCAGCTGTGCCGGGTCCGACGGCGCGGACGCTCGCCGCCCTCGCCACCTTCGCCGCCGCCACCCTCGCCGCCGCGCTCCGGGCCACGCCCGCCACGGTCGCCGCCACGCTCGCGGTCGCCACGGTCACGCGGAGCCCGGTCGCCCCGGTCCCGACCAGCCGGCCGGTCGCCAGCGGCGGCCTCACCGGCGGCCGGAGCCTCGGTGCCCTCCGGGCGGACCTTGTCGAGGTAGATCTTGCCGCGGGCGTCGATGTCCGCGATCTCGACCTCGACCCGGTCACCGACGTTGAGGAAGTCCTCGACGCGCTCGACCCGCTTGCCGTCGCCCACCTTGGAGATGTGCAGCAGGCCGTCACGGCCCGGCAGGAGCGAGATGAACGCGCCGAACGCGGCGGTCTTGACCACAGTGCCGAGGAACCGCTCGCCCTGCTTCGGCAGCGTCGGGTTGGCGATGCCGTTGATCCGGTCGACGGCCGCCTGGGCCGACGGGCCGTTGGTGGCGCCGACGTAGATCGTGCCGTCGTCCTCGATGGAGATCTCGGCGCCGGTCTCGTCCTGAATCGCGTTGATGGTCTGCCCCTTCGGGCCGATCACCATGCCGATCTTGTCCACCGGGATCTTGACGGTGGTGACCCGCGGCGCGTAGTCGGACATCTCGGCCGGAGCCTCGATCGCCGCCTTCATGACGCCGAGGATGATCTGCCGGGCCTCGTTCGCCTGCTGCAACGCGGCGGCCAGCACGTCCGACGGGATGCCGTTGAGCTTGGTGTCGAGCTGGAGCGCGGTGACGAACTCCGGCGTGCCGGCGACCTTGAAGTCCATGTCACCGAACGCGTCCTCGGCACCGAGGATGTCGGTCAGCGTCACGTACTGGGTCTTGCCGTCCACCTCGTCGGAGATGAGCCCCATCGCGATGCCGGCGACCGGCGCCTTCAGCGGAACACCCGCGGAGAGCAGGCCCAGCGTCGACGCGCAGACCGAACCCATCGAGGTGGAGCCGTTGGAGCCGAGCGCCTCCGACACCTGCCGGATGGCGTACGGGAACTCCTCGCGCGACGGCAGCACCGGGATCAGCGCGCGCTCGGCGAGGGCGCCGTGGCCGATCTCGCGACGCTTCGGCGAGCCGACCCGGCCGGTCTCACCGGTCGAGTACGGCGGGAAGTTGTAGTTGTGCATGTAGCGCTTGCGGTTCTCGGGGGACAGCGTGTCCACCATCTGCTCCATGCGGAGCATGTTCAGCGTGGTGACGCCCAGGATCTGGGTCTCGCCCCGCTCGAACAGCGCCGAACCGTGCACCCGGGGCAGCACGCCGACCTCGGCGGTCAGCGCCCGGATGTCGCGCGGGCCACGCCCGTCCATGCGGACCTGCTCGCGCAGCACGCGGTTGCGCACCTCGGACTTGGTCAGCGACCGGAAGGCAGCGCTGAGCTCCTTCTCCCGACCCTCGAACCGAGCGCCCAGCTCCTCGGCGACCCGAGCCTTGACCCGGTCCAGGGCCTCCTCGCGGTCGGCCTTGCCGGCGATGGTGATCGCCTCGGCCACGTCACCGCGAGCGAACTCGGCGACGGCGTCGTAGATGTCGTCCTGGTAGTCCAGGAAGACCGGGAACTCGGTGACCGGCTTGGCGGCGACCTCGGCCAGCTCGCTCTGCGCGCGGCACAGCTCGCGGATCGCCGGCTTGGCGGCCTCCAGGCCGCTGGCGACGACCTCCTCGGTCGGGGCGGTGGCACCGGCCGAGATGAGGGCGACGGCGTTCGGGGTGGCCTCGGCCTCGACCATCATGATCGCGACGTCGCCGTCCTCGAGCGTGCGGCCAGCCACGACCATGTCGAAGGTGGCGCGAGCCAGCTCCTCAAGGGTCGGGAAGGCGACCCACTGGCCGTCGATGTGGGCGACGCGGGTCGCCCCGATCGGGCCGGAGAACGGCAGGCCGGAGAGCTTGGTCGACATCGAGGCGGCGTTGATCGCCACGACGTCGTACGGGTGCTGCGGGTCGAGCGCGAGGATGGTCTCGACGACCTGGACCTCGTTGCGCAGGCCCTTGACGAAGGACGGGCGCAGCGGCCGGTCGATCAGCCGGCAGGTGAGGATCGCGTCCTCGCTGGGCCGACCCTCACGGCGGAAGAACGAGCCGGGGATGCGGCCCGCGGCGTACATCCGCTCCTCGACGTCGACGGTCAGCGGGAAGAAGTCGAACTGCTCCTTCGGGTGCTTACCGGCGGTCGTGGCGGAGAGAACAACCGTCTCGCCCAGCTGGGCGATGACGGAACCGGCGGCCTGGCGAGCCAGCCGACCGGTGGAGAAGGTGATCTCGCGGGTGCCGAAGGACCCGTTGTCGATCACGGCGGTGCGGGATTCGGTGCCGAGTTTGGTCTCGGTCATGTGCTGTCGTGCTCCTTCGCGTCGTGGGCCCACGACATCGGGGAGCTGCTCAGCCGGCCGGTCTTCGATCGAAGCGCCCGGGTGGCCGGCATGATGCCGGGTTCCCGGGGGCCACTACCGGAGACCGGTACGCTGACCGGCTCCCTCTCGGGTGGTCGCGCGGCCCGTGTTTCTTCAGGTGGGACGCGGTACGGGGGAGTAGCCGAGCGGCCACTCCCCCGTCACGTCACCGGCGCAGACCGAGCCGCTCGATGAGCGACCGGTAGCGGGCAATGTCCTTCTTCTGGACGTAGTTGAGCAACCGCCGGCGACGGCCGACCAGCAGCAGCAGCCCACGGCGGCTGTGGTGGTCGTGCTTGTGCACCTTCAGGTGCTCGGTCAGCTCGGCGATCCGCTTGGTGAGGACCGCTACCTGGACCTCCGGCGAACCGGTGTCGCCCTCGGCGGTCGCGTACTCCGCGCGGATGCTGGCCTTGGCTTCCTGATCGAGCGCCATGTTCTCCCTGTTTCGATGGGTTGATCAAGTGGGTGTCCGTCGTCCCGATGGACCGGGAACGGACCGGTACCTCGCACCCGCGGCGTCGAGCAGGCACGCGAGGCCCCACGCCGGTCACCCGACGTCCCGGCAAGACTACCAGCACTCGCCGGTAACACCCGGCGAAGGGCCTCGGTGGCGGCCCGGCGCCCCGGCACGATCAGGCCAGTACGCGCCGGGTGCGCTCGACGTCCTGATTCATCTGGGCGATCAGCGGCTCGATCGAGTCGTACCGGATCTGGCCCCGCAGGTGCGCCACGAAGTCCAGGGCCAGCCGCTCGCCGTACAGGTCGCCGGAGAAGTCCAGCGCGTACGCCTCCACCCGTCGCTCCCGGCCGGAGAAGGTCGGGTTGGTGCCCACGGACACCGCCGCCAGCAGCGGCTCGTGCTGACCGCGGCGGATCAGCCGGGCCGCGTACACGCCGTCGGCGGGCACCGCCGCATACCGGTGGCAGAGCAGGTTGGCGGTGGGGAAGCCCAGCTCCCGGCCCCGCTGGTCGCCGCGGACCACGACGCCCTCCACCCGGTGTGGGCGGCCCAGCGCGCCGGCCGCCGCGCCCACGTCACCCGCGTCGACGCAGGACCGGATGTACGTGGAGGAGAAGACGGTGCCGGCCTCGGCGACCAGCGGGGCGCCCTCCACGCCGAAGCCGAACGTCTGACCCAGCCGTTCCAACAACGCCACGTCGCCGGCGGCCCGGTGCCCGAAGCGGAAGTTGCCGCCGACCACCACCAACGCGGCGTGCAGGTGCTCGACCAGGACGTCGTGCACGAACTGCTCGGCCGGCACCCGGGAGAACTCCGGGGTGAACGGCACCACGCAGAGCACGTCCACGCCGAGCGCCTCGATCAGCTCGGCCTTACGGGCCGGCTCGGTGAGCACCGCCGGGTGCGAACCGGGGCGGACCACCTCGGCCGGGTGCGGATCGAAGGTGACCACCACCGACTGCACGCCCAACTCGCGGGCCCGGGCCACGGCGTGCCCGATGGTCGCCTGGTGCCCCTTGTGCACACCGTCGAAGACGCCGATGGTGACCACCGAGCGTCCCCATCCGCCAGGCGCCGCGTCGTAGCCCCGCCACCGCTGCATGCCGTTCCTCTCTGCTGTCCCGCCGGCCGGCGGGTCGACACCGCCGGCCGCGGGCCGACGGACCTGCGCTGCGCTGTCAGGCCGGTGCGAGCACGATCTCCGCGCGGGCCCGCCCGTCCCGCTCGCTGACGATAGCGATCAGGCCGCCGGCCGGCCCGAAGACGGCGTACGGCCCGGAGAGGCCGGCCGGGTCCAACGGCCCACCGTGGGCGAGCACCCGGGCTTCGTCCGGCGTGGCCTCCCGGCGCGCGAAGAACCGGTCGGCCGCCGCGTCCAGTGGCAGGTTCACCACGTCCGGGGCGCGCTGTTCCAGCTCGTCGAGGGTCGCCGCCTCGGCGAGGGTGAAGCCGCCCACCGCGGTGCGCCGCAGGGCCGTGAGGTGCCCGCCGACGCCGAGCGCCAGGCCGACGTCCCGGGCGATGGCCCGGATGTACGTGCCGGAGGAGCAGGTCACGTCGACGTCCACGTCCACCACGTCCGGCTCGGTGCGACGGATCGCCAGCACCTCCAACCGGGAGATGGTGACCCGCCGCGCCGGCAGCTCGACGCTCTCCCCGTCGCGGACCCGCTTGTACGCCCGCTGCCCGTCGATCTTGATGGCGCTGACCGCGCTGGGCACCTGGTCGACCTCGCCGCTCAGTCCGGCCAGCGCCGAGGAGATCGCGTCGTCGGTGACCTGCCCGGCCGGGACGGTGGCGGTCACGTCGCCCTCGGCGTCGTCGGTGACTGTGGTCTGGCCGAGCCGGATCGTGCCGGTGTAGCTCTTGCCCGCGCCGATCACGTAGGTCAGCAGCCGGGTGGCCCGGCCGACACCGATCACCAGCACGCCGGTCGCCATCGGGTCGAGGGTGCCGCCGTGCCCGACCCTCCGGGTCTTCGCCAGTCGGCGGATGCGCGCCACCACGTCGTGCGACGTCATGCCGCCGGGCTTGTCGACCACGATCAGACCATCGGTGCTCACGTCGGCCAAGCCTGCCAGATGGCCCGTACTCCGCGGGGCGTGGGCACGCCCCGCGTGACCCGAGCCTCCGCTCACGAGGTCTGCGCCGCTTCGTCGGGACGAGGCGTCCATCCGGCGGGAGGTAGGGCCGGGCAGCCGTGCCCGGTTCCGCGCTGGTGCCCGGGCCCTACCATCTGCTCGCACGCCATCAGCGGCGGCGACATTGACGGGGGAAGCATGGACAACACGTCGTCGAGCGAGCCCACACCGCAGGACCCGGTCGATCCGCCGCCGCCCGCCGCGGTAGCGCAGGTCAACCCGGTGCAGCTACCGGATTGGCTCCGCACATCGCCGACCGAGCACCAGCCGACCGGGTGGGACCGGGTCCGTTTCTTCTCGGCCCGGCACAACGGGGCCATGCTGCTCGGCCTCGGGCTGGTGCTGGCGCTGCTGATGGTCGTCGGCGGGGTGGTGTTGGTCGGTCGGGTCGCCGACGGTGTCCGCGCGTCCGCCTCGGCGAGCCCGACACCGACCCTCACCCCGCCGGTGAGCAGGGTCGGCGAACCACGCGACCTGTTCGCCGGATCACCGGCGGCCTCCTTCGCGCCAGCCGAGGAGGCCGTGCGGATGCCGGCGGCCAAGGGCACCGGGCCGTTCACCGCGACCCAGGTGCGGACAGCGCTGGAGTCGGTGCGCAAGGCACTGATCGAGGGCCGGGTCGACATCTCGATGTTCTCCGGGGATCCGGAGCCGTTCCTCGCGCTGCTCGCCCCGGACGCTCGCGAACGGCTCCGGGGCGACTTCACCAATGGCAGCTTCCTGCGGTACGCCACCAGGATGGCGTCACCGTCGGAGTGGGAGTTCGGCGTCCGCGCCGACGGCCGGGTCAGTTACCGGGCCACCACACAGAACGGCATCCGACTGCTGGAGGTTTCCACGGAGTTCGTCTGGGCGTACCCGTTCGACGTGGACCTGCGGGCCCCCGCCGGCGCCACAGTGGTGGCACTACGCGACCGGGTGGTGTGGCAGGTGCCGCACCCGGACGACGTGCCGGCTTCCTCCCGCGGCCTCTGGATCACCTCGGCGGAGGCCGTGACCTGGAACGCGGACTGCGCTCAGCTCCGTGAGGGCTGGGTGCAGGAGCAGTTCTGGATCGCCGATGTGCACCGGGACCGGATACCCGCGGGCGACCCGGGCACCATCTTCGACCTCGACGCGCCCGCGCCGACCACCACGCGCTGCTGACCGGCGGGTCCCGGCGACCGGTCAGCGGACCGCGCCGGTCACCGCCCACCTGCCGTTGCGCAGTCGCAGCAGCAGGGCGACCAGCCGGATCACCACGAACACTGTGAGCCCGGCCCAGATGCCGCCCAGCCCGAGGTTGAGCGCGTACGCCAGCCAGATGGCCGGCAGGAAGCCGCCGAGCGCCGCCACGATGGTGAGGTTGCGCAGGTAACGCACGTCGCCGGCACCGATCAGCACGCCGTCGAGGGCGAACACCACCCCGGCCAGCGGCAGCATGACGACGAACCACGGCCAGGCCACCATGGCCTGCTCGCGTACCCCGGCATCGGAGCTGAACCACGACGGCACCACGCCCGTGCCGGCGGCGACGAGCAGCGCGAAGCCCACCCCGCAGACGCCGCCGAGCAGCCCGATCCGGCGGGCGAGCGCCCGCGCACCCGCGGCGTCGCCGGCGCCGAGCGCGGCACCGACCAGGGACTGCGCGGCGATGGCGAGGGCGTCGAGGACCAGCGCGGTGAAGAACCAGAGTTGCAGGGCGATCTGGTGGGCACCGACGGCGGCGGCGCCGAAGCGGGCGGCGACGGCGGTCGCGGACAGGAAGCTGGCCTGGAACGCCAGCCCACGGATCAGCAGGTCCCTGCTGAGCACCAGTTGCTGGCGGATCACGCGGGGTTGAGGGCGCAGCGACACCCGTTCACCGACCAGGGCGGCGGCGAAGAGCACTCCGCAGAGCGTCTGTGCGACGACGTTCGCCACGGCCGAGCCGACCAGACCCAGCCCGCCGGGGTAGACCAGCAGCGGGCAGAGCAGCGCGGAGAGCAGGTTGGGGCCGAGCACGAAGTACAGGGGGCGGCGAGTGTCCTGCACGCCGCGCAGCCAGCCGTTGCCGGCGGCGGCGAGGAGCAGGCCGGGAGCGCCGAGGGCCGCGATCCGCAACCACTGGGCGGCGGCGTCGGCGACCTCGCCACCACCACCGGCGAGGGTACGGGCGAGCGCGCCCCCGCCAAGCTGCATGCCGATCGCGATCAGCAGACCGACACCGAGCGCCAACCAGGACGACTGGACGCCCTCGGCGACAGCGGCGGCCCGGTCACCCGCGCCGAAGCGGCGGGCCGTGCGTCCGGTGGTGCCGTAGGCGACCACGGTGCCCACCCAGGCGGTGAGCGTCATGACCGTGCCGCCGACGGCGAGCGCGGCGAGCGGCACCCGGCCGAGGTGACCGACCACTGCGGTGTCGACCAGCACGTAGAGCGGCTCGGCGGCGAGCACCACGAGGGCCGGCAGGGCGAGCGCGGCGATCCGCCGAGGCGAGGCGGGTCGGTGGGCGGTGGTGACGGTCTGGCTCATCGCGGCCGATCCTGGCACGGCTGCGGTAAGGATCGCAATACCGCCGACTACTTACCTCCGCCGGTGCGCCCGGAGCTGGCCGAATCGCCCGACCGCACCGATCCGAGGATCACCGTCGGCGGCGTCGGATCACTGGCGGGTGTCCATCGACGTCTGCAGCGCGCGGCGGGCCTGCTCGCGGGCGTCGTCGGTGGTGGTCTCGGGCTTGGGCTTGTTCGGCATGGTGGCGCTCCTCTTCCCAGGGCGTGAGCCGCCGACACGCGGCGGCCCTCACGGGCGGTCCTGCTGAGCGCCCCACGGCGGTCCGGGGTTACCGGAGCAGCCGACTGGGCAGCGTGAGCCCGGGTCGATCCGACCCTGGAGGGAGGCAGCGCGGGGTGTGGCACCACCGCCCATGACCTGCACCGCTAGGCGGCACCGGCCTTCTCCCAAGTTATCGTTCAGGTCCACATACTGCTTACGGTTCCCGCCATTTGGACGGTCGGCAACCCGGCTCAGCGGGCCAGGAAGTGCCAGCCCAGCCACCACCAGAACCCGAACAGACCGATCCGGCCCACCGGCACCGAACCGACCTCGTAGCGCATCACGTAGGCACAGACCTCGCCGAGGGTGGGGATCCGCGACCCCTCCCGCCGGGCCATCCACTCGACCACCGCGAAGAGGATCAGCGCGGCGAGGAAGCCGCCGATCGCGAGCGCGCGCATCATCGCCGCACCAGCCCCCAGAAGGCGGCCAACCAGGCGAACCAGGCTGCCGACCTGGTCAGTTGATCCTCCAGGAGAGGATCGGCCAGCCGGGAGAAGGTGGGGAAGTCATCGCCGGCGGCGAGCACGAAGGTCACGCCCTCGAAGACCCCGAAGACCACCACCGGCACCGCCCACCAGGCCGCTCCCGCGCCCAGCCGGCGCGGCGCCGGCCGGCGGGGCACCCGGTTGCTCAGACCGAGCCAGATCAGCACCCCACCCGTCCCGAGGGTGAACAGATTCGCCTCGGTCGAGAAGGACGCGAACCGGCCACCGACGAGCGAGAGGCAGACGAGGACGGGAACGGAGACGGCGGGCCGGTCCCAGGCGCGGGGGGCCTCCACGGTGAGGTCGTGCGGCTGCTCCATCCCGCAATTCTTCCCGGTATCACGGAACGCGGGAAGACCAACACTCCCCGGAGCTGACCCTGATCTTCCAGACCGGCAGATCGATGGCGGCCGAAGGCGCGTCAGCCGATGAGCGCCGCGTCCAGCTGACCGCGGATCGACTCGACCACCTGCTCGACGGTGCCCCGACCGGTGAACCCGGCCGCGAACGTGTGCCCACCACCGCCCAGCGCCACCGCGACCCGACTGACGTCCACAGCGCCCTTGCTGCGCATCGACACCGCCCACTCGGCCGGCCTGGTCTGCTTCACCACACAGCTCACATCCGCCTCGGCGGTGCAGCGCACGGAGTCGATCAGCGCCTCCAGCACGTACGGCCGCTGGTCGTGCCGGGCCAGGTCATCGAGGGTGGCGAAGGTCCAGACCAGACCCCGACCTCCGGCGGCGGCCGGCTCCAGTCGAGCCCGGCCGAGCACCTCGCCGAAGAGGCGGACCGCGCCGAAGGGCCGGGTGTCGAAGACCTGCCGGGAGATGTCACCCGGTGAGATCCCGGTCGCCAGCAGTCGGGCGGCCATCTGGTGCACCGCCGGAGTGGTAGCCGCGAACCGGAAGGAACCGGTGTCAGTGGTCAGCGCCACGTAGAGGCACTCGGCGATGGCCGGATCCACCACCACCCCGAGCCGGGCCAGCAGTTGCTCGACCACGACCGACGTGGCCGCCGCCCCCGGGTCGACCAGGTTGACGGTGCCGAAACCGGGGTTGGAGGCGTGGTGGTCGAGCACCAACGCCGCACCCGCCGACGACAACCGCCCGGCCAACTCGCCGAGACGCGACTCGCTCGCCGCGTCGAAGCAGATCAGCAGATCGGGCGCCGGGTCGGCGGCGTCCGCCGGGACCAGCAGATCCAGACCCGGCAGCCCCCGGAACGGCTCCGGAACCTCCGGCGGCCCGGGAAAGGTCGCCTGCACGTCGCGTACGCCGAGCTGCCGCAGGCCCAGACCGAAGCCGAGCATGCTGCCCAGCGCGTCGCCGTCCGGATTGATGTGGCAGATCAGCAGCACCCGGGCGGTCGGCGGGAGAGCCCGCACCAACGCCTCGGCCTCGGCCCACGCCGCCTCGGTCGGGCCGAGCCCGGTCGAGGCGACGAACGCTGCGCTGGCGGTGCTGGTCACCGCGCTTCCCCACCCCGCGGGGTCTCCTTGACGTCGGCCTCGTCGGCCTCGTCGGCCTCGTCCGTCTCGTCGTCCTCGTCATCCACCCGGTACGGCTGGGCCTCGCCCGCGTACTTCGCCTGGGCGGCGAGCCGCTGCACCTCGGCGTCGGCGTTGCGGGCGGCGGCGAGCAGGTCGTCGATGTGCTTGACCTGGTCCTGTACGTCGTCGAGGACGAAGGCGAGCGTCGGCGAGTGGCGCAGCCCGAGCGCCTTGCCGACAGTGCTGCGCAGCATCCCCTTGGCGCTCTCCAGCGCCGCGGCGGTGTCCGCCTGGGCCACCGAGTCCCCGAGCACCGTGTAGAAGACCGTCGCGTCGCGCAGGTCAGCGGTAATCCGGGCGTCGGTGATGGTGATCATCCCGAGCCGCGGGTCCTTGATCTGGCTCCGCACCACCGACGCGACCAGCTCACGCACCCGTTCCGCGTGCCGGCGTACCTTGGCCGGATCAGACATCTCGCCACCTCCACGGCGTCCTGCTTCCGGTCGACCCGGCGACCCGGAGGCCGCCGGCCGACCGGCCAACATCTCGAACACTACCTTCGGGGCCGCTCCGGTCGCCCGGCACAGCCGGCACCATGGTCAGTCGTCGTCCACGCCGTAGAGCCGGCGTCGAACAGACAGCAACTCGACCTCGGGGCGATTGGCCACCAGGCGCTCACAGGAGTCGAGCACCTCGCGGACGTGCGCCGTCTCGGCGGCCACCACGGCCACCGCCAGTTGCGCTCGACCATGCAGGTCGAGCGCACCCACCTCGGCGGCCGACACCTCGAAGCGGCGCAGCGCCGCCACGATCGGCCGTACATATGATCTCTTGGCTTTGAGCGACCGGGAGTCGCCCGGCAGCAGCAGGTCGAAGACCGCGGTTCCGGTGAACATCGCCCCGGACGATACCGCCAACCCGCCCCGCATGATCAAGGGGTTTACGCCACTCGGCGTAAACCCCTTGATCAGCGTGTCACTGCCGGATCAGGCGCGAACCTTCTCCCGCATCTCGAAGGTCTCGATGACGTCGCCGACCTGGACGTTGTTGTAACCACCCAGGGTCAGACCGCACTCGAAGCCCTCGCGGACCTCGGTGGCGTCGTCCTTGAACCGCTTGAGCGAGGTGATCGTGAGGTTGTCCGCCACGACCGTCCCGTCCCGAAGCAGTCGAGCCTTCGCGTTGCGTCGGATGATGCCCGACCGGACGATGCAACCGGAGATGTTGCCGATCTTGGACGAGCGGAAGACATCGCGGATCTCCGCGCTGCCCAGCTCGGCCTCCTCGTACTCCGGCTTGAGCAGGCCCTTGAGCGCTGCCTCGATCTCCTCGATGGCCTGGTAGATGACGGTGTAGTACCGGATCTCCACGCCCTCGCGGTCGGCCATCTCACGGACCTTGTTCGAGGCCCGCACGTTGAAGCCGATGATCGTGACCGGCTCGGACGAGGCGCTCGCGAGCATGACGTTGCTCTCGGTGATCGCGCCGACGCCCCGGTCGAGGACCTTGAGCTGAACTTCCTCGGGGATGTCGAGGTTGAACAGCGCGTCCTCCAGGGCCTCCACCGAACCGGAGACATCGCCCTTGAGGATGAGGTTGAGCGAGGTCTTCTCGCCCTCCTTGAGCTGCTCCATGAGCGTCTCAAGAGTGGCCCGGCCACGGGAGTTGGCGAAGGACGCCGCCCGCCGCCGTGCCTGCCGCTGCTCGGCGATCTGCCGCACCGTGCGGTCGTCCGCCGCGGCGAGGAAGGTGTCACCCGCACCGGGCGGCGCGGTCAGACCCAGAACCATGACCGGACGCGCCGGACCAGCCTCGGAGAGCTGGTTGCCGTTCTCGTCGAGCATGGCCCGGACCCGGCCGTGCGCCCCACCGGCGACGATCGAGTCGCCCGCCCGCAGGGTGCCCTTCTGCACCAGCACCGTCGCCACCGCACCGCGGCCCTTGTCCAGGTGTGCCTCGATGGCCACACCCTGCGCCGGCCCGTCGATCGGAGCGGTCAGCTCCAGTGACGCGTCGGCGGTCAGCAGGACGGCCTCGAGCAGTTCCTCGATGCCGATGCCCGGCTTGGCTGCCACGTTGACGAACATGGTCTCGCCGCCGTACTCCTCAGCGACCAGGCCGTACTCGGTCAGCTGCTGGCGGACCTTGTCCGGGTTGGCGTCCGGCTTGTCGACCTTGTTGACCGCGACCACGATCGGCACGTCGGCCGCCTTGGCGTGGTTCAACGCCTCGATGGTCTGCGGCATCACGCCGTCGTCGGCCGCGACGACCAGGATCACGATGTCCGTGACCTGGGCACCACGGGCACGCATGGCGGTGAACGCCTCGTGACCCGGGGTGTCGATGAACGTGACCGCCCGGTCCTCGCCCTCGTGCGGGACGTGGACCTGGTACGCACCGATGTGCTGGGTGATGCCACCCGCCTCACCGGCCACGACGTTCGCCTTACGGATGGCGTCGAGCAGCTTGGTCTTACCGTGGTCGACGTGACCCATGACGGTCACCACCGGCGCACGGCTGACCAGACGCTCCTCGGCCACCTCCGCGTCGAGGTCGATGTTGAACTGCGCGAGCAGCTCGCGGTCCTCGTCCTCCGGGCTGACGATCTGGATGTCGAAGCCCAGGTGCTCACCCAGCAGGTGCAGGGTGTCGTCAGAACAGGACTGGGTCGCGGTCACCATCTCGCCCAGGTTGAACATCTCCTGGACCAGCGAACCCGGGTTGGCGTTGATCTTGTCGGCGAAGTCCGACAGCGAGGCGCCACGGGAGAGCCGGACGACCTGACCCTGACCCCGGGGAGCACCCGAGCTCATGGTCGGAGCCGACAGGTTGTCGAACTCCTGTCTGCGCTGCTTCTTGGACTTGCGACCGCGCGTCGGCCGACCACCCGGACGCCCGAAGGCACCCGCGGCGCCGCCGCCACGGCCACGACCGCCCGCACCCGGACGACCGCCGCCACCGGCCGGACCACCCGGACGGAAACCGCCACCGGGAGCACCGCCACCGCCACCGGGACCGCCACGGTAGCCACCGCCACCGCCGGCACCCGCGCCGCCACCAGGGCCGCCGCGGTAACCGCCACCGCCACCGGCGCCACCACCGGGACCGCCACGGAAACCACCGCCACCGCCACCGGGACGACCGGCGCCACCGCCACCGGGGCGACCAGCGCCACCGGGGCCGGGACGACCAGCAGCCGGGCGCTGGCTCGGCATGGACGCCGGGCTGGGCCGCGGCGGCATGGAGTTCGGGCTCGGCCGCGGCGGCATACCCGCCGGGGTGTTGGGCCGAGGGCCACCCGCACCGGCGGCCGGGGGCCGCTGCTGCTGGCCACCCTGGATGCCGAACGGGTTGTTACCGGCGCCACGCGCCGGCGGACGACCGCCGGGGCGGGCACCCGGACCCGGAGCCGGCGTGCTCGGACGAGCTGCCGGGGAACCGGGACGGGGCGGCATCGCCGCGGGACCGGGCCGAGGGCCGGGACGGTTACCGCCGTCGGCCGGAGGCTCCCGGCGAACGGGGTTGTCCCGCTGCTGCTGGCGGGCGGCCTGCGCGGCCTTGACCGCGGCCTCCTGCTCAGCCTTCAGCGCGGCGGCACGCGCCTCCGCGGCCGCCACCTCGATGTCGTGGGCACTCGCCGGCTTGGCGACCGGGGTCGCCGACTGCGGGGCACCGGGAACCGGACCCTTGGGCTTGGGACCGGGTGCCGGCGCGGCCGGCCGCCGAGGCGGCATCGGCTTGGCCGAGACCCGGGGCGCGCCCGGGGCCGGGGTTGGCGTCGGGGTCGGGTTTGAAGCCGGCGTCGACGCGGGCGCCGACGGGGCGGCCGGAGCCGGGGCTCCGGCGGACGCGACGAATGCGTTACGCAGCCGCCGGGCGACAGGCGCCTCGACGGTGCTGGACGCGGACTTCACGAACTCGCCCATTTCCTTCAACTTGGCGAGAACGGTCTTACTCTCGACCCCGAGCTCTTTTGCAAGCTCGTGAACGCGGGCCTTGCCTGCCACTGCACTCCTCACTCCGAGGTCGTGCGGGCAGCACCCGCAGCGACCTCACTCGTGCACTTGAAGCCTGGTCATTTCAGGGACTTCATCGTGTGCTCATGTCGGTCGTCCTACCCTGCTAGCGACCCTCGCCCGGTCGGGCTGACCGGACGTAGTGGTTGGCGCATCGACGTGCTCCGCCAGCGCACCGTGGTCGAGGACCTCGGTGCTGCGCAACGCACGCCCGAAGGCGCGGCGCCGCACCGCCAGCGCGAAGCAGGCCGGATCCGGGTGCATGTTCGCTCCCCGACCCGGCAGCCTGCGGCGCGGATCAGGCCGGAGGCTGTGACCAGCCTCGTCCCTGACCGCGACGATCCGCAGCAATTCGCTGGCCGGCGCACGTTGCCGGCAACCCACACAGGTGCGCTCCGGCAGCGCGCGTCGTACCACTGGAGGAAGTCTACCCCTAGCTGCCCGAGATCGCGCCGCCCGGCTCCCGCACGTGATCAGTTACCCCACGCGCTGCCGGTGCGGTCTGCTCCGCATCGGACCGAATGTCGATCCGCCAACCGGTCAATCGGGCCGCGAGTCGGGCATTCTGCCCCTCCCGACCGATGGCGAGCGAGAGCTGGAAGTCGGGAACCGTCACCCGGGCGGCGCGGTTGGCCAGGTCGACCACCTCGACCCGCAGCGCCTTGGCCGGCGACAACGCGTTGCCGACGAAGGTGCCCGGGTCGTCCGACCAGTCGATGATGTCGATCTTCTCACCGTGCAGCTCGCTCATCACGGCACGCACCCGCTGACCCATCGGGCCGATGCAGGCGCCCTTGGCGTTCACCCCGGGGGTGGTGGAGCGCACGGCGATCTTCGTGCGATGGCCCGCCTCACGGGCGATCGCACCGATCTCGACGGTGCCGTCGGCGATCTCCGGCACCTCCAGCGCGAAGAGCTTCTTGACCAGAGCCGGGTGCGACCGGGACAGGGTGATCTGCGGCCCGCGCATGCCCTTGGCCACGTGCACCACGACGCAGCGGACCCGCTCGCCGTGCGCGTACCGCTCGCCGGGCACCTGCTCGGACTGCGGCAGCACGCCCTCCAGCTTGCCCAGGTCGACGCTGACGATGCCCTTCTCAGTACGCGTCTCGTGCGCCTGCACCACGCCGGTGACCAGGTCACCCTCACGGCCGACGTACTCACCGAAGTGCACCTCGTCGGTGGCCTCCCGCAACCGCTGGAGGATCACCTGCTTGGCGGTCATGGCGGCGATCCGGCCGAAATCGTGCGGGGTGTCGTCCCACTCCCGCACCAGGCTGCCGTCGGCATCCATCTCCTGGGCGTACACCAGGGCGGCGCCCGACCTGCGGTCGATCTCCACCCGTGCGTACGGTTCGGCCCCGTCGGTGTGCCGGTAGGCGGTCAGCAACGCGGTCTCGATCGCCGCGAGAATCGTGTCGAACGGGATCTCCCGCTCGCGCTCGAGTGCGCGCAGCGCCGCGAGGTCGATGTTCACCTCTCCTCGTCCTCCACATCATCTTCGTCGTCGATGTCGTCTGAATCGTCGAACTCGTCGGAATCGTCCGCGTCGTCGAACTCGTCCTCCGGCTCACCGAGCTCGGCGAGCCGGGTGAACTCGACCTGCACACGGCCGGGGCCCAGCTGGGCGTACGCCCAGGCGGCGCGGCCGTCGTCGGTCTCCAGGTGCACGCCCTCGTCGTCGGCCGCGACCACCCGGCCGGTCAGCTGACGGTCACCGGCGGGCTGTTCGCCGCGCTGGCCGGGCAGCGTGGCCGCGCCCCGGACGGTGACCTTCACCAGCCGGCCCACGTTGCGCCGCCAGTGACGGGGCAGGGTGAGCGGCCGGGCGACGCCGGGCGAGCTGACTTCCAGTTGGTACTCGCCGGCGACGATGTCGCCACCGGTTTCCTCGGCGGCGTCCAGCGCGGCCGAGACCTTGCGGGAGACGTCCGCGACGGCGTCCAGGTCGATCCCGCCGTCGGTGTCCACCATCACGCGCACCACGTGCCGGCGGCCGGCCCGGGAGACCGACAGGTCCTCCAGGTCGTAGCCGGCGTCGTTGACCACTGGCTCGATCACGGCCCGCAGTCGGTCCCGCCGCGCGGCGAGGTCACCGCCGCGGGGGCCCGCAGCACCGCGGGGCTGACCCGTCGGCCTGGTGGCACGGCCACGCTGCGTCATCTCCGCACCCTCTCCCTGGTCGACGGGGACCGGTGTTCCCGCCATGCCGGCACGCCACCGGAGTGGACACGCCGGTGGTTGCGCAGAGCGTAACGCGCCTGCCGGGCGGCGGACCGGGCGGCGCACCGACGCCGGTGACCCCCGGAGCGGCACGGATGGTGTTGACTTGTCCGGTGGGGATCGGCAGAACGACACAGCGCGACCAAGCATCCGGACATTCCCGGCGAAAGCTCCTGAGCGTCGGGGCGCTGCTGGTGCTCGGCGGCGCCGTGACGCCGCTGACCGGCTGTGATCTTTTCGACCGCGACGACCAACCGACCCCACCGCCCGACCCGCTGCGGCCGATGGTGGACGAGTCACTCGCGCTGGCCGCCGCGTACCGGGCGACCGCGACCGCCCACCCCGAGCTCGCCGACCGGCTCAACCCGATCGCCGAGACGCACACCGCGCACGCCACCGAGCTGGCCCGGGTGATCGGCGTGACAGTGCCGTCGGCGGCCCCCGCCACCCCGACCACCGCCCCGGCCGCCGATCCGAACGGCGCGCGCGCCGCCCTGCGGGCGCTGGAGAAGACCGCCCAGCAGTCCGCCGCCGCCGCCTGCGCCGCTGCGCCCGCGGAGCGGGCGGCGCTGCTCGGGTCGATAGTCGCCGCCCGGGCAACCCACCAGGAGGCACTGAAGTGAGGCAGCCGTCCGCCGGGGAGGCACTAGCCTCCGCCCTGTCCGCCGAGTACGCGGCCATCTACGCCTACGGACGGATCGGTGTCCGGCTCAGCGGAGCTGCGCGGGACGCGGCACGCCAGGCGGAGGCCGCGCATCGACGCCGGCGCGACGCGCTGGTGGTGCAGCTCACCACGGCCGGCGGCGTCGTTCCGCCGGACCGCGCCGGGTACGCCCTGCCGTTCCCGGTCACCGACCGGGCCAGCGCCCTGCGGCTCGCCGCCGAGGTGGAGGAGCGCACGGCCGCGCACTGGCGGGCTGCCCTGGCATCCACCACCGGGGCCGACCGGGACCAGGCGTTGGCCGCCCTGGTCGAGTACGCCGTGCGGGCCACCCGGTGGCGGAAGACGGCCGGGCTGACCCCGCTGACTGTCCCGTTTCCCGGACGACCAACCTGAACCCGTCCACTCCGGTTGCGGTACGCATACCAGGTATGCATACTCCGTTGCCATGTCCATCCGTCACGGGTTGCTCGCCCTGCTCGAACGCGGCCAGATGTACGGGTACCAGCTGCGCGCCGCGTTCGAGGAGTCGACCGGCTCGACCTGGCCGCTGAACATCGGGCAGGTCTACACCACGTTGTCCCGGCTGGAACGGGACGGTCTGGTGCGCCCGCTGCCGGAGAGCGAGGGCGGGCAGCGCCCGTACGAGATCACCGACGCTGGCCGGGCGGACCTGGCGCTGTGGTTCGCCACCCCGATCAGTCGTAACGACCGCCCCCGTGACGAACTGGCGATCAAACTGGCGCTGGCGCTGACCACCCCGGGGGTCGACGTCCGGTCGGTGGTGCAGGCCCAACGCAGCGCGACGATGCGGGCCCTTCAGGAGTTGACCCGGTTGAAGTACGGCAGCAACCGGCCGGAGGACCTTCCCTGGCGCCTCGTGCTGGACTCGATGGTGTTCCAGGCCGAGGCCGAGGTGCGCTGGCTGGACCACTGCGAGACCAGTCTGGTCCGGCACCAACCCAGCGGCCCGGCGCCTCCCGCTACCCGACCCGATGACGCCGACGCGCGGGACGCGGCTCGATGGGCCGGCGAGGAGGCAAGACGGTGAGCGGATCGGACGACGCGGTGCTGGAGCTACGCGCCGTCCACCGCACCCACGGTGCCGGGCCGGCGGCGGTGCACGCGCTGCGCGGCGTCAGCCTGGTCGTCCGGCCCGGCGAGCTGGTCGCCGTGATGGGACCGTCCGGCTCCGGCAAATCGACACTGCTGGCTCTCGCCGGTGGGTTGGACCGTCCGACCGGCGGCGAGGTCCGGGTCGAGGGGCAACCGCTGGGGGCCCTGGACCGCCGCGGGCTGGCCCAACTGCGCCGCCGTCGGATCGGCTACATCTTCCAGCAGCTCAACCTGCTGGGCAGTCTGAGCGCGCTGGAGAACGTGGCGCTCCCGTTGGAACTCGACGGGACCAGCGGACGTCGGGCCCGCGCACTGGCCATGACAGCACTCACCGAGGTGGGGCTGCCCGCGTTGGGGGACCGTTTCCCAGACCAGCTCTCCGGCGGGCAGCAGCAGCGGGTGGCCATCGCCCGCGCGCTGGTGGGCGACCGTCGGCTGGTCCTCGCCGACGAGCCCACCGGGGCGTTGGACTCCCAGACCGGTGAGGCGGTGCTGCACCTGCTGCGCCGCCGGATCGACGCGGGCGCCGCCGGGGTGCTGGTCACCCACGAGGCACGGCACGCCGGCTGGGCGGACCGGGTGGTGTTCCTCCGCGACGGCGTGCTGGTCGACACGACGGCACCGCTGGGCAGTGTCGAGCAACTGCTGTCCGGCAGCGACCGGTGACCGTTCGCCGTCCGATGCGGGCCCTCGGTCGGGCCGGCACCGCGACGCCGCGGCCGGTCACGCCAACCGCCCCGGTCGGCCGGCGGCGGTTCGCCGAGCTGACCGGCTCCTGGCGGGCCGCGCTGCGAATCGCCCGGCGGGAGTCACGCCGGTCCCGGCGGCGGACGGCCCTGGTGCTCGCGATGATCGCCCTGCCGGTGGCGGCGCTCGCCTTCCTGGCGGCGAGCTACGACATGGCCGAGCTGACCCCACAGGAACGCGTCGACCGCCGGCTCGGCGTGGCCGACGCGGAGTTGCAGTGGATCGCCAGCAGCCCGGTGCGGCAGGACGACTGGGGTGAGGCATGGTCCACGCAGGACGGCGAGCCTCCCGCGCGGGTCACCGCCGCCCAGATGACCACCCTGCTGGGGCCGGGCAGCCGGGTGACCGAGCTTCGTCCCCGCGTCCCGCTGACACTGCGCGGCCCGCGCCGCGACGAGGCCGTGGCCGGGCGGGCGCTGGACCTCACCGACCCGTTGGCCCGAGGGCTGGTGCGGTTCCGGGCCGGCCGGGCACCACAGCAGGCCGGTGAGGTAGCCGTCAGTCCGGTGGCGCTGCGCCGCCTGGGCCTGCGCCTCGGCCACGCCGTGGCCACCGCCGACGGAAGCAGGGCGTACACAGTCGTGGGGGTGGTCGAATTTCCCGACGACCTCGGGCCGGTCGTGGCGCTGCACCCGGGGGCCGTGCAGGCGACCGGCCCGGAACCGGACAGCGTCTGGCTGGCGGACCTGCCCGGAGCAGTGGACGCCGCGCTGGTGTCCCGGCTCAACGAGCGGGGGGTGGTGGTCACCGCCCGAAGCCCGCTCGGCTCGGGGACCACAGCGGACCGGACGTGGTTCGGTGCGATCAGGCAGAGCGGCGCCAACGACCTGAGCACCGGCGTCCTCATCGCGGGCCTCGGGCTTCTGGAGGTCGTCCTGCTGGTCGGGCCGGCCTTCGCCGTCGGCGTCCGTCGCCGACGACGGGATCTGGCGCTGGTCGCGGTGGCGGGCGGGGACGCCGCCCAGCTTCGCCGCGTCGTGCTGGCCGACGGTGTGGTGTTGGGCGTGCTGGGGGCCGCCGCCGGCCTGCTGGTCGGCGTCAGCGCGGCGTTCGCCGGTCGCCCGCTGATGGAGCAGTACGTCTTCAGCGCCCGTTTCGGCGGCTACCGCTGCTGGCCGAGTGCGCTGGCCCTGCTCGGTGGCGTCGCGGTGCTGGCCGGAGTGCTCGCCGCGCTGGCACCGGCCTGGACCGCCGCCCGGCAGGACGTCAGCGCCGGGCTCGCCGGACGACGCACCCCGGCGAAATCCCCGGGCCGGTGGTTGGCTCTCGGACTGGCACTGGTGGTCGGCGGGGCGGGGCTGGCGGCGTTCGGAGCCACCCAGACCTCCCCGGCGGTGGTTCTCACCGGGCTGATCCTCGGCGAGTTGGGCCTGGTCTGCTGCACGCCCACGCTGCTCGGGGCGCTCGCCCGCCTCGGCCGGGTGCTGCCGCTGGCGCCACGGATCGCACTGCGCGATGCCAGCCGCAACCGGGCCGCCGCGGCACCGGCCATCTGCGCCGTGATGGCCGCCGTCGCCAGCAGCGTCGCCCTCGGCGGATACCTGGCCAGCGACGGCGCCCGCGACGCGCGCGCCTACCGGCCGGCGCTGCCGACCGGTCACATGCTGGTGCACGCCAACCGGCCGGACGGCCAGCCCACCCTGGCACAGGTCGCCGACGCGGCCCGGGACCAGTTGGGGGTCGACGCGGTAGCCACCGTGTACGAGCCCAACTGCGACCCGACGGGTGCCCGTTACTGCGACGTGGCGCCCGTCCTCCCGCCGAGCCGAGCCTGTCCGTTTCAGCCCGGCGACAGTCTTCCCGCCGCACACCGCCAGGAGGCGCGGGCCGACCCACGCTGCCAGATCCGCGAGGCCGACTCCTACGGCGGCTACGTCCTGCCCGGGGTGGACGACGGCTTCGCGCTGCCACTGCTCACCGGCGCGGACCCGGCGACGACCGCCGCCGCCACGGCGGTGCTGCATGCCGGTGGCGTGGTGGTGACCGACCCGCGCTACCTGCACGACGGCCTGGTGACCGTCCGCGTCTTCAGCACGGACGGAAAAACGGACACTCCGGCCACCGTCGTCCGCGACCTGCCGGGGTACGCGCTGCCCCAGGCGTCGGGCTCCTCCCGCCTGCTGCTGTCCACCCACGCGGCCCGACAACTCGACATGAGCTGGTTCCCGGCTGGCTGGGTGGTCGGCACCACGAACCCGCCGGACGAGGAGCAACAGGCGCGGTTCTCCGCCGCGCTGCGTTCCTTCGGGACGTTCTCGCTGAACGTCGAGTACGGAGGCGCCCCACGCGACGTCTCACCGTTGCTCCTGCTGCTCGCGGCGGCGGCCGGGCTGATCACCGTGGGGGCGGCCGGGATCGCCACCGCGCTCGCCGCCGCCGAGGGACGCGCCGAACTGACCACCCTCGCGGCCGTCGGCGCGGCCCCAGCGGTACGCCGGCTGCTGGCGATCTGCCAGGCCGGGGTCATCGCCGGTATCGGTTCGGTGCTCGGCATCGTGGCCGGGCTCGGTACCGCCGCGATCGTGCTGGTCTCGGTGAACCGGCAGTACGCCAGTGACTGGCCGATATCCGATCCGTACCCCTTTCTGGTGCCGTGGCCCGCGCTCGGGGTCCTGGTGCTGGTGCCGGTGGTGGCGATGCTCGGGGCGGGCCTGTTCACCCGGGCCCGACTGCCCATCGAACGGCGGCTGGACTGACCGGTCCGCCGGGCAACCGAAAGTGGACCGCGTGGGGGTGCCGCCGGGGCCGGGCAGCCGGCAGACTGACCGGCGTGTCAGTGCTCAGGAATGTCGTCCGTCGAGTCGGTCACCATCGCTGGTTCGGTGCCACCGCGCGTCTGCTGGTTCCGGCCGACCGGATGGTTGGTCGACTCACCCGGGGTCGGGTGGTAGCGCTCGGCCTGCTCCCCTCCCTACTCATCACCACAACGGGTCGCCGCTCCGGCAAGCCCCGCAGCAATCCGCTGCTCTACGTGCCCGACGGCGACGCGTACGTGGTGATCGGCTCCAACTGGGGGCAGACCCACCACCCCGGCTGGGCGATGAACCTGCTCGCCGATCCGGCCGCCGAGGTGGACGTGAAGGGCCGGCGGGTCGCGGTGCGGGCCCAGCGGGCCTCCGGCGCCGAACGGGACCGGTTGTGGCAGCTGTTGGTCAGCGCGTGGCCCGCGTACCACACGTACGTGCAGCGGGCCGGTGGCCGGGAGATCCACATCTTCCGGCTGGCCCCGACCGGGCGCGGCGCGCCCGAAGCGCCGCCGTCGGCTGGCTAGGCTGACGCTCGGTAGTTAAGGCGAGGTGGTTCCGTGAGCGCGAGGAGTGAGCCGGGGTTCCGGGGCCTCGACGATCGACGGTGGACGGTCGCGGAGCGGGTCGCCGAGGCAGTCCGGCGGCGGTTCCCGGCCGACACGCTCGCGATCGCCGTACACGGGCCTCTGGCGCACGGGGACGACGACGGCGGCGGGGACCGCGAGGCCGGATTGCTGGTGGTCACCTATCGGCCCGGGACCGGCCCGTCGCCGGCCACCCGGCGGGTCGACGGGGTGCTCGTCGACCTGACCGTGGCCGCGGCCGAGGATTACCTGGCCCAGGCGCGGGTGCTCTCACCGCTCTGGCCGCTGACCGCCGACCGGTACGTCACCACGCAGGCGTTGCACGATCCGACGGGCTGGTTGCGGACGCTGCGCGACGAGCACCTCGGCCGGCTGGCCCGGGCCCGGCCGGCGGAGTTCAGCACCGCGGCTCGCCAGGCGTGGTACAGGGGCAGCGCGGCGCACTCCCGCGCGGCCCGGCTGGCCGAGTGGTACGAGACCGATCAGGCTCTGCTGATGCTCGCCGAGGCCCGGCTGGCGGCGGCCACGGTGACCGGTCTGCTGAGTCGCACCTACTTCCGGGACCCGGGGGACGCGGTGCGGCGCACCGGGTTGGCCGGGGCGGACATGACCGAGGTGGGTGTGGTGCTGGCCCGGCAGGCCGAGGAGCTGGCCGCCCGTGGTCGTGCGGTCGACGGCACGATAGACGAGTTGCTCAGCACCTGAGGCGCGTCACAGCCCGCCCGGTACGCCGATCAGCGAGCCGATCAGGTAGGTGGCGCCGGCCGCCGCGGCGCCCAGCAGCAGCTGGCGCAGCCCGCTCGTCCACCAGGGACGGTGGGTGAAGCGGGCCACCACGGCACCTGCGGCGAACAGCCCGAGCCCGCCGACGGCGAGCGCCAGCCACAGTTCGGTGGCGCCGAGCAGGTACGGCAGCAGCGGGACCAGCGCGCCGATCGAGAAGAACAGGAACGACGAGATCGCCGCGGCCCACGGGCTGGGCTGGTCGTCGGGGTCGACGCCCAGCTCCTCGCGGACGTGCACCCGCAGCGCCTCCTCCGGGTCGCGCCGCACCGCCTCGGCCACCTGGGTGGCGAGGTCCCGGGGCAGGCCCCGGGCCACCCACGCGTCGGCCAGCTCCCGGGCCTCGGCCTCGGGGTGCCGTTCCAGTTCCCGTCGTTCCTTGGCCACCTCGGCGGCGACCTGCTCGTTGGCGGAGCGCACGCTGGTGTACTCGCCGAGGCCCATCGAGATCGCACCGGCGACGAGGCCGGCGGTGCCGGTGAGCACGATGCTGCGAGGCGACACTCCACCGCCGCCGACGCCGGCGATCAGGGCGATGTTGGTGACCAGGCCGTCCATCGCGCCGAACACGGCCGGGCGCAGCCAGCCGCCGGAGACGTCCGCGTGGTGCGCCTCGCGCAGCGCCGCTGGGGTGTCGGTCACGGCGCCTGCCCTTCGTTCGTGACTGCGGGACTCCGCTGCGCTGCGTTCCTCGCGCTCACGGAAGGGTCAGGATCTCGTGGCCGTCGTCGGTCACCACGATGGTGTGCTCGAACTGCGCCGTCCACTTGCGGTCCTTGGTGACCACTGTCCACCCGTCGTCCCACATGTCGTACTGGTAGGTGCCGAGGGTGATCATCGGCTCGATGGTGAACGTCATGCCGGGCTCCATGATGTCGGTGGGGCGCGGGCTGTCGTAGTGCGGCACGTAGAGGCCGCTGTGGAAGGCCTCACCGATGCCGTGGCCGGTGAAGTCGCGCACCACGCCGTAACCGAACCGCTTGGCGTACGACTCGATGACGCGTCCCACCACGTTGATCTGGCGTCCCGGGGCGACGGCGCGGATGCCGCGCATCATCGCCTCGTGGGTCCGCTCGACCAGCAGCCGGGCCTCTTCGCTGACCTCGCCCACGCAGAAGGTGGCATCGGTGTCACCGTGCACCCCACCGATGTACGCGGTCACGTCGACGTTGATGATGTCGCCGTCGTGCAGGACCGTGGTGTCCGGGATGCCATGGCAGATGACCTCGTTGAGGCTGGTGCAGCAGGACTTCGGGAAGCCCTTGTAGCCCAGCGTCGACGGGTACGCGCCATGGTCGCAGAGGAACTCGTGCACCACCTTGTCGATCTCGTCAGTGGTCACGCCGGGTTTGCAGTGCTCGCCGGCGAGCTGGGTCGCCTGGGCGGCGAGCCGGCTGGCGATCCGCATCTTCTCGATGGTCTCCGGCGTCTGCACGTGCGAGCCACGCCACTCCCGCGGACGCGTCTTGCCCACGTACTCCGGTCGGGCGATCTGGGACGGCACCGGTCGCATCGGGGAGAGCGTGCCTGGTGTCAGCGGCGGACGGACGGTCATGCCGCAAGCCTATCGCCGGGGCCGCTGGTGACCCGCGCCACGGCCGCCCGGTGGAGGTTGTTGCCCTGCCAGGGTCGCTGTGCCATGGTGTCAGCGTGGATCAAGGAGGAGCACCACCCGTCTTCTCCGCCAGCGCAGAGATCGACGGTGACCACCTCCACGTCGTGGTGGCCGGCGAGGTCGACATGGCGACCGCTGACACGATGCTCCAGACCGCGCTGCGCGAGCCCGCCGCCAGGAAGATCACTCTCGACCTGAGTGCGGTGACCTTCTTCGACTCGGCCGCCATCCACGCCCTGGTCCGCCTCGCCCAGGAGTTTTCGGGACGGCTCAGAGTCCGCCCGTCCCGGCAGGTCCGTCGGGTGCTGGAAATCTCCGGCCTCGGCGAACAGGGCTGGCTCGACCCGGCCTAGGCAGCCGGCCGCCGCCGGGCGCGCGGTCAGTCCTGCAACTGCCGGCGCAGCGTCACCTCGGTGCCCTCGGCGGTACGCCGTACCGACAGTTCACCCAGCGCTCTGATCAGGTCCAGGCCGCGGCCCCGGAAGCCGGAACCGGTCGACTCCCGCCACTGCCCGCTGTCGCGCACGGTGGCGGTCACCGTCCGACCGTCGATGGCCACCTCCACACTGATCATGGCCTCGGCGGGGTGGACCGGGTGTTCGATGGCGTTGGCGGCGGCCTCGGAGACGGCAACCGTCAGGTCGAACCTGTCGGTCTCGCCGACGGAGTGCGCGACGAGGAAATCCTCCAACCGCTTGCGGAGCACGCTGAGCCGGGTCGGGTCCGCCGGTAGCCGCAGCGCGAAGCGGTTCGGCTCCGCCGCCTCCAGGGCGAGAACCGCCACGTCGTCGCGGCGCGGCCGCCCGGTGACCCGCTCGACCACCGCGTCGATCAGGTCCACCACGTGCTCGCTCGGGGTGGCCGCGTCGATGCGCAACTGGGCCAGTGCGGCATCGATGCCGAGCTGACGGTCCTCGACCAGCCCGTCGGTGTAGAGCAGCAGTCGAGTGCCGGCCGGCAACTCGCCCTCCACCGACTCGTACGTCGCGTTGCGGAGCGCGCCGACAGGTGGGCCGAGCGCCCGGTCGTGCAGGAACGCCACGTCGCCTCCGGTGATCAACAGTGGGGACGGGTGACCGGCGCTCGCGTATCGCAGCCGCCCGGTGCCGGGGTTGAACAGCAGGCAGACCACCGTCGCGAAGGAGCGGCCCTCGGTGGAGCCGACCAGCCGGTTGAGCCGGGTCAGCGACTCACCCGGGTCGAACCCCTCCAGCACGTACGCCCGCAGCGCGTTGCGCAGCTGCCCCATCGCCGCGGCGGCCCGGACGCCCTTACCGACCACATCGCCGATGACCAGCACCAGCTCGTCGCCGTTGAGCGCGATCGCGTCGTACCAGTCGCCACCGACCTCGACGTCGGCGCTGCCGGGCAGGTAGCGGCTGGCGATCACCGCGCCGGGCAGTTGAGGCAGCGACCGGGGCAGCAGGCTGTGCTGCAGGGTGGTGGCGATGCGGTGTTCGGCTTCGTAGAGCTGGGCGTTCTCCAGTCGCACCCCGACGAGCCGGGCCAGCTCGGTCAACGCGGCGTCGTCGGCCTGCGCCTCGTCGCCGGCTGCCCGCCAGACCCGCAGCTCACCGAGCTGCTTGCCGGCGGTGCCGGTCAGCTCGGCCACGAACGACGGGTCGGCGGCGGTGGTGCCGCCGCCGTCCGCCTCGAAGCGCGCCTCGGCCGCGGAGACGACCACCCGGGCCGCCTCGGCGAGGCTCAACGCGTGCCGGGCGGCGACCTGGAGCACGTCGGCTGTGGATCGGGCGGAGTTCACCGCCACCGCCGCGTCGGCCAGCGCGCGGAGCCGGCGGATGATCTGCCCGCGCAGCTGGCCCAGCTCGACGTTGGCCCGGACCCGGGCGACCAGCTCCTGCGCGGAGAACGGCTTGGTGAGGTAGTCGTCGGCGCCGACGGCGAGGCCGGCGACCTCCTCCGCGGAGCCGGCGCGGGCGGAGAGCAGCACGATCGGCACATGCCGGGTACGCGGGTCCGCGCGCAGCGCGCTCACCAGCCCGAACCCGTCCAGCCGGGGCATCATCACGTCGGTGAGCACCAGGTCGAACCCGCCCTCGCGGGCCAGCGGCAGGGCTTCGAGCCCGTCGTTCGCGGTGACCACGTCCCAGGTCGGGGAGAGCAGCCGGCTGACGTGCTCCTGTAGGTCGGCGTTGTCGTCGACGACCAGGATCCGGCCGGCCGAGACGCCCTCCGACGGCTGATGGTCGAGGTCCGATGTCGACGCGACGCCGGCCCACAGCGCGGTCTCCGCCACGAAGAGCCGGGCCTGCTGGGGCTCACCCACCGGCAGCGGGTCGAACGCCGCCACCTGGTCCGCCGGCAGGTGCGCCGAGCCGAAGGGAACGGTCACCGTGAAGGTGCTGCCCACGTCGATCTGGCTCGTCAACCCGACCTCGCCGCCGTGCATCTCGATTAGTTCCCGGACCAGCGCGAGGCCGATGCCGGTGCCTTCGTGGGTACGTGCCCGCGCCCCGGGAACCCGGTGGAACCGTTCGAAGACGTGCGGCAGCTCGTCCGTCACGATCCCGATGCCGGTGTCCGTCACCTCCAGCCGGGCAGCGCCCTCCACGGCCCGGACCCGCACCCGGATCTCGCCGTCGAAGGTGAACTTGACAGCGTTCGACACCAGGTTGAGGACGACCTTCTCCCACATGTCCCGGTCGACGTGGACCGGCATCGGCAGCGGCGGACAGTCCACCACCAGTCGCAACCCGGCCCGGTCGGTGGCCGAGCGAAAGGTGCTGGCCAGCCGGGCGGTGTAATCGGCGAGGTCGGTGGGCTGGTAGCGGGCGGCGAGCCTACCGGACTCCAGCCGGGAGAAGTCCAGCACCGTGTTGACCAGCTTGAGCAGGCGCAGCGCGTTGCGGTGCATCATGGTGAGCCGGTCGGTGTCGGTGGGGGGCAGCGCCGGATCGGCCAGCATGTCCTCCAGCGGGCCGAGCACCAGGGTCAGTGGGGTGCGGAACTCGTGGCTGACGTTGGCGAAGAAGTTGGTCTTCGCCCGGTCCAGCGCTGCCAGTTCGGCGGCGCGGGCCCGTTCCTGCTCGTACGCCCGCTGGGTGCCGACCGCCCGGGAGATCTGGGCGGCGACCAGGTCGAGGAAGTCGCGGTAGTCGTCGCCGAGCGGCAACTGACGGGCCACGCCCACGACCAGCGCGCCGACCGTCTGGTTGGTCGCCGTGAGCGGCAGCACGAGGGCCTGGTCTGCGGCGTCGACCGGCAGCGCGTCGAGCAGCGCGGTGACCTCGATCGTGGCGGGCGCGTCATCGGCGCTGAGCCGGGCCGACACCTGCGCCGTGACATCGGCGGCGGGCGGGGTGGTGCCGGTGCAACCGGCCAGGGTGTGCTGGTCGCTGCCGTCTGCCAGGTAGATCAGGGCGAACGGCACGTCGGCCTCGTGCCGGCCGAGCACCTCGGCGGCGGTCCGGCCCAGCTCAGTGGCGTTGCCGATGTCGCTCAGCTCGGCACCCAGTTCGGCCAGCGCGCGCAGGCGACGCTCGCCGAGCACCCGCCCGGTGGTCTCGCTGACGATGCAGTAGACGCCACTGACCGAGCCGTCGTCACCGCGGATCGGGTCGTACGAGACGTTGAAGTAGGTCTGCTCGACGAAGCCGTACCGGTCCAGCAGAAAGGGGTGGTCCTCGCCCCGGTAGGAGCGGCCGGTGCTCCGGACGTTGTCGAGCAGGGGGCCGAGCACCGCCCAGGTCTCCGCCCAGTTCGCGCGGGCCGGTCG
Organism: Micromonospora sp. NPDC049049; assembly: GCF_040649115.1. Classification (NCBI taxonomy): domain Bacteria; kingdom Bacillati; phylum Actinomycetota; class Actinomycetes; order Micromonosporales; family Micromonosporaceae; genus Micromonospora; species Micromonospora sp. NPDC049049. Next base: position 81,497 of record NZ_JBEZEX010000016.1, on the reverse strand, counting down.
GCCGATCACGTCCGGGTGTTTGCCGCCGATGGTCGGCCGGTAGGCGTCGTTGTAGAAGGCCAACTGCTCGTCGCCCCAGAACATGACGATCGGCGCGCTGGAGGCGAGCATCATCCCGACGGCGTTGGAGAGCGCCGGGGGCCACTGACCGGGCCCGCCCAGGGGGCCGGAGGACCAGTCGAAGGAGGCCAACCGCTCGCCCATCTCGCCGCCGGCCGCGAACGCGGCCGCCAGCATCGGCGGGGTCTCGCGACCGGACAGGGCCGGATGCCCGATGTCCGCGCCCCCCTGGGCCGAGCTCATGCAGCCTCCCCGCCCCGGCCGTACCCCTCGACCGTTGATCTTCACCCGCTGTGCCTCGACTTGTACCCCAGCGGACCAGCAACGTAACGCATTACGGGCGATGGACGCTGGTTACGTACGCCGGGGCCGTCGGGCACCGGACAGTGCGGGTGGTTGACGGTGTCGAACGGCGGCGGCAGAAGCGCTCTGACGAGTCAGAAGACCGGCAGCCCGTCGATGCTTGCCGCATTCTTGGTGGCCCGGTAGACGACCAGATCATCGGCGCTGCGGCGGGAGTGTGAGGTGAGTAACAAATCGCGTTCGGCCCGGAAGTCCATGAGAGGCACCGCATATCCGCAGGAGTCACTGACCCGCTCCACCTCGACGGTGATGACCGCCCGGACGGCGTGGACATCCGGCGGTGCGGGAAACTCGGCGAGTCGATCGGCGAAGGCGTCTTCGGTGACCGCGACGCTGCTGCCCCGACCATGCAACCGGACGATCTTCGGTGGGCCGTCGAAGGCACAGAACATCAGCGTGATCCGGCCGTTGTCCCGCAGGTGGGCGATGGTCTCCGCCCCACTGCCGTGATAGTCGAGGTAGGCCACGCGGTGCGGGCCGAGGATCACGAAGGTGCCCCGCATGCCCTTCGGTGACACGTTGACGTGCCCCTCGACCCCGGACGGGGCGGTCGCCACGAAGAAGAGCGGTTGGGCCACGATGAAGTCACGTAGTCGAGAGTCGATCTCCGGATAGACCTTGCCCATGCGTCGATCCTCCCACCGGGGCCATCGACGGGCGGGGGCGATCTCAGTCACACCCGCCGGCCGGCCGCCCGCACCAACGCCGGGATCGGGGCGGGGTCCAACTCGTTCTCCGGATGCCACTGCACCCCGAGCACGAACGGCAGGGCCGGGTCCTCCACCGCCTCGACCACGCCGTCCTCCGCCCAACCGGTCACCGTGAGCCGGCCCGGATCGGCTACCGCCTGGTGGTGGTACGAGTTGACCTGGTCGACCCCGGCCAGCACCGACGCGGCCAGGCTCCCCGGCGCGAACCGCACCGCGTGCGCGCCGTACACCCCGGGTGCCGGGCGGTGCGCCTCGTGACCCACCACGTCGGGCAGGTGCTGGTGCAGGGTGCCGCCGTACGCCACCGCCAGCAACTGCATCCCCCGACACACGCCCAGCACCGGCACCTCGGCGGCGAGCGCGGCGGCCAGCAGTGTCAACTCGCCGGCGTCCCGGTCCGGCCGGTCCTCGGTACGGGGGTCGAGCGGCTTGCCGTACCGCCCCGGGCCGACGTCCGCACCACCGGCCAACAGCAACCCGTCGAGGACAGCCACCACGTCGGCGTCCACGTCGTCCGGCGGCAGCACCACCGCCCGGCCACCCGCGGCCGCCACCGCCCGCGTGTACGCCTCCGGCACCAGCACCGCCCGCACACCCCGCCAGACGGCCCAGTCGGCGGGTTCGACGTACGCGCTGACCCCGATCAGCGGTCTCCTCATAACGGAGTGACGTACGCGCCCGTGATGCCGCCGTCGACCACGAACTGCGCGGCGGTCATGAACGACGCGTCGTCGCTGGCCAGGAACGCCACCGCGGCGGCGATCTCCTCCGGTTGCCCGAAGCGTCCCATCGGCACGTGCACCAGCCGGCGGGCCGCCCGCTCCGGATCGGCGGCGAAGAGTTCCAGCAGCAACGGGGTGGCCACCGGGCCGGGACAGAGGGCGTTGACCCGGATGCCCTCACGGGCGAACTGCACACCCAACTCCCGGGTCATCGCCAGCACCCCGCCCTTGCTCGCGGTATACGCGATCTGCGACGTGGCCGCACCCATCAACGCCACGAACGAGGCCGTGTTGATGATCGAGCCCTTGCCCTGCCGACGCATGTGCGGGATGGCGTACTTGCAGCACAGGTAGACGCTCGTGGTGTTGACCCGCAGCACCCGCTCCCACGCGTCCAGGCCGGTGTCCAGGATGGAGTCGTCGTCGGGCGGCGAGATGCCGGCGTTGTTGAACGCGATGTCCACCCGGCCGTGCCGGTCGGCCACCCCGTCGAACAGGTCGCGCACCGCCGACTCGTCGGCCACGTCGGTGGCCAAGAACTCGCCGCCGCACTCCTCGGCGGCCTTCGTACCGGCGGCCACGTCGATGTCCACGCAGACCACGCGGGCCCCCTCGGCGGCGAACCGCCGCACTGTGGCCAACCCGATGCCGCTGCCCGCTCCGGTGACCACGGCCACCCGGTCCTGCAACCGACCCTGCACTGGCGTCACTCCTCCGTCGCGATGAACACGTTCTTGACGTCCGTGAAGGAAAGCAGCGCGTCCGGGCCCAGCTCACGACCGAGCCCGGAGCGCTTCATCCCGCCGAACGGGGTCCAGTAGCGCACCGACGAGTGCGAGTTGACGCTGAGGTTGCCCGCGTCGACGGCGCGGGCAAGGCGCAGGGCCCGACCCACGTCCCGGGTCCAGATCGAGCCGGAGAGCCCGTACTCGGTGTCGTTGGCGAGCCGGATCGCGTCCGCCTCGTCGTCGAACGGCAGCACCGAGACCACCGGGCCGAAGATCTCCTCCCGCCAGTGCCGGTCGGCCGGTGAGTCGGCCAGCAGCACGGTTGGCGCGTGCCAGAACCCGGGGCCGTCCGGGCAGGAGCCCGTGAAGGCGATCTTCGCCCCGTCGAGGTAGCCGGCGACCCGGTCCCGTTGGGCGGCGGAGATCAGCGGGCCCATCTCGGCGGTGTCGCGGGACGGATCTTCGACGCGCACCGCGCGTACCGCCGGTTCGAGCAGTTCCAGGAACCTGTCGTACACCGAACGCTGGACCAGGATCCGCGACCGTGCGCAGCAGTCCTGGCCGGCGTTGTCGAAGACCGCGCCCGGCGCGGTCGCGGCGGCGCGCTCCAGGTCGGCGTCGGCGAACACGATGTTCGCGCTCTTGCCGCCCAACTCCAGGGTGAGTCGCTTCACCTGGGCAGCGCAGCCGGCCATGATCCGGGTGCCGACCTCGGTGGAGCCGGTGAAGCAGATCTTGCGGACCGCCGGGTGGGTGACGAATCGCTCCCCCACCACCGAGCCCTCGCCCGGGACGACGGTGAAGACGCCGTCGGGCAGGCCGGCCTCGCGGGCCAGCTCGGCCAGGCGCAGCGCGGTGAGCGGGGTCAACTCGGCGGGCTTGAGCACCACTGTGTTGCCGGCGGCGAGCGCCGGGGCGAACCCCCAGGCGGCGATCGGCATCGGGAAGTTCCAGGGCACGATCACGCCGACCACGCCGAGTGGCTCGTGGAAGGTGACGTCCAACCCGCCGGGCACCGGGATCTGCCGCCCGCTCAACCGCTCGGGCGCACCGGCGTAGTAGTCCAGGACGTCGCGGACGTTGCCCGCCTCCCATCGGGCGTTGCCGATGGTGTGCCCGGAGTTGCGCACCTCCAGCACTGCCAACTCGTCCAGATGCGCGTCGACCACGGCGGCGAACCGCCGCAGCAACCGCGCCCGGTCCCCCGCCCCCACCTGCCGCCAGCCAGCAAACGCGGCGCTCGCCCGCGCGATAGCCGCGTCAACGTCCTCCACAGAGGCCGCCGCAACCTCCCGAAACCCGACCCCGGAAGCCGGATCCACCAAAACCGTCACACCGCTACCCCCTACCCCTGCGCGATCTTGCAGTTACTGCACCGATAAAAGCCGCGAATTTCCACGAACCACCAACACAAAGTGCAAGATCGCGGGAGGTGGAGCGGGTTGGCGCGGGGTCAGAGGCGTTCGAAGCCACGCTTGAGCTCCCAGTCCGTCACAGCGGCGTCGAAGGCGGCCAGCTCGACCCGCGCCTGGTTGGCGTAGTGGGCCACCACCTCGGCGCCGAACGCCTCGCGGGCCACCGTCGACTCCTCCCACAGGGCGAGAGCGTCGCGCAAGGTGCCGGGGACGCGCTCGGCCTCCGGGTCGTCGTACGCGTTGCCGGTGCACTCCGCACCCAGCTCCAGCTCTCCGTCGATGCCGTGCAGCGCCCCGGCGACCAGCCCGGCGATCGCCAGGTACGGGTTGACGTCAGCGCCGGGCACCCGGTTCTCCACGCGCATGCCCTGCCCGTGCCCGACCACCCGCAGGGCGCAGGTGCGGTTGTCGACACCCCAGCGCAGCGCGGTCGGGGCGAACGATCCCGGCTGGTAGCGCTTGTAGGAGTTGATGTTCGGGGCGAAGAGCAGGCTGAACTCGCGCATGGTTGCCAGCAGCCCGGCGAGCACCCGCTGCCCGGTCTGCGACAGGTGCGCCGGTCCGTCGCCGAGCATCGCCGACGAGCCGGAGGAGTCCCGCAGCGAGAAGTGGATGTGGCAGGAGTTGCCCTCACGCTCGTTCGGCTTGGCCATGAAGGTGATCGCCATCCCCTCCTGGGCGGCGATCTCCTTGGCACCGTTCTTGTAGATGACGTGGTGGTCGGCGCAGGCCACCGCCTCGTCGTACCGGAAGGCGATCTCGTGTTGCCCGAGGTTGCACTCGCCCTTGGCGCTCTCCGGGGTGAGCCCCGCGCCGGCCATCTCGACCCGGATGCGGCGCAGCAACGGCTCCACCCGGGCGGTGCCGAGCAGCGAGTAGTCGACGTTGTACTGGTTGGCCGGGGTGAGGTCGCGGTAGCCGCGCTGCCAGGCGTCCTCGTACGAGTCGCGGAACAGCACGAACTCCAACTCGGTGCCGGCGTACGCGGTCAGCCCGTGCTCGGCCAGCCGGTCCAACTGTCGGCGCAGGATCTGCCGGGGCGACGCGACCACGTCACCCGAGCCGTCGAGCCAGGTCAGGTCGGCCAGCAGCAGTGCGGAGCCGGGCTGCCAGGGCACCCGGCGCAACGTGGCGAAGTCCGGAACCATCGCGAAGTCGCCGTAGCCGCGTTCCCAGCTCGACATGGCGTACCCGTCGACGGTGTTCATGTCGACGTCCACGGCGAGCAGGTAGTTGCAGCCCTCGCTGCCGCCCTCCACCACCTGGTCGAGGAAGAAGGGCGCGTGGAACCGCTTGCCCTGCAACCGGCCCTGCATGTCGACGAGGGCCAGCACCACGGTGTCGATCTCGCCCTCGGCGACGGCGACCCGCAGTTGTTCCAGCGTGAGCGGTGCTTTCCTCATTCGCGGGCCTCCATCACCAAGGTCTACTGGCAAACCGGATCACCGTCAATGCCCCCGGTGGCAAGGGCCGCAAACCCGGCGGGACGGCAGCACCGTCCGTCCCGCCGGGTGCCGATCAGACCGGGCCGTCGGCCGGCGCCGGGTCGGCCGCACCCGCGGATTCCTCGACGGTACGAACCGGGCCGGTGAACCACGTGCGGGCCGAGGCGTACCACCAGACGGCGACCACGAGCAGCACCCCGCCGACGGCGAGCGGCGCGTAGTTCACCGCCGACCAGGTGAACCCTTCGTTGCCGGGCACTCCGGCGGGCACGATCGGCAGCACGAAGTAGACGGCGATGATCGCGATCTCGATCACCGCGATCCAGCCGAACAGCTTGTACTTGCGGCCCAGCGTCCACGGCCCGGGGACGAACCGGTCGCCCATCCGCAGGCGGAGCGCGATCGGGATGAGGAACGACAGGTAGAGCCCGAGCACCGCGACGGAGACGACGGCGTAGAAGGCGATCGGGATACCGGCGGAGCTCTCGTACAGCGCCGGCAGGGTCAGCACCAGGCCGGCCAAAGTAGCGCCGATGATGGCTTTTACCGGGGTGCCGTTGCGGTCGACGGTCGACCACAGCCGCCATCCGGGTACGGCACGGTCCCGGCTGAACGCGTACGCCATCCGGCTCATCGAGGTCACGCAGCTCATGCCGCAGAAGAACTGCCCGATGGTCGAGATGATGATGACGATCTTGAAGAAGACCGGGGTCAGCGCCGACTCGAAGATGGCGCCGGAGAAGCCGCCCGCGGCGTTGACCGCCTCGACGTCGGTGGCCGCGAAGAGAAACGCCAGCAGCAGGATCCAGCCACCGACCGCCGAGTAGAAGATCGACTGCCAGAGCCCACGGGCCGCGGCCTGCGAGGCGCCCCGGGTCTCCTCGGAGACGTGCGCGCAGGCGTCGAAGCCGGTGATTGTGTACTGGGTCAACAGGAAGCCCAGCGGCAGCACGTAGAACCAGAACGTCAGCCCGCCGATGTCCCCGTCGCCGAATCCGGAGTTGTTGAACCGCTCGGTGAACACGAACTGGAAGCTCTGGTGGTTGTCGGGCACGAAGACCAGGATGGCCACCACGACGGCCGCGCCGGCCACGTGCCACCAGACCGAGACGTTCTGGAGTACGTCGATGATCCGGTGCCCGAAGATGTTGATCAGCCCGTGCAGCACCAGGATGATCACGAAGAGGACGAACGCCTGACGCAGCGTCCCGGCCCAACCGTCGAAGAGCGCCGACAGGGTGAGGTTGAGGAACGTCGCACAGCCGTAGTCCACCGAGGCGGTGACGGCCACCAGGCCGATCAGGTTCAGCCAGCCGGTGAACCAGCCGTGCACCGGGCGGCCCATGGTGGCCGCCCACCAGTAGATCCCACCCGCTGTCGGGTACGCCGACACCAGCTCCGCCATGCAGAAGCCGATGATCAGGATGAACAGCGAGATCAGCGGCCAACCCCAGGAGATGGCGACCGGCCCGCCGTTGTTCCACGCCTGGCCGAAGGTGGTGAAACAGCCGGCCAGGATCGAGATGATCGAGAAGGAGATGGCGAAGTTGGAGAAGCCGCTCCACTTTCGGCGCAACTCCTGTTTGTAGCCGAGTTCAGCGAGCCGTCGGGCGTCGTCGTCCATCGGTTGCTCGGCGGTCGGCACGGGCGTCGTGGCCACTGCACACCTCCCTGAGGTGGTTCCGCGTGCGAGTGGGCAAAGTGTCGTCCCGGCCGATCAAGGCGGTCAATACGTAGTCGGTGGGAATCTCACCGCCGTCGGGCTAATTGCGTTGCCGACCGGCCACCGCGACCTGCATCCTGGACCAGTGACCAGGCCCGACAGGGGCCTACCCCGGGCGCTCGGACCGCCCGACCCGGTGGCGCGGGGCACGCCTCTCTCTCACGTACGGCCATTCCGCCGTACCCGAAAAGTGCCCCGCGCCCCACCCACTCCCCGTCCCCTCGCCGCGCGTCACGCCCCCTCCACCGCGCCGCTCTCGCAGTTTGAGTTGCCGATATCAGCGGGATGCGCCGTATGTCAGCGCAGTAAGTGCAAGATCGCGGGGCTGAGGCGGGGTCAGGCTGGGTCAGGTCAGGAGGAGGCCGGCTACCCAGAGGGCCGCGACCAGGAGGCCGGCCAGGAACTCCACCAGCATCGACAGGCCGGCGGCCTTCAGGGCCTGCACTGTGGAGGGCCAGGCGAGCTGATTACTGCCCAGCCGGAGCCGTTCGGCCGCCCACACCCCGGCGACGAAGCCGAGCACCAGGCCGACGACCGGCACCACGAAGAACCCGACGATGCCGAGCACCCCACCGGCGAGCAGCGTGGACGTCGGCACACCGGTGCGCTTCAGGTTCCGGCCCGGCCACGCGTACTTGATCACCGCACCACCCCCGGCGACCAGCGTGGCGGCGGCGAACACCGCCCAGCCAACCAGGCCCGCGCCGCCGAAGATCGCCCAGAGCAGCACGCCACCCCAGCACAGCGGCAGCGCCGGCAGGCCCGGCACCACCACGCCGGCCAACCCGGCCAGGATGGCCAGCCCGGCCACCACCGTCACCGCCGTCTGCGAGTCCGTCAGGTCCACGCCGCCATCCTCCGTCGCCACCCTCCGGACCGGAACGGTCCCCCGCTCCGCCGCGTGCCGTCGCTTCGCGCCACGCTGCTGTACCTGCTGGTTCCCTCGCTCACGCCGACGCTCCGCCGTGCAGCCGGGCGGTGATCACGTCGGCCGGGGCTGGCGCACCGAAGAATCGGCCCTGCCCGGTGTCGCAGCGCAGCGCCCGCAGCCGTTCCGCCTGCACACCGGTCTCCACCGCTTCGGCCGTGACCCACAGCTCCAGGGCGTGCGCCAACCGGACCAACGCGTCGACGATCCGTTCGTCGCGGTGGTCGGCCGCCACGTCGGTCCCGTCCGCGCGGATGCCCTCCACGAACGGACCGGCGAGCTTGAGACAGTGGATCGGCAACCGGCGCAGGTACGCCAGGTTGGAGTACCCGGTGCCGAAGTCGTCCACGGCCAGCCGGACGCCGAGCGCGGCGAGCCGGTGCAGGCTGCGCAGGGGTTCACCGGCACTGCCCATCACGGCGCTCTCGGTCAGCTCCAGTTGGAGCAGCTCCGCGGGCAACCCGCTGGTCTGGAGGGCGTCGGCGACAGTGTCCACGATGGCCGGTTCGTCGGCCTGCCGGGCAGCCAGATTGACGCTGACTACGAGCCTGGCGTCGGGGAACTCCCGCCACCACCGTTCGGCGTCCTCGCAGGCCCGCCGCAGCACCCACTCGCCGAGCCGGACGATCAGGCCGGTCTCCTCGGCCAGGCCGATGAACCGGTCCGGCCCGATGAGGCCCAACTCCGGATGCTCCCAACGGACCAGCGCCTCCACCGCGAGCATGGTGCCCTCCAGCAGCGACACGATCGGCTGGTAGTGCAGCACGAACTCGCCCCGCTCCAGCGCGGCGGGCAGCCCGGCGACCAACGCCGCACGGGCGATGTCCCGCGCGCCGCGCTCGGGGTCGTAGACCGCCCACCGGCCCCGGCCCGCCGCCTTGGCCCAGTAGAGCGTGGTGTCCGCGGCCTTCATCAGCTCGGACGCGCTGGTCTCCGAGGCCGGGCACTGGACGATGCCCACACTGGCCGAGACGGCCAACTGGTGCTCACCGACGTGGACCGGGGCAGCGACGGCGGCCAGCGCCGCTTCCGCCACGGAGACCGGGTCGTCGGTGTCGTCCCCTCCGTCGACGAGGATCACGAACTCGTCGCCGCCCATCCGGGCGACCAGGTGGCCGTGGTCGGCCACGCAGGCGGCCAGCCGCCGGCCGATCATCACGAGCAGCCGGTCACCGAGGTCGTGGCCGAGACTGTCGTTGATCGCCTTGAAGCCGTCCAGGTCGAGGAAGCACACCCCGATGCGCTGCCCGGCGTCCGCGGTGTCGAGCACCCGTCCCAACGTCTCGAAGAACAGCGTCCGGTTGGGCAGCCCGGTCAGCGGGTCATGCAGCGCCTGGAAGCGCAGCCGCTGCTGGAGTTCGTACCGCTCGGTGATGTCCTCGATCATCGCGACGGTGAATCGGGGCCGACCCTCGTGTCGGATCAGCGAGACGGCCAGATCCGTCCAGACCGTCGTGCCGTCCTTGCGGTAGTAACGCTTCTCCACCCGGGCCGCGTCGTGCTTCCCCTCGATCATCTCCTTGTAGAGCTCCCACATCCCGGCCGCGTCGTCGGCGTGGATCAGCCCTGTCACGTTGGTCTCGCGCAGCTCCTCGATCGAGTAGCCGAGCATGTCGGCGAACGCCTGGTTGACGTCGATGATCTGACCGTCCACGCCGGCGATCCCGATTCCGATTGCGGCACCGGTGAAGACCGCCCGGAACCGTGCCTCGCTCTCGCGTAGCGCCTGCTCGACCTCGTCGCGCGCCTGCCAGGCCGACCTGGCGATCCGCTCCTGCTGGCTGAAGGTGCGGTCGCGCAGCGCACGGGCGAACCCGGCGGCCAGTCCGCCCTGCACCGCAGCGATCCGGTCGGCGAGGTCGGCCGGCTGGTCACCGTCGCACAGCACCCGGTGCCCGAAGGTCGCGCCGAACGCGTGCAGCGTCCACTCCAGGGCCTGCGGCTCGGTGAGGTGCGCCTCCACCAGGGCCCGCCCGACCTCCTCGGCCGCTTCCGCGCGGAACGGCTCCGACCGGACCGCCTGGGCCAGCCGGATCGTGTGCGCCAGCAGCAGCCGCTCGGTCTCGGCCACGCTGAGCGGCACGAAACCGAGCCGACGCACCGCGCGGGCCCAGTCGGCGGCGAACCCCTGGGCGTCCGCCCGGCCGGCATCGACCCCGCCGGGGTCCCGGCCGGCATCGACCCCGCCGGGGTCCGGGACGGCAGCCACGGGATCAGCCGGCGGGCTGGTCGTACCGGGCGACGCCCCCGAAGGCGCCGAACCGCTCCGGGTGCTCGTCCACGTCGGACGGTGAGTCCGGGCGCCAGAGCGGCATGTGCACCACACCCGGTTCCAGGACGGTCCAGTCGCCGAAGAAGCCGGTGACCTGAGCACGGGAGCGCAGGGTGATCTCGGTGGCGGTGCGGGCGGAGAGGCGCTGGGCGTCCAGCATCTCCTGCGGCTGGTCCTCGAACGTGGAGTGGGAGACGACCAGGAAACTGCCCGGCGCGGCGGCGGCCCGCAGGGTGGCGAGGATCGCCTCGGGCCGGTCGGCGTCCGGGATGAAGTGGACCACCCCGGCCAGCAGGATGCCCACCGGGCGACTGAAGTCGATCAGCCCGAGCTGTCGGGTCTCGGCGAGGATCCGCACAGGCTCACGCAGGTCGGCGTGGATGACCCCGGTCAGGTCGTTGCCAGCCAGCAACTCCCGGCTGTGCGCGACCGCCACCGGGTCGATGTCGACGTACACCACGCGGGCCTTGGGGTTCACCCCCTGCGCCACCTCGTGCACGTTGCCCACAGTGGGAATTCCGGAGCCGATGTCGAGGAACTGGTCGATGCCGGCGTCGAGCAGCACCCGGACGGCCCGGCGCAGGAACTCCCGACCGGAGCGCATGGTGGCGGCGAGATTCGGGGTCATGCTGGCGATCTGCTCCGCCAACTGCCTGTCGATCTCGAAGTTGTGCGCTCCACCCAGAAAGTAGTCGTACACTCGGGCCGCGCTCGGCCTGGTCAGATCGATCTCGGTCGGCAGTCCGTCCGGCATCAGCGTGCTCCCCAGTTCATCGCCGCGGCGCGGGACGGCACCGGCGTCGGGGCGCGCAGCGGGCACGCGTGGGCACCGGTCGACCCGCGGGTCGTGTGGTGTGGACCACTCTAGGCCGCTGACTCCAGCAACAGCGAGATGCCTTGACCAACGCCGATGCACATGGTGGCCAGAGCCCGGCGTCCGCCGCGACGGCGCAGCTCCAGGGCGGCGGTCAGCGCCAGCCGCGCGCCGCTGGCGCCGAGCGGGTGCCCCAGCGCGATGGCACCACCGTTCGGGTTGACGTGCTCGGCGTCCACGGGCAGCCCCAGCTCACGCAACACCGCCACGGACTGCGCGGCGAACGCCTCGTTCAACTCCACCACGTCCACCGCGCCCACCTCGACGCCGACGCGTTCGAGCAGCTTGCGGGTGGCCGGCACCGGGCCGATTCCCATGATCCGGGGCGGCACACCAGCCGCCGCCGCGCCGACGATCCGGGCCAGCGGGGTCAGGCCGTACCGGGCGACCGCCGCCTCGCTGGCCACCAGCAGGGCGACAGCGCCATCGTTGACGCCCGACGAGTTGCCGGCGGTCACCGTGCCACCGTCGCGGAACGGGGTGGGCAGCGCGGCCAGCTTGTCCAGCGAGGTCTCCCGGGGGTGCTCGTCGACCTCGACCAGCCTGGTCTCCCGACGACCCGCCGGCACCGACACCGACACCGACACGATCTCCTCGGCGAACCGGCCGTCCGCCTGCGCCCTGGCCGCACGCTGCTGCGAGCGGTACGCGAAAGCGTCCTGCTCGGCCCGGCTGACGCCGTACTCGGCGGCCACGTTCTCCGCCGTTTCCGGCATCGAGTCGACCCCCCACCCGTCACGCATCAGCGGGTTCACCAACCGCCAGCCGAGGGTGGTGTCGTACACCTCGGCCGAGCGGGAGTACGCCGACGTCGCCTTCGGCATGACGAACGGCGCCCGGCTCATGCTCTCCACCCCGCCGGCGATCACCAGCTCCGCGTCCCCGGCGACGATGGACCGGGCGGCGGTGGCGAGCGCGTCCAGGCCCGAACCGCAGAGCCTGTTGACGGTGCTGCCCGGCACCTCCTCGGGCAGGCCGGCCAGCAGCGCCGCCATCCGGGCCACGTTGCGGTTGTCCTCGCCGGCCTGGTTGGCGCAGCCGAGCACGACGTCATCGACCCGCGCCCAGTCCACCGACGGGTGGCGGGCGACCAGTTCCCGGATCACGTGCGCGGCCAGGTCGTCGGGGCGGACGCCGGCCAGCGCGCCCGCGTACCGGCCGATCGGGGTGCGGACACCGGCCACCAGGTATGCCACGGTCATCGCGAGTCCTTAGGGGTGCAGACGGCGGGGGTGGGGCACGCCCACCGGGTCACGAGGGCTGCCGGCCGCCAGGATATCCACGCCGGCAGCGGATAGGTTGACGGCATGGCCCGGGCCCAGTTCAGCGCAGAGACCAGTGGCGGCGGCGCGTTCGTCCGCCAGCCGAACCGGTTCACGGGTCGGGTCACCGCCGACTCCACCTCGCCACCCGGCGGCGGCCCGGACGAGCAGGACCGCTGGCCGTTGGAGGCCGGCCGTTACCGGCTGATCTGGTGCCGGGCCTGCCCGTGGGCGCACCGGGCGAGGATCGTGCGTGGCCTGCTCGGGCTGGACGACGCGATCTCGCTGGGCACCGTCGACCCGATCCGGGACGAGCGGGGCTGGGCGTTCGCCCTCGACCCGGACGGCTTCGACCCGGTGCTCGGCGTGAGCTTCCTCTCCGAGGCGTACCTGGCCACCGACCCGGACTACACCGGCCGGGTCACAGTGCCGGCACTCGTCGACACAGTGACCGGCCGGGTGGTCACCAACGACTACCCGCAGCTCACCCTCGACTTCTCCACCGAGTGGCGGCGGCTGCACGCGCCCGACGCCCCGGATCTCTACCCGGTCGACCTGCGCCCCGAGATGGACGCGCTGATGGCCGAGATCCACACCGATGTGAACAACGGGGTCTACCGGTGCGGGTTCGCCACCTCCCAGCAGGCGTACGACGAGGCGTTCCGGGCGCTCTTCGCCCGGCTGGACGCGCTGTCCGAGCGGCTGGCCGGGCAGCGCTACCTGATGGGCGACGCGATCACCGAGGCGGACGTGCGGCTGTTCACCACACTGGTGCGCTTCGACGCCGCGTACCACGGGCACTTCAAGTGCAACCGCGACAAGCTGACCGAGATGCCGGTGCTCTGGGCGTACGCCCGGGACCTGTTCCAGACGCCGGGTTTCGGTGAGACCGTGGACTTCGACCACATCAAGCGGCACTACTACGGCACGCATCGGGAGATCAATCCCAGCGGCATCGTGCCACTCGGGCCGGACGAGTCCGGCTGGAGCACGCCGCACGGGCGTGGCTGAGCCGGGTCGGCCGACCGCCCCGACCCTGCCGAGCGCCCGCGGTGAGGTCGCCCGCCGGGTCGCCGGGTCCGCGGCGGCCGGCTGCACCCTGGCCGGTGCGGTGGCGGTGACACTCGCCGTGGTCGCCGGTCCCGGTCCAGGGCTCACCGGGTACGTCAGCGAGGCGGGCATTGCCGGCAGCGCCCACGCCGCGACGTACCGGATCGGGATTCTGGCCCTTGCCGGCGCGTTGCTGCTGATCGGTGCGGCGCTGCCTCCCGGGGTGTGGGCGGCGGCCCCGGCGCTGCTCGCCACCGGGGCGGTGTTCACCGCCGTGTCGGGAGCGGTGACCTGCTCCGGCGGCTGCCCGTTGCCGCCGTTCGAGCGCGCGACGACGGCGGACCTGGTGCACGGCGGCGCGAGCATCGCGGCGACCGCCGCGGTGGTCTTCGCCATGATCGCGCTGGCCGTCTCCGTGCCGGCGGGCCGGGCGGTGCGTCGGCTGGCCGGCGTCGCCGCCGTGCTGGCCCTGCCGCTCTGTGCCACGGTGGGGCTGGCGATGCTCGTGATCGGTCGAGGCCCGGTGGTGGGGGTGCTGGAACGGCTGATCCTCGCCCTGGCGGTGCTGTGGGGCCTGGGCACCGCCACCGCGCTGGCCCTCTGTAAGGAGCCTCACGCCGTCCGGTCCTTCCGATGAGCGGGAATCGGCGTATCGTCGGCGAGCGATGACCAATCTCTGGGGCCTCACTGTCCGCCTGTATGTCGATCTCCGACTGCAGGCCAGTGGCATCTGTCCGGGCTAGCCGCGTTCCCACGCCTGCCCCGATCGGACCGGACAATTGGATACATCCTCATGCCCTTCAGCCTGCGCAAAATTCCCTTCTCCGTGCAGATCCTGCTCGGCCTCGTGCTCGGCGTCGCGCTGGGCTTCCTGGCCCGCAGCAACGACCTGAGCTGGCTGACCAGCACCCTGCACACCGTCGGTAGCCTCTTCGTCCAACTGCTCAAGCTGGCCGTGCCGCCGCTGGTCTTCACCGCCATCGTGGTCAGCGTGGTCAGCCTGCGTGGCGTCGCCAACGCCGCCCGGCTCGCCGTCAAGACCCTGATGTGGTTCGGCATCACCGCGCTGATCGCGGTGAGCATCGGCATCGGCCTCGGCCTGCTCACCAACCCGGGCAGGGGCGTGACCCTCGACCTGGGTGGTGCGGCCGCGCCGAAGAACACCGGCTCGTGGACCGACTTCCTCACCGGCATCGTGCCCACCAACCCGGTCGGCGCGTTCGTCGAGGGCAACGTCCTCCAGATCGTCTTCCTCGCCGTCGTCGTCGGTGCCGGTGCCCTGCTGGTCGGCGAGCCCGCCGAACCGTTCGTGGCGTTGAACCGCTCCCTGCTGGAGATCGTCCAGAAGGCGCTCTGGTGGGTCATCCGGCTCGCCCCGATCGGCACCCTCGGCCTGATCGGCAACGCTGTCGCCTCGTACGGCTGGGACCTGCTGGCTCCCCTCGCGAAGTTCACCACGGCCGTCTACGTCGGCTGCGCCATCGTGCTGTTCGTGGTCTACCCGCTGGTGCTGATCCTCGCCGGCCGCCTCAACCCGCTGCGCTTCTTCGCCGGCGCCTGGCCGGCGATCGAGCTGGCCTTCGTGTCCCGCTCCTCGGTCGGCACCATGCCGGTGACCCAGCGCTCCGTCGAGCGCCTCGGCGTCCCCCGCGAGTACGCCTCGTTCGCGGTGCCCTTCGGCGCAACCACGAAGATGGACGGTTGCGCCGCCATCTACCCGGCCCTCGCCGCGATCTTCGTGGCGCAGGTGTTCGGCGTGCAGCTCGGCATCGGCGACTACCTGCTGATCGCCTTCGTCTCGGTGGTCGGCTCGGCGGCCACCGCCGGCCTGACCGGCGCGATCGTGATGCTCACCCTGACCCTCAGCACGCTGGGTCTGCCGCTGGCCGGCGCCGGTCTGCTGCTGGCCATCGACCCGATCCTGGACATGATCCGCACCGCCACCAACGTCGCGGGGCAGGCGCTGGTGCCGACAGTGGTCGCCGCCCGCGAGGGCACTCTCGACCGCGCCGCGTACGAGTCCGCCGGCCGGCGTGACCTGACCGACCCGGAGCCGGTCGCCGACACCCGGCCCGAGCTCACCCCCGTTCCTGCCTGACCGATTCACCAGTACGGCGACGGGCCCCTCTCCCCGGGGGCCCGTCGCCGTGTCGGAGAGGATGAGCCCATGAGTTCCCTGTTCACTCCCCTGGCCCTGCGCGGGGTCACACTGCCCAACCGGATCGCCATGGCACCGATGTGCCAGTACTCCGCCGGCCCCGACGGTCTGCCCACCGACTGGCACCTGATCCACCTCGGCAGCCGCGCGGTCGGCGGGGCCGGCCTGGTGCTGACCGAGGCGACCGCCGTCCTCCCCGAGGGCCGGATCAGCCCACAGGACACCGGCCTCTGGTCCGACGCGCACGTCGACGCCTGGCGACCGGTGACGGCGTTCGTCGCCGCCCACGGCGCGGTGCCGGCCGTGCAGCTCGCGCACGCCGGCTTCAAGGCCTCCACCTACCGGCCCTGGGCACCCGAGCGCGGTGGCGTGCCGGACGCCGAGGGCGGCTGGACGCCCGTCGCCCCCGGCTCGGAGCCCTTCACCGCCGACTATCGGACGCCGACCAGCCTCGACGAGGCCGGCATCGCCGGTGTGGTCGACGCGTTCGCGGCCGGAGCCGTACGCGCCCTGGACGCCGGATTCGCCGCCGTGGAGATCCACGCCGCTCACGGCTACCTGCTCAACGAGTTCCTCTCGCCGCTGACCAACCGCCGCACCGACGCGTATGGCGGCGACCGCGCGGCCCGGATGCGGCTCACCCTGGAGGTGGCCCGCGCGGTGCGCGCCGCTGTCGGCGAGGACGTGCCGGTGCTGACCCGGATCTCCGCCACCGACTGGGTCGAGGGCGGCTGGACGATCGAGGACAGCGTGGTGCTCGCCGGTGAGCTGGCCGGCGTCGGCGTCGACCTGGTCGACGCGTCCTCCGGTGGGGTGAGCACGGATCAGCGGATCCCGCTCGGCCCGGGTTACCAGGTGCCGCTGGCCGCCCAGATCCGCCGCGAGGCCGGCGTGCCGACCGGCGCGGTGGGCCTGATCGTGGAGCCCGAGCACGCCGAGCAGATCGTCGCCAACGGCGAGGCCGACCTGGTGCTGCTGGGTCGGGAGTTGCTGCGCGACCCGTACTGGCCGCGCCGGGCCGCCGCGAAGCTCGGCGTCGCGTACTCCGGCCCCGCCCAGTACGCCCGCGCCTGATCCTTCCGGTCGGGCGGCTGCTCACCCAGCAGCCGCCCGACCGTCGGCACTCAACCCGCCAGGTGTGACCAGTCGCCCTCCAGGTCCTGCCAGGTGCCCTGGGCGGCCACCGTGCCGCCGAGCAGCACCACCACGTGGTCGGCCCGGACCAACGCGGCGCGCTTCGCCGTCGAACCGACGACCGTCACCCCGTGGCCGCGCAACGCCTGCCACAACGCCAGCTCGGTGGTGACGTCCAGCGCCGACGACACGTCGTCGGCGACAAGCAGTTCGGTACGCGGGGCCAGCGCACGGGCCAGCGCCAACCGCTGCAACTGCCCGCCGGAGAGCCGGGTGCCCTTGTGACCGATGAGCAGGCCCAACCCACCACCGGCGGCGGCCAGGTCATGGTCGAGCTGGGCGGTGCTGACCGCCCCCGCCGCGTCCACCTGGTGCCCGAGGGCGATGTTGTCGGCCACCGTGCCGGAGAGCACCCGGGGCAACTGACCGACATAGCCGACCTGGTTGGGACGCAGGAACAGCTCCGGCTCGGTGACCGGGTCACCGTTCCAGGCCAGCTCGCCGGTGTGGTGCACGATCCCGGCCAGCCCGCGCAGCAACGAGGACTTACCGGACCCCACCGGCCCGACGACCAGCACCAACTGCCCCCTCTGCACGGTGAGGTCCACGTCCCGGACGGCCACCGTGCCGTCGGAGTGCACCACCCCGAAGCCACGCAGCTCCAGCCGGCGCAGCGGATGCCGGGGTGGCATGGTCGGTGCGGGCGCCGTCCCAGCCGTCAGGTCGACCTCCGGCACCCCCGCGGAGTACGTGCTCACCCCGGTCATCGCCACTGTGCGTCGGGTCCAGACCCGCGCCGAGGGCAGCTGCGAGATCAACGACGCCGTCGTCCAGGCGAACCAGCGGGCCGCGCCCAGGGTGGAGACGGCCACCAGCACCGCCCCGGCGGAGAGCGAACCGTTCAGGTAGAGCGCCCAGGCCCCGATCGGCAACAACCCACTGGCCATCGACGGTGTGGAGCGTGCCCACACCTGCACCGAGATCTCCCGCCGCTGCCGGTCGCTACGCAGCACGTCCAGGCTGGCCAGGTGACGCAGCACCGCAGTGGTCGCGCCGGCGAGCTTCACCGTCCGCGCCGCGGAGAGCGCGGAGACCAGCGCCGTGGCGAAGGAGGCCCGCGCCGCCACCGTCGCCCGGGCAGCACGCTCCAGCTTCGGCCCGAACAACGTCGCGGCCAGCCCGGAGACGACCATCGTGCCGAGGAAGAACAGCCCGGGTACGACGCTGCCGGTGACCGCCGTCATGGCGACCACGAGCACCAGCGCGACGGTCTGGTCCAACACGTTGTCGGCGAGTTGGACCACCCGCTCGGTGTCCCCACCCTGCGCCACCACCTCGGCGGGGGTGTGTGAGCTGACCCGGCGCGGCCCGGTCTGGCCGTGCACCAGCCGAAGGCCGATCCGCAGCATCTGCCGCACCCACCACTGCGGGAACCAGACATGGGTGTAGAACGGCAGCGGCAGGGTGACCAGCAACCCGGCGACGATCCCCACCGCCGGCAGGTACGGGTTGCCGGTCCCGTCGACCAGGTCCGCCCAGAGCCAGGGCAGCACCGGGCCGTCCAGCCCGAGCAGGCTGAGCCCGAGGAACAGCACGATCGCCGCCGCCCCGTACCGGGGATCGTTCGTGCAGAGTCGGAAGATCTCCCGCAGCGTCCGGGCCGGCGGCACCGGCGGCAGCGGCGGAGGATCGGCCCGGGTCGGCCCGACCGCGTCCCGCGTGCTGTCGGGGGGTGTCTCGCGTGTGGCCTGCTCATCCGGCTCGGCCCGCGTCGACACCGGCTCGCTCGGCCAGGCGACGCCCTGTTCATTCGCCGCGACCGGCTCGCCCCGCGCGGGCGCCGGCTCGCTCGGCCACGCGTCCGGGCCGGGACCGACCAGCAGGTCGGTGCCGACGCCGGTACGACCGGCCGGCGCCACCGTCGCGTACGCGGCGGCGTGGCTGGTCGCCAACAGTTCCGCGAAGCGCGTCGACGTCTCCAACGGACCGGCCTCGATCACCGCGCCGTCGGCCAGGACGACCACCTCGTCACAGCGGCGCACCGAGGAGAGTCGGTGCGCGATGACGATGCCGATCCGGTCGCGCAGCAGTCGTTCGGTGGCCCGCTGCACCCGCGCCTCGGTGACCGGGTCCAGCCGCGCGGTGGCCTCGTCGAGGATCACCACGTGCGGCTCCCGGACCAGAATCCGGGCGAACGCCACCAACTGCTCCTGACCGGCGGAGAGCACGTGCCCGCCCTCCCCCAGCCGGGTCGCCAACCCGTCCGGAAGCTCGGCGATCCAGCTCGCCAGGCCCAGCTCGTCCAGCGCCCGAGCCGCCGCGTCGAGCAACTCAGTGTCGAAGAGCGCCACGTTCTCGGCGAGCGTGCCGGCCAGGATCTCAGTGCGCTGCGGCACCAACGCCACCCAGCGGCGCAGTTGCTCGACGTCGAGGTCGCACAGGTCGGTGCCGCCGAGGAAGACAGTGCCCGGCGGCACGTCGACCGCCCGGGTGAGCACCTTCGCCAGCGTCGACTTGCCCGAGCCGGTCCGCCCGATCAGCGCGTACGAGCGACCACGCGCGAAGGTGAGGCTGAGCCCGCGCAGCGCGGCACCCCGGGCACTCTCCCCGTACGCGAATGTCAGGTCCCGAATGCGCAGGTCACCCTCGCTCGGGCGGGCCCCGCCGACCGGTTCCTGCCGGGCCTTGGAGAGCAACTGCACCCGCGCCCACGCGCCGAGCGCCTCCTGGATCTCCGGCACCATCCGGCTGACGTGTTCCGCTGTCGCCCCGAATGCCAGAGCGAGCAGCCAGATGGCGGTGAGCCGGGCGGCGTCGATCCGGCCGGTGGCCAACGCCCAGGCACCGCCGAGCACCACCGCGCCGATGCCCGCCCGGATCGTCGCGGTGGCCACCGTCGCCACCCGGGCGGACAGCACCCAGACCACCAGGCCACGGGAGAGCACGGCGGAGGCCCGCCGGGCGTACAACCGCAGCACGTACGGCCGCGCCAGGCTGGTGCGTACGTCGTCCTGGCCGTGCACCGCCTCCTCCATCACGGCCGCCAGGTCGGACCACGCCTCCTCCTCGGCCATCCGGGCCGGGCCGATCCGCGCCGTGGGCCGGCGCAGGCCGACCGCGAGCACCACGGTGAGCAGCAGCATCGCGATTCCCGCCGGCCACCACACGAACAGCGCCACGACCATCGACAACAGACCGACGCAGAGGCCCTGGGCAAGACGGGTGCCCTGGTTACGAATTGCCGACGCCACCTGATAGACGTCCCCGTCGATGCGGTCCAGCAACTCGCCGACCGGAGTGGTCTCCAGGGTGGGCAGGTCCTGCCCGAGAGCGACGCGACACAGCCGGCGACGCACGTCGGCGGACCAGTCGGCGGTGAGACCGGCCATCAGCAGACTCACCGCGAGGTCGCTGAGGACCACGGCGACCAGGGCCACGGCCAGCACGGCGAAGAAACCAGCCGAACGGTGCACCAGCACCGCGCCGGCCAGGGCCGATGCGCCCGCCTGCCCCGCGGCACCCAGAACGATCAGGACAGCCACGATCGTCACACGACGGGTCGACGTACCCCACAGATCACGGAGCAGGCGCATGGAAAGTCCTCCGGGACGTGGGTGGCGGAGACCTCAGCCTGCCGGCAGCAACCCGTCATCTCAACCGATTTACCCGCCTCTGAGCTGGGCTTCCGTCAGTTGCGCCAACGACCAGGGCAGGGTCGCCCGGTGGGCGTTTGACCGTTTGAGAACTTCTGGGCGGTCGGCGACGGCCCCAGAGGCCTAGATCGACTCGGGGGTTCTGTGATGTCGCGGTGTCCGGGCATCCGGGACCGCGCGACTTTCATGAACGCGAGTGGATCACACCCGGTGTCGGAGGATTTGCTGTCGTGAGCCATGCTCCCCATGGAGGTTTTGTCGGCTTCTGGGCGATCTGTCCTGTGACGGGGCGCACTCGTGGGGCGGAATCATGGCCGGGCCGGGGTCGTTACACACCCTGACGATCGCAGCACCACCGACCAGCCGCCTGACCCTCAAGGGTGTGGGATGCAGGTCGCGCAGGTTGGAATGCCGACCTCCGCCCGGTCGTTACAGTCCCCACGAACGACCGAACGGGCACCGCCTCAATGAGGGTGCCGATGGATGGGCCGACCCCGGAATGACCCCGGCCCCCCGGTCGTTACACATGGTCCCGGCGCCACGAGCCCCCGCTCGGCAGGTCGCCGACCCTGACGCCCGACCAGGCGTCACCCCCCCAGACTTTTCCCCCTTTGTGAAGTGCAGCGCCGGACGAGGTGCTCACACCCTCACCGCCGTCCCCCCTTTGACGGTGTGGGTGTTCTACCCCCGAAGGAGCTACCCCCATGAACACGATCATTCGTAAGAGCATGCTGTCTGTTGCTGGTCTCGCGTTCGCCGGTGGTGTGTTCGCCGGTCCGATCGCCGCCCACGCCAACCCGGTCGACGCCAAGCCCGCCGCCGCGGCCGTGCAGTCGTCGGCGCCGAAGCCGCAGGGCGACCAGTCCCACATCGCCCTCAACGACGAGCAGACCGCCAACGTCAAGGCGATCATCGCCGCCACGAAGAAGGCTGGTCTGCCCGAGCGGGCCGCGGTCATCTCGATCGCGACGAGCCTGCAGGAGTCCAAGCTGGAGAACCTCGG
Source organism: Micromonospora sp. NPDC049049 (assembly GCF_040649115.1). Lineage (NCBI taxonomy): Bacteria > Bacillati > Actinomycetota > Actinomycetes > Micromonosporales > Micromonosporaceae > Micromonospora > Micromonospora sp. NPDC049049. The sequence continues at coordinate 59,997 of NZ_JBEZEX010000016.1, read as the reverse complement.
CCACCTCGGCGACAAGAATGACCACGACTCGCTGGGCCTGTTCCAGCAGCGCCCGACCAGCGGTTGGGGCACACCCGAGCAGATCACCAACCCCGAATACTCCACCACCGCGTTCCTCAAGGGCCTGAAGCAGGTCGACGGGTGGCAGGACATGCCCCTGACCGACGCGGCGCAGACGGTGCAGGTGTCGGCCTACCCGGACGCCTACGCCCAGTGGGAGCAGCAGGCCACCGACCTGGTCGGCCAGCACTGGAACAGCTGACCCCGCAACAAACAGCAGGGTGACAACCCGCACGACAGCACCACCGCACCACCGCACCACCGCACCACCGCACCAGGACACCACCGCACCAGGACACCGACCGCTGGCCGGCACCCGCAACCCGGGGTGCCGGCCAGCGGCCTTCCTGCTGCCACCGATCGTGGACCGCCACCCCGCGGCCGCTGACGCTGACCGCCGTACCCAAACCCACCGGCCCCGGCGATGGGTGCAGCCGCCGGGAACGCCGACCGCAGGCCGCTGCCGCCGAAGAAGCCGCCGCAAGCGGCTGAGGAAGCCAGCCGTGGGCCGGGGCCGGAGGGCGGAGAGTGCCGAACTGGCCCCAACGGAGACAACTGGCGTCGACCAACCAACCTGGCCCGCAGATCTTGGACACTTTCCGTTCCGTGCTGACGGAAACTGTCCAAGATCTGCATGCGCTCCCGGATATGACGTGTCAGTCAGCGGGCCCGCCGACCCATGGACAGTCTCGGGAGCCGGCAGGGCAGCCGCGGACACAGCCCGCCGACCGCGCAGGGCGCGCCGCCAACACAGCCCACCAACCCGCAGGCCAGGCCGCGGACACAGCCACCGACCCGCAGGCCAGACCGCAGACACAGCCCGCCGACGCGCAGGGCGCGCCGCCACAGCCACCGACCCGCAGGCCAGACCGCAGACACAGCCCACCAACCCGCAGGCCAGAACACGGACACGGCCCGCCAACCGCACAGCACACGCCGCCAACACAGCCCGCCGATTCGGTGGCGCACCCGCGCGGGCGACGTCGTGCCAGGGGATCAGCGGACGGTGACGGTGACCGTGTGCCAGCCGGTGGCACCATCCGGGACGACGTCCTGCGTACGTTCGGTCTGGGTTTCGCCTGTCGCGTCGGTCGCGCGGACCTGGAGTCGGTGCTCGCCAGGTGTGGCGTCCCAGCGCCAGGACCATTGCACCCAGGTGTCCACCGACACGGTGGGGGCCAGCGCAGCTTCCTGCCACGGGCCGTCGTCGACGCGTACCTCGACTCGGCGAATGCCCCGGTGCTGCGCCCAGGCCACCCCGGCGACGGTCACCGGGCCGGCGGTCAGCCGGTTACGTCCCCTGGGCGTGTCGATCCGGGACTGGGTCTTGATCGGCCCCTGGGGGGACCAGCCGCGCGGCACCCAGTACGCGTCGAAGTCGGCGAACCGGGTCAGCTCCAGCTCGGTCACCCATTTGCAGGCCGACACGTAGCCGTAGAGGCCCGGCACCACCACTCGGACCGGGAAGCCGTGCTCGACCGGCAGTGGCTCGCCGTTCATCCCGACGGCCAGCAGCGCGTCCCGTCCGTCGCGCAGCGCGGCGGTGGGGGTGCCGCAGGTCCAGCCGTCGACCGAGCGGCCGACGACCTGGTCGGCGTCGTCGTCCGGCTCGACCTCGTCCAGCAGTTCCCGCAGGGGTACGCCGAGCCACAGGGCATTGCCGATCAGGTCCCCGCCCACCTCGTTGGAGACGCAGGCCAACGTGACGTACCGCTCGACCAGTGGTCGGGCCAGCAGATCCGCGTAGCTGTAGGTGCGTTCCCTGGCGACCCGTCCGTGGATCCGCAGCCGCCAGGTGTCCGGGTCGACCTGGGGCACCACCAGCGCGGTGTCGATCCGGTAGAACCCGAAGTTCGGGGTGACGTACGGCGCGAGCTGCGTCAGTGAGAGGTCCGCGCCCGCCGGTACGGCCGGTGCGGGGGCGACCGGCGCGGGCAGGCGGATCGCGTCGCGGGCTGCGGACACGCCGCGCCGCCCTGCCAGCCACCGCCCACCGAGGCCGGCCACCACGGCCGTGCCTAGTAGCACTCCGCTGCCGGTGAGGAACCGTCGCCGCGACTCCGGGTCCACTTCGGCAGGCCCGACCGCTTCGACCGCCGTCGTCGGCCCGGCGGGGGTCACCGGCACCGGCCCTGCCGGGGACACCGGAGCAGCGGGCGGCGTGGGTGGTGACCAGGACCAGGGGTCCAGCTCGAACGGTCCGCCGATGAACAGCCAGAGCACCAGGGCGCCGAGACCGGCGCCGACCAGGGACGGCAGCGCGTCGGCGAGGTCAGCACCGGAGCGGGTCAACGCGGCTGCCACGCCGATGGCGCCGAACGCGGCGATGCCGGCCAGGCCGAGTGCCAGTCGGCGGACCGCCAGTACGCCGAAGAGGGCGGCGAAGCCTCCCAGCAACACGGCCGTGCCGACCAGCAGCGCGATCTTGTCGGCGGTGCCGAAGAGGTCGATGGCGAGTTGCTTCAGCGATTCGGGGACGGCGTCGACGACGACCCCGCCGACCGCGACCAGGGGCGCCGACCGGGGACCGGTCAACACCGCGACCGGTTCGGCGATCCCGATCGCGACGGCGGCGGCGGTGATTCCGGCCAACGCGGCGTACCGCCGTGACGTGGTGCTCATCGGCCCAGTGTGCGCGATCATCTCGCCCGGTCGCCAACAACGTCAGCGTTCGGTAATGACCTGGCGGCCCGCAGGAACGAGCCGGGGCGCACCGCCTGACGGCGGTGCGCCCCGGAACGGGTGTCGCTACCGGATCAGAAGCCCGGGCCGTGCTGGTGACCGTGGCCGTGGCCGTGGCCGTGCCCGCCGGCGGCGGCCGGCTCGGCCTGCTCCGGCTTCTCCACCACGAGGCTCTCCGTGGTGAGCAGCAGACCGGCGATCGAGGCGGCGTTGGTGACCGCGTTGCGGGTCACCTTCACCGGGTCGATGATGCCGGCCTTGACCAGGTCGACGTACTCGCCCTTGGCGGCGTCGAGGCCGTTGCCCCACGTGAGGTCGGCGACCTTCTGCGTCACGACGTAGCCGTCGTGACCGGCGTTCTGGGCGATCCAGCGCAGCGGCTCGACGAGCGCCTTGCGCACGACCGAGACGCCAACCTTCTCGTCACCGGTGAAGCCCAGGTCGTCGTCGAGCACCGAGAGGATCTGCACCAGGGCGGCGCCGCCGCCGGGCACGGTGCCCTCCTCGACCGCAGCCTTGGTCGCCGCGATGGCGTCCTCGATGCGGTGCTTGCGCTCCTTCATCTCGACCTCGGTCGCCGCGCCAGCCTTGATGACGGCGATGCCACCGGAGAGCTTCGCCAGCCGCTCGGCCAGCTTCTCCCGGTCCCAGTCGGAGTCGGAGGCCTCGATCTCCTTGCGGATCTGGGAGACCCGGTCGGTGACGTCGGCCTTCTGGCCACCGCCGTCGACGATCGTGGTGTTCTCCTTGTCGACCACGACGCGCCGGGCGGTGCCGAGCACCTCCAGGCCGACCTGGTCGAGCTTGTAGCCCAGCTCCGGGGCGACCAGCTCGGCGCCCGTGGAGATCGCGATGTCCTGGAGCATTGCCTTGCGCCGGTCACCGAAGCCGGGGGCCTTGACCGCGCAGACCTTGAGGGTCTTGCGCAGCGAGTTGACCACCAGGGTGGAGAGCGCCTGGCCGTCCACGTCCTCGGCGATGATCAGCAGGGGCTTGCTGTTCTGCAGGACCTTCTCCAGCAGCGGCAGCAGCTCCTCGATCGCCGAGATCTTCTGGGTGGTGACCAGGATGTACGCGTCCTCAAGGACGGACTCCTGACCCTCCAGGTCGGTGACGAAGTTCGGCGAGATGAAGCCCTTGTCGAACTGGAGACCTTCGGTCACGTCCAGTTCGGTGGTGAGCATCGAGCCTTCCTCGACGGTGATGACACCGTCGCGGCCGACGCGCTCCATCGCCTCGGCGATCAGATCGCCGATCGTGGAGTCCTGCGCGGAGATCGTCGCCACGTTCGCGATCGACTCCTTGCTGGTGACCTCGGCGGCCTTGCCGAGCAGCGCCTCGGAGACCTTCATGGCCGCCGCGTCGATGCCCCGCTTGAGACCGGCCGGGTTGGTCCCGGCGGTCACGTTGCGCAGACCCTCGCGAACCATCGCCTGGGCCAGCACTGTCGCGGTGGTGGTGCCGTCGCCGGCGACGTCGTTGGTCTTGGTCGCCACCTCCTTGACCAGCTGCGCGCCAAGGTTCTCGTACGGGTTGGTGAGCTCGATCTCCTTGGCGATGGTCACACCATCGTTGGTGATCGTCGGCGCACCGAATTTCTTGTCCAGGACGACGTTGCGCCCGCGCGGGCCGAGGGTGACCTTGACCGTGTCCGCGAGGGCGTTGACACCGTGCTCCAGCAGGTGCCGGGCGTCGTCCGAGAAGCTCAGGATCTTCGCCATTAATGTCCCTTCGAAGCGCCATTGCCCCGGCCCGGCGAGCCGGACCGGGGCAGTGGCACTGATCGGTTGCTTACTTCTCGATGACCGCGAGGACGTCGCGGGCGGAGAGCACCAGGTACTCCTCGCCGGCGTACTTGACCTCGGTGCCGCCGTACTTCGAGTAAAGGACGGTGTCGCCGACCTGCACGTCAACCGGAACCCGGTTGCCGTTGTCGTCGACGCGCCCCGGGCCCACAGCGAGGACGGTGCCCTCCTGCGGCTTCTCCTTGGCGGTGTCGGGGATCACGATGCCCGACGCCGTGGTGGTCTCAGCCTCGTTCGCCTGGACCACGATGCGGTCCTCGAGCGGCTTGATCGCAACCTTGGTCGCGGTAGTCACGGGCATACCCTCCTGGGGTACTGGTTTCGTTGCTGGCCAGCGGGGCTGACCAGCGTCAATCTGCCTCATGCCACCGGGCGGTGCCGTCGTCGCGGGTGCCGGTCCGCCTGGCGTGCGCACCCGGGTCGCGAGACCCGGAAGCTGGCACCCTCAGGGTGAGAGTGCTAATCGCAGGTTATTCCGTGGCTAGCACTCCGTCAAGGAGAGTGCCAGCGCGTCGCGCCCCGCCAGCCAAGTTTTCCGAGTCGGACGGGACAATGGCCGGGTGGATCTCGATCAGCTGGCGGCGCTGCGTACCCCTGAGGGGTCGGCCGCGCTCACCGCGGCGGCCGACCTGGCCGGCGGTGATCCACTGGTCGCGGCGTCGGCCCTGCGCGCGACCGGGGTGCCGCCGACGTTGGCCGCGGCGGCGTTGACCCAGGCCGAGTTGCGCCACCGGGCGGTGGGCAAGTTCGGCTCGGCCGCCGCTGGGATGTTCCTCACCCGCCCCGGCCTGGAGCAGGCCACCCGCCGGGTGGTCGCCGACCGTCGAGCCGCCCGGTTGCACGCGGCCGGCGTGCGGACCCTGGCCGATCTCGGGTGCGGGCTCGGGGCCGACGCGCTGGCCGCCGCCCGCGCCGGCATCCGGGTGTACGGGGTGGAGGCTGACCCGGTGACCGCGGCGATGGCCGCCGCCAACGCCGAGGCGGCCGGCCTGGCCGAGCTGTTCACCGTCGAGTGCGGCGACGCGACCGGGTTCGACGTGGCAAGGGTCGACGGGGTCTTCTGCGACCCGGCCCGCCGCGCCACCGGCACCGGGCGGCGGATCTTCGACCCGCGCGCCTACTCGCCACCGTGGGACTTCGTCACCGGGTTGGCCGAGCGGGTGCCGCGCACCGTGGTGAAGGTCGCGCCGGGCCTGGACCACGCGCTCATCCCGGCCGGGGCGGAGGCCGAGTGGGTCGGCGTGGACGGCGACCTGGTCGAGGCCGCGCTCTGGTGCGGTGAGCTGGCGGAGGTGCCCCGTCGCGCCACCCTCTACCGCCAGCGGGGCGGCGAGGCCCGCAGCCACCAGCTCACCGGCTCGGGTGCCGCCGAGGCGCCGGTCGGGCCGCCGCGTCGCTACCTGTACGACCCGGACCCGGCGGTGGTGCGCGCGCACCTCGTGGCCGAACTGGCCAGCGAACTGGACGCCAACCTGGGCGATCCGAGCATCGCCTACCTCTACGCCGACCAGCCGGTCCGCACCCCGTACGCGCGCTGCCTGGAGATCACCGACGTGTTGCCGTTCTCGCTCAAGCGCCTGCGGGCGCTGCTGCGGGAGCGCCGGGTGGGCCGGGTGGAGATCCTGAAGCGGGGTTCGGCGCTCACCCCGGAGCAGCTCCGGCGGGACCTGCGGCTGGCCGGGGACGCAGCGGCGAGTCTGGTGCTCACCCGGGTCGGCGGCGCACCGACGGTGCTGATCGGCCGGCCGGTCGACTAGCGCCGTCTCGACTAGCGTCTTCGCTGTGGCGGGACAGGGCACGCCGGCAACGGCACTCTTGGTCAAGCGGGGCATCGCGCATCGCACCCATCCGTACCGGGTGGCGCCGGACGCCCCGAACTACGGCGCGTTGGTGGCGGTGGCGCTCGGCGTGGCACCGGAGCGCGTGTTCAAGACTCTGGTGACCGACGTCGACGGCGCGCTCACCGTGGCGGTCGTTCCGGTCACCGGCGAGTTGGATCTGAAGGCTCTCGCGGCTGCGGTCGGCGGCAAGCGGGCGGCGTTGGCCGACCGGGCGGTCGCCGAGCGGGCCACCGGCTACGTACGCGGTGGGATCAGCCCGCTCGGGCAGCGTCGACGGTTGCCCACAGTGCTGGACGAATCCGCGCTGGATCTCCCGACGATCTACGTCTCGGCTGGTCGGCGTGGTCTGCAACTCGAACTGGCCGCGGCGGATCTGGTGGCGCTGACCGACGCCTGTACCGCGCCGTTGCAGACCCACTGACGACAGTCGTTACGTCGACACCCCCGTGGGATACCCGCGGAGTAACAGTCGCGTTGCTGAATTGTTATCGCTCCCAACAAACTATGCACCTGCGCGGTCTTGTGGAGCCGGTGTGACGCGAAATACGTTGCCGGACACAACAAAACAACACCTCCCCCACCTCCGAAAGGACCCTGCACATGCGTAAGGGGATCCTCACCATCGCCGCCGTGGGCCTGCTCACGACCGGCGGCTTGACCGCCTGTGGCGACGACTCCGGCGACAAGGCCGCCTCCGCCAAGACCCCCAAGATCGGCGTGATCCTCCCGGACAGCAAGTCCTCGGCCCGCTGGGAGACCGCGGACCGCCGGTTCCTGGAGGAGGCGTTCAAGGCCGCCGGCGTCCAGTACGACATCCAGAACGCCCAGAACGACAAGACCGCCTTCCAGACCATCGCCGACCAGATGATCACCAGCGGTGTGACCGCTCTGATGATCGTCAACCTGGACTCCGGCACCGGCAAGGCAGTGCTCGACAAGGCCAAGTCGCAGGGCGTCGCCACCATCGACTACGACCGGCTCACCCTCGGCGGCTCCGCCCAGTACTACGTCAGCTTCGACAACGAGACCGTCGGCAAGCTCCAGGGCGAGGGTCTGTCGAAGTGCCTGACCGAGAAGGGCGCCAAGAACCCCGTCGTGGCGTACCTGAACGGCTCCCCCACCGACAACAACGCCACCCTGTTCAAGGCTGGCTACGACTCGGTGCTCAAGCCGAAGTTCGACTCCAAGGAATACGTCAAGGGCCCTGAGGACGCGGTGCCGGCGTGGGACAACGCGCAGGCCGCGACGATCTTCGAGCAGCAGCTCACCACGGCCAACGGCAAGATCGACGGCGTGCTGGCCGCCAACGACGGTCTCGGCAACGCGGCCATCTCGATCCTGAAGAAGAACAAGCTCAACGGCAAGGTGCCGGTGACCGGGCAGGACGCCAGCACCGAGGGCCTGCAGAACATCCTCGCCGGTGACCAGTGCATGACCGTCTACAAGGCGGTCCGGGAAGAGGCCAAGGCCGCCTCCGACCTGGCCATCGCCCTCGCCAAGGGTGAGAAGAAGGACACCGGCCAGACGGTCAAGGACGGTGACCGGGACGTGCCCTCGGTGCTGCTCACCCCGAAGGCCATCTACAAGGAGAGCGTCAAGGACGTCATCGCCGACGGCTACGTGACCAAGGAAGAGGTCTGCACCGCGGCGTACACCAAGTTCTGCGCCGAAGCCGGCATCAGCTGACCGACGCCGCAGTACCCGCCGGAACGACCATCGCCGCCCGGCACGGGAGCACCCCTCCCGTGCCGGGCGGCGCCCGCCGGACGGGCCCCGACCCTCCCTTAAGAAGGAGACCCCCGTGTCCGCGACCCCCCTGCTGGAACTCCGCGGGATCGACAAGAGCTTCGGTCCCGTCCAGGTGCTCCGCGACGTCGCCCTGACCGTCCACCCGGGTGAAGTGACCGCATTGGTCGGCGACAACGGCGCCGGCAAGTCGACCCTGGTGAAGTGCATCAGCGGCATCCACCCCACCGACGCCGGAGAGTTCCTGTTCAACGGTGAACCGGTGCACATCGGCAGCCCCCGCGACGCTGCCACGCTCGGCATCGAGGTCGTCTACCAGGACCTCGCGCTGTGCGACAACCTGGACATCGTGCAGAACATGTTCCTCGGCCGGGAGAAGCGCAGCGGCATCGTCCTCGACGAGCCGACCATGGAACAGCTCGCCGCCGAAACCCTGGCGGGGCTCTCCATCCGCACCGTCACCTCACTCCGGCAGCACGTGTCCAGCCTCTCCGGCGGTCAACGACAGACCGTTGCCATCGCCAAGGCGGTGCTCTGGAACAGCAAGCTCGTCATCCTGGACGAGCCGACCGCGGCGCTCGGCGTGGCACAGACCGCCCAGGTGCTCGAACTGGTCCGACGCCTCGCCGACAACGGCCTGGCCGTGGTGCTCATCTCGCACAACATGAACGACGTCTTCGCCGTCTCCGACCGGATCGCCGCGCTGTACCTCGGTCAGATGGTCGCCCAGGTGAAGACCACCGACATCACCCACGCCCAGGTGGTCGAGCTGATCACCGCCGGGCGCTCGGGCGGGCTCGGCCTCGCCACCGACCCGGGCAGCAACGGCGACGGCCCGCAGGCGGCCGACTCGATCTCAGGAGGCGCCCGATGACCACCACCGCCGTGCGGAAGGACGGCCCCGCCGCCGTCACACCGACGCCGACCATCGGAGGCCACTTCCGCAACTACCTGAGCCGGGTACGCGGTGGCGACGTCGGCGCGCTACCAGCCGTCCTCGGCCTGATCGTGCTCTGCACGGTCTTCGCGATCATGCGGCCGTCGTCGTTCCTGTCGGCCGGCAACTTCGCCAACCTCTTCACCCAGGGCGCGGCGGTAACGCTGATCGCGATGGGCCTGGTCTTCGTGCTGCTGCTCGGCGAGATCGACCTCTCCGCCGGCTTCGCCAGCGGCGTCTGCGCTGCGGTGCTGGCCAATGTGGTCACCGTGCTCGGCTACCCCTGGTGGGTCGCCGTGCTCGCCGCCGTCGCCACCGGTGTGGTCATCGGCACCACGCTCGGCATGCTCGTGGCGAAGATCGGCATTCCGTCCTTCGTGGTCACCCTCGCCGGCTTCCTCGCCTTCCAGGGCGTCGTGCTGCTGCTCGTCAAAGAGGGCACCAACATCTCCGTCCGCGACGACGTGCTGGTCGCCATCGCCAACCGCAACCTCGCCCCCACGCTGGGCTGGGGGCTGACCGTCCTCGCGGTCATCGGCTACGCGGCGGTGCAACTGCTGCGCCACCGCACCCGGGTGGCCCGCGGCCTGATCACCGACCCGCTCGCGGTGGTGGCGCTGCGGATCGGCGGGCTCGCCGTCATCCTCGGCACCGCGGTGTACGTGCTCAACCTGGAGCGCAGCCGCAACGTCCTGATCAGCTCACTCAAGGGCGTACCGATCGTGGTGCCGATCATCGCGGTGCTGCTGATCATCTGGACCTTCGTGCTCCAACGCACCAGCTACGGCCGGCACATCTACGCCGTGGGCGGCAACCGCGAAGCTGCCCGCCGGGCCGGCATCGGCGTCGACCGGATCCGGGTCTCGGTCTTCGTGATCTGCTCCTCGATGGCCGCCATCGGTGGCATCGTGGCGGCCAGCCGGGCCAACTCGGTCGACCCGAACACCGGGGGCAGTAACGTACTGCTCTACGCGGTCGGCGCAGCGGTGATCGGTGGCACCAGCCTCTTCGGTGGCAAGGGCCGCGTCCTCGACGCCGTACTCGGCGGCGCGGTGGTCGCGGTCATCGAAAACGGAATGGGCCTGATGGGGTACGACGCGGGAGTCAAGTACGTGGTCACGGGCGTCGTACTGCTGCTCGCCGCCAGCGTCGACGCGCTCTCCCGCCGCCGCGCGGCAGCCACCGGCACCCGCTGACCGCGCGGGAGGTAGCACCAGCATGCGCCCAGGACCGAGCCAGGATGACGTCCGACGGCAGAACCTCGGGGCCCTGCTGCGGCACGTGCACGTCAACGGGGCGACCACGCGTGCCGAGCTGACCACCACGCTGGGCCTCAACCGCAGCACCATCGGCGCGCTCACCGCCGACCTGTCCGCGGTGGGGCTGGTCAGCGAAGGCGCTCCGAAGGAAACCGGCCGGGCCGGACGACCGTCACTGGTCGTCCGGCCCGAGTCGACCCGGGTCTACGCGTACGCGTACTCGGTGGAGGTGGACCGGCTGCGCGCCGCCCGGATCGGGTTGGGTGGCGCGGTCCTGGACCGCCGGGATCTGGACCGGCCGCGCGGGCTGCTGGCCGCGGAGGCCGCGCCGCTGCTGGCCGGCGCGGTCAAGGAGATGCAGCAACTGGTGCCGGCGGACGCGATCTGCGTCGGCGCCGGCGTCGCGGTCTGCGGCATGGTTCGCCGGGACGACGGCCTGGTCCGACTCGGCCCCACCACCGGTTGGGTGGACGAGCCGATCGGCGCTGCCCTCGCCGACGAGTTGGGCATCGACGTACCGGTCACAGTGGGCAACGTGGCCGACGTCGCCGCGTTCGCCGAGCACGCACGAGGTGTGGCTGCGGGCTGTGACAACGTTCTCTACCTGTACGGCGACGTCGGCGTGGGTGCCGGCATCATCGCCGGTGGGCGCCGGCTGACCGGGCACGGCGGGTACGGCGGCGAGGTCGGCCACATGAAGGTGGTCCGCGACGGCAAACCCTGTGAGTGCGGGTCCCGAGGCTGCTGGGAGACCGAGATCGGCGAGCACGGCCTGTTGCGTGCCGCCGGACGCTCCGACGCCCGGGGCCGCGACGCGCTGTTGGAGGTCTTCGACGCGGCCGACCGCGGGGACGCCCGGGCCCAGACGGCGGTCCGCCAGGCCGGCGACTGGCTCGGCTTCGGGGTGGCCAACCTGGTGAACGTCTTCAACCCCGAGATGGTCATCTTCGGCGGCACCATGCGTGACCTCTACCTCGCGGCGGCGGCGCAGATCCGCAGCCGGCTCAACTCCAACGCGCTCGGCGCCTGCCTGGAGCACGTCCGGCTGCGTACGCCGAAACTGGGTACGGACGCGCCCCTGATCGGCGCCGCCGAGCTGGCCTTCGAACGGCTCCTCGCCGACCCCCTCGACGTGGGCTGATCCGTACGCTGTCCGGCGTGGATCTGGAGTTGCTCGCTGTCACCCGCGGATCCGGGTCGCTCAGCGATGAACTGATCGCGCGATCAGCCCGTACCAGTGGGCGGACGGGCAACCGGCAAGGCGCGGCTGCCCGGTCCAGACGCGTTCGGTCCGGACCGAGGAGGCACCACAGACATGGCACCGCTCAGATCCGCCCATCGCCGACTGGGCACCCGGACCCACCGAGCGGCGATGCTGCTCATCGCGATCATCGCGGGGGTCGGTGTCCTGCCCGGCGCGGCCATCGCCGCCCCCGCCGGCGGGCGACAGCTCAACGCCGCCGACATGACACTGCTCAACGGGGTGCGGTTGGCCGGGCTGTGGGAGATGCCGGCCGGCCAGATGGCCGCCGAGAAGGGACAGTCGGCGAAGGTACGGGAGATCGGCGCCGGCATCGCCGGCGAGCACCAGAAGCTCGATGAACTCGTGGTCGAGGCGGCCAACAAGCTGGGCGCGACCATCCCGAGCGAGCCGACGGCCCAACAAAAGGGCTGGCTGACGGAGATGAAGGACGCCTCCGGCGCCCGGTTCGACCAGATCTTCGTGACCCGCCTCCGGGTCGCCCACGGCAGCATTCTCCCGGTGATCAGCGCAGTACGGGCCAGCACCCGGGACGCCACCGTCCGCAAGCTCTGCGAGGACGCCACCGGCTTCGTCACGCACCACATGCAGATGCTGGAGTCCACCGGACTGGTTCGGTGGCCGGAGCTGCCGCCGGCCGCGCTGCCCGCCCCGGGTGAGGACGGACTCCTGGCCGCCGCCTCGGCCAACTCCGGCCCGCAGGTCGGAGTCAGCAGCACCGTCGTCTGGTTGGTCTTCCTCGCCGCGCTGGGCACCGGCGGAATCGCCACCTACCGGATGTTGCGCCGCAGCTGACCAGTCAGCCAGCTGCCTGGATGGATGGTGGCTCGCGTTACCGGTCCACCTGGGTGAAGTCCCAGGAGTGCGGGGCGCGGGCCACCAGCAGGGCTGGCGGGTCCGGTAGCGGGCGGGGGCTGCTGCGCCACTTGGAGATCACCACCACGCGGTGGTCGGTGGAGGAGAAGACCTCGCTGGAGACGTGGAGCGGGTCGTGCTCCAACTCGGGCAGGGCGGTGTCGCACACCCAGGTGATCAGGTCGGCGACTCCGTACGCCTCGGCGCGCGCCTCCCACATCCGCACGATCATGTCCGCCGCCCCCGTCACACGCTGACCGTGGTCAACGGCAGCGCCGAATCGGCCGGCAGGTCCAGTCGGCTCGGAGCGACCCCGGCGGCGACCAGGTGCGAACCGAGCGCGGCCACCATCGCGCCGTTGTCGGTGCACAGCTTCGGCCGGGGTACCCGAACCCGGATGCCGTACTTCTCGGCTCGCTGCTCGGCCATCGCCCGCAGCCGGGAGTTCGCCGCCACTCCCCCGCCGATGACCAGGGTCTCGATGCCCTGCGCCCGGCAGGCGGCGAGCGCCTTGCTGGTCAGGACGTCACAGACCGCCTCCTGGAAGGACGCGGCCACGTCGGCCACCGGAACCGGCTCACCGGCACGCTGGCGGGCCTCGACCCACCGGGCCACAGCCGTCTTCAGGCCCGAGAACGAGAAGTCGTACCGGTGGGCGGCGAGATCCTTCGCGGCGGTCAGACCGCGGGGGAAGGCGATCGAGGCGGCATCGCCGGCCCGGGCCTCCCTGTCGATGGGCGGACCTCCCGGGAACGGCAACCCGAGCAGCCGGGCGACCTTGTCGAACGCTTCCCCGGCCGCGTCGTCGATGGTGGCGCCGAGCGGGGTGACACCCCGGGCCAGGTCGTCCACGAGCAGGAGGGACGAGTGGCCGCCGGACACCAGGAGCGCGATGGCGGGTTCGGGCAGTGGGCCGTGCTCAAGGGTGTCCACCGCGACGTGGGCGGCGAGGTGGTTGACGCCGTAGATGGGCTTCTCGGCGGCGACCGCGTACCCCTTGGCGGCAGCGACGCCAACCAGCAACGCACCGGCCAGCCCTGGCCCCGAGGTGACAGCGATCGCGTCGATGTCGGCCAGCGTGACGCCCGCCTCGGTCAGGGCCCGGTCCATGGTCGGCACGATGGCCTCCAGGTGCGCCCGGCTGGCCACCTCCGGTACCACACCCCCGAACCGGGCGTGTTCCTCGACGCTGGAGGCGAGCGCGTCGGCCAGCAGGGTGTGCCCCCGCACGATGCCGACACCGGTCTCGTCGCAGGAGGTCTCGATACCCAGGATCAGTGGTTCGTCAGCCATTGTCGTGTGGTCCGTTCCCGGTCGGCTCGGCGTCGCGCCGCATGACCAGCGCGTCTGTGTTGCTCGGTTGGTAGTAGCCGCGCCGCACCCCGATCGGCTCGAAACCGTACGTCGCGTAGAGCCGCTGAGCTGCAGCATTGTCCACGGCGACCTCCAGCAGGGTGCTGCTGGCGTCGCGCCGGACCGCCTCGGCGAGCAACTCCTCCAGCAGGGCACGGCCTACGCCGCGCCGCTGGGCGTCCCGGCGGACGGCGATGTTCTGTACCCACACCTCGTCCGGCGGAACGCCGGCGAGCCCGGCGTAGCCGAGCACTGAACCGTCCGCGTCGACGGCGACCCGGTAGTGGTGCCCGTTGGCGAGCTCGCTCCAGAACATGGCGGGCGACCACTTCTCAGCGCCGAAGAGGTCCGCCTCGATCGGCAGCACGTCGTCGATGTGCCACCAGCGGAACGGTTCGAGCCGTACCGCGGTCATGGCAGGACCGGTTTGCGGCCGGTCGCCGCCACCGCGTCGGGGCGTCGCAGGTAGAGCGGAGTGAGCCGCTCACTGGACGCCCCCGCCCGGATCCGCTCGGCGGCGAGCAACGCCAGCACTGTCGCGTCCGGATAGCGCGGCTCGACCCGGACGGGCAGGTCCAGGACGTCTGCGTACCGGTGCGCCCCGTCACCGACCGCGATCGTCGCGCCCAGTTCGCGGGCCCGCGCGGCGGCGACCGCCGGCGCGGACACCTCGGGCCCGACGATCCGCTCGCCGGCGCCGTCGTAGACGGCCCAGTAGAGCTCCTTGCGCCGGGCGTCGCTGGCGGCCAGGACCGGCGTGCCGGACGCCGCCGGGTAACCGATGGCGTCCAGCGAACAGACACCGTACGTGGGGATCCCCAGCACCTGACCCATTGTCGCGGCGGTGACCAGGCCGACCCGTAGCCCGGTGAACGGACCCGGGCCGAGCCCGGCGACGATGGCCGCCAGGTCACGCGGGCGCGCGTCAGCGTCGGCGAGGACCGCATCCACCTGGGGCGCGAGCAGCTCACCGTGCGCGCGAGCATCGACCGTGCACCGGTGCGCCCGCGACGCCACGCCGTCTGCCGAGATCTCCACCAGCGCCGCGGTGACCGCGGGGGTCGAGCTGTCCACCACGAGTACGAGCACGGTAAGCCAGCCTAGCCGCCCCGCCCAGCCCTCCCGGTCACGCCCCGCCACCCCCCTTCGCCCCTCGCCCCGACCTCGCCCGCCCCACCCCCTCTCGCCCGGACCTTGTACCGACCTTGCCCCCGGCCACCCGCGTTCTCCCTTCGTCTCACGTCGCCCCACACCGCCCCACTCCGCCTCACCCCGCCCCGCCTCGCGCCGCCCCTGCCACCCCGCCGCGGACCGCCCCGCCGCGGACCGCCCCGCCGCGGACCGCCCCGCCGCCGTTGGACGCCGGCCCAACGGCTAGCCAGGGACGAGCGCTGGAACCACACCCGCTAATCAGCCTGATGTCTGTGAGTCATCGTGATGACTCACAGACATCACGCTCATCGAAGTGAGGCCCGCCAGGTCATGCGCTCGGCGTATCAGGGCGCGCGGATCGCGCCGCAAGCCGCCGACCTGCCGCAGCGGGATCGCGGGCATCTCACCCGTGGTCCACGATGCCGGGATGTCATCGACTCGCCTTGTCGCCCTGCTTGGTGCTGCCGCGCGGCAGCAACGACAGCTGCGCGACCTGAGCCAACGTCAGTTGGCCGCGTTGGCCGAGGTCGACCAGGCCGCGGTGGCCCGGTTCGAACGTGGTGAGCGAGCGCCGACCATCCCGGTGCTGGAACGGCTGTTTGCCGCGATGGACGTGCAGTTGGTCGTCGGAGTCGAGCCGTTGGACGCGCACCTCGACGCCCAGATCGACGGCTTGGCCGCCCGGCCGATCGCCGAACGGATCGACGGGTTGGGGCTGGATCGGCTGCTGGACCGGCTCACCGACTTCCCACAGGTGATCACCGGTTGCACAGCGGCGTTGCTACAGGGCGCGCCGGTGCCGGTCGACGCGCTGGAGATCGCCCTGCGTTGGCAGGACTCCAAACCGTTCACCCGCTGGCTGGAGACGAACTACGGGCAGCGGTGGAACGACCGCTGGGGTGAGTTCGGCGGGGTGTGGTTGGAGCCCGAGGAGCCGGGCGAACACCGGTGGTCGACCCGGTACGGGGAGATCAGGGCCACGATGTGCGACGAGCTGCCCGAGACGATCGAGGTGCGCCACGGCGAAAGGATCTACCAGGTGGTGCCGCTCGTCGAGCTGGAACTCAGCGAGCCGCGCGCCGCGGGACTGTTACGCCGCTACCGCAACCGGCAGTTGGCCAGCGACAGCTGAGTCAACTGCCGGCCCGGCGGTGCAACGTCGACGAGCGGCTCAGCCGGCGGTGCGCTCCCAATCGATGGTGGGCAGGCCGGCGTCGGCGAGTGCCTTGTTGGCGGCGCTGAACGGGCGGCTGCCGAGGAAGCCGCGCGGGTTCATCGGGCTGGGGTGACCCGCCTCCAGCACCACGTGCTGCGGGTTGGTGACCAGCGCGGCCTTCTTGCGGGCGTAGCCGCCCCAGAGCAGGAAGACCACCCGGTCCGGTGCCGCGTCCAGTGCCCGGATCGTCGCGTCGGTGAACTCTTCCCAGCCGGCGTTGGCGTGCGAGCCCGGGGTGGCCTGTCGGACGGTCAGCACCGCGTTGAGCAGCAGAACCCCCTGGGCGGCCCACCCGTCGAGGTTGCCGCTGCGCGGCTTGGGGACGCCCACGTCCTCGCCCAGCTCCTTGAAGACGTTGCGCAACGACGGCGGCACCGTCACACCGTCGCGGACGCTGAAGCTCAACCCGTGAGCCTGCCCGGCCCGGTGGTAGGGATCCTGCCCGAGGATGAGCACCCGGGTGCCCTGCGGCGGGCACAGCCGGTATGCCGAGAACAGATCCTCCTGCGGCGGAAAGACCGTCTGCGTCGCGTATTCCCGGGCGACGAACTCGCCAAGCGCGGCGGTGCGTGCCGGGTCGAGGTGCGGGGTGAGCACTGTGCGCCACTGCTCCGGCAGCAGGGCCAGCAGATCCAGGGCGGGGGCGTCGTCGGGCATCGGGAACCTCTCACAGCGTGGGTCGGTCCCCCGCACTCTAGGCATCGGGTACGACAGCCACC
The DNA here is from genome assembly GCF_040649115.1 of Micromonospora sp. NPDC049049. Lineage (NCBI taxonomy): Bacteria > Bacillati > Actinomycetota > Actinomycetes > Micromonosporales > Micromonosporaceae > Micromonospora > Micromonospora sp. NPDC049049. Next base: position 43,111 of record NZ_JBEZEX010000016.1, on the reverse strand, counting down.
GACCTAGCCCAGGTCGGCGAGCCGCCGGGCCCAGTCACCGCCGATCGGGTCCAGCTCGACGACGCGGGTGTCGTCGTCGCGGCGGTCGATGCGAACCCGTAGGTGCGCGTCCACCAACTGCTCCACCAGGCCCTCGCCCCACTCCACCACTGTCACCGAGTCGTCCACCGAGGCGTCGAGGTCCAGGTCGTCGATCTCGGCGCGCGGGTCGGTGGCGTCACCCAACCGGTACGCGTCGGCGTGCACGAGCGCCACCCGGCCGCCCCGGGCCGGATCGGGGCGGTGCACCCGGGCGATCACGAAGGTCGGCGAGGTGATGTCCCCGAGGACACCGAGCCCGGCCCCGACGCCCTGGGTGAGCGCGGTCTTGCCGGCACCCAACGGGCCGGTCAACAGCACCAGGTCGCCGGCGCGCAGCAGCCCGGCCAGCCGCCGGCCGAAGTCCCGAGTGTCTTCGACGGTCGGCAGCTTGACGACGTGACTCACCGTTCCTCCACGCTCTGCAATGACTCCAGGAACCGCGCCAGGGCGGCGTTGACCTCGTCCGCGTGCTCCAACATCACCACGTGACCGCTGTCCTTGATCTTCACGAACTCGGCGTGCGGCAACCGGCGGACGATCTCCTCGGAGTGGGTCACCGGCGTGATCATGTCCTTGTCGCCGACCACCACGAGCACCGGAGTCGCCGCCAGCGCCGCCAGCGCCGGGAAGCGCGAGTGGGTGGCCAGGGTCCGCAGGTAGCGGGTCACCGTGTCGGCCGACGTCCGGGAGTTCATCGTCTCCACGTAGGACACCAGCGACGGGCTGGGCTTGCGGGTGCCGAAGCCGTACTTGCGGGTCAGTAACCAGGCCACGTTCGACGTCGACTTGCGGGCCTTGTCGATCACCGGCCCGCCGTACCGGGTGGCGTTGCTGACCATGTAGAGCATCGGACCGCCGACCCGGCCGAGCAGCGCGGGCGCGACCAGCTTGGTCTCCGCGATGAGCCCGCCCGACGTGGCCATCAGAACGGTGCCCACCACCCGGTCACCGAACAGCTCTCCGAACAACTCGGCGAACGCCATGATCGTCATGCCGCCCATCGAGTGGCCGACCAGCACCAGCGGCCCGTCCGGGGCGGTTCGGTCGATCACCTGACGCAGCGTTCGGCCGAGCACGGCGAGGTCGTACTCCCCGGTCTCCAGCCGGCCGGACCGGCCGTGACCGGGCTGGTCGTACGCCACGATCCGGTAGTCACCGCGGGCGGCGAGCATCTGGCGCTGGAAGTGGAACGTCCCCATGTCCAGGCAGAAACCGTGCACCAGCACCACAGTCGGGTGCCCCGGCACCGGCCGGGTGGGCTCGACCACCTCGACGTGGATGTCGGTGCCGTCCGGCAGCTCCAGGCGGAACGCCTCGTCGTACCGCTGCTTGTCGAACGTCTCGTGCGCGTAGCGGTCGGCCGGATCGGCCTTGAGCCGACGGACCAGGGTCCGCTCGGTCGCGACGCCAGCCGCCAGACCTGCCGCGGCCACCCCGACCGCCGCGCCGACGATCCCCGCTACCCGGCCCGCAGCCGTCCGCGGACGCGGAATGCGATTACTCATGGCTTCTCGCCGTCGTAGACCCGGGGCACCCGCGTGCCGCCGAACCGCGTCACGATCTCGTAGTTGATCGTGCCGACCGCCTCGGCCCAGTCGTCCGCCGTCGGTTCGCCGTCGACGCCGCTGCCGAAGAGCGTCGCCACGTCGCCGTCGGCCACCGGGTCGTCCCCGCAGTCGAGCACGAACTGGTCCATGCAGACCCGGCCCGATATCGTCCGGCGTACGCCGCCGAGCTGGACCGGGCCGGTGTTGGACGCGTGTCGGGGAACCCCGTCGGCGTACCCGAGCGGCACCACGGCCAGGTTCGCGTCGGCCTGCGTGGTGTAGGCGTGCCCGTAGGAGATACCGGTGCCGGCGGGCACCCGCTTGGTGAGCATCACCCGGGCGCGGGCGGTCATCGCCGGCCGCAACCCGTACGTCTCGCCGGCCACCGGTGACAGGCCGTAGATGGCCAGGCCGGGCCGGACCAGGTCGAAGTGGGTGTCCGGGCGGGTGAGGGTGGCGGCCGAGTTGGCGAGGTGCCGCCAGCGCGGTCGCAGCCCGGCCCGCTCGACCATGGCCAGCGCTTCGTGGAAGACGGCCAGTTGGCGGTCGGTGGTGGGGTGGCCGGGCGAGTCCGCGTACACGAAGTGGCTCCACACGCCGACCACCTCGACCAGGCCGTCTGCCTGCGCCTTCGCCGCGGCGTCCAGCAGCGCGGGCCAGTCGGCGACTGTCGCACCGCCCCGGGACAGCCCCGTATCGATCTTGAGGTGCAGGCGGGCGGGACGCCCGGCGAGGCGACTCGCCTCGATCATCTCGTCCAGTTGCGTCAGGCTGGCCGCGCCCAGGTCCACCCCGGCACTGACCCCCTCGTGCAGCGGCAACCCGGGGGCGAGCAGCCAGGCCAGCACCGGCACTGTCACCCCGGCCCGCCGCAGGGTGAGGGCCTCGTCGAGGGTGCAGACACCGAGCCAGTCAGCGCCGGCGTCGAGCGCCGCGCGGGCGGCCGGAAGCATGCCGTGGCCGTACCCGTCGGCCTTGACCACTGCCATTAGCTCGGCGGTGGTGCCGGATCGGAGCCTGCTCACGTTCTCGCGGATGGCGTCAAGATCGACGCGTACCTCGGCCTGCCACATGCACCCAGCCTACTTTCCGCCGTGATCACCGCGGGCGGCGACGCACGTCCCGAGGCGGCGATCCGGTCAGCGCGCCCGGAACCGCCCCGTTCAGCCCAGCCGGGCCAGCACCGGACGCAGCGCGGTCGCCACGTCGGGCGCGGTCACCGGACCACCCCGGGCCGCCTCCCGCCCGGCGAGCCCATGCAGGTACGCGGCCGAGGCGGCGGCCCGATCGGCGGGTACCCCGGCCGCCAGCAGCGAGCCGAGCAGCCCGGCCAACACGTCGCCGGTGCCGCCGGTGGCCAGCGCCGGGGTGCCGGTCGGGTTGACGTACGCCCGACCGTCCGGCGTGCCGATCACCGTGCGATCGCCCTTGAGCAGCACCACCGCGTTCATCCAGGCGGCCAGCCGCAGCGCGGCGCCGACCCGGTCGGCGCCCGGCTCCTCCCCGCAGAGACGGGTGAACTCGCGGTCGTGCGGGGTGACCACGATGGGCGCGTCCCGACCCCGCAGCCGGTCGGCGAGCGAGCCGTCCACCAGCAGGGTCAGAGCGTCGGCGTCGAGCACCACCGGCACCGGGGCGGCCAGTACGGCGCGCAGCTCGGCCGCCGCGTCGGTGCCGGTGCCCAACCCGGAGCCGCAGACCCAGGCCTGCACCCGGCCCGCGTCGGCGACCCGCCCGCTGGCGATCACCGAAGGGTGCTGGTGCAGCACCTCGGCTCGGGCGCTGCCGGCGTAGCGGACCAGGCCGGTAGGCCCGGCCAGGGCGCCGCCCACGGAGAGCACCGCCGCACCGGGGTAGGTCGCCGAACCGGTCGACACCCCCACCACGCCCCGGGTGTACTTCTCCGACGCCGCGCCCAGCTGAGGCCACCAGTCGACCAGGTCGGACCATTCGGTGACCCGCAGCGCCGGGGTGCCGCGCAGCCACGGCCGCAGCCCGATGTCGACCAGCTCGACCTGCCCGGCCAGCGCGGCGGCCGGGCCGACCACCAGGGCGGGCTTCAGCGCGCCGAAGGCCACCGTCACGTCGGCGCGGACCGCTGTGGGCCGGCCGGACGCGGACAGCGGCACGTGGCCGGTGTCGACCGCGACCCCGCTGGGCACGTCGACCGCCAGCACCGTGGCCCGTCCCCCGTCGCGTCCGCGCAGCTCGCCGAGGCGCTGGACCACCTCGTCCGCGTTCGCCCGTAGCCCACCGGTGCCACCGATGCCGACGATGCCGTCGAGGACCAGGTCGACCGGGCCGGCCGGGGCCTGGACCAGCCGGCCGCCAGCGGCTCGCAACGCGGCCAGGCCGGCGGCGTGCGCCCGCCCGGGGGTGAGCAGCAGGGCGGACACGTGGACACCTCGCCGGGCCAACCGCTCCCCCGCGTACAGCGCGTCGCCGCCGTTGTCACCGGAGCCGACCAGCAGCAGCACCCGGCCTCCGTAGACTCCGCCCCGCTCGGCGAGCAGGAGCGCGGCCCGGCGGGCCAGGCCGGCGGCGGCCCGCTGCATCAGCGTCCCCTCCGGCAGCGTGCCCATCAACCCCGCCTCGGCCGCCCGTACGTCGGCCACCCGCCACACCGCTCTCATGCCACCGTGTCCCATTCAGTTAGCGGGCGGACCTGACCGGCCCTCCCGGCCGACGTCATCGTTCCGCGACCACCATCGCCGACGCGATCCCGCCGTCGTGCGACAACGAGAGATGCCAGTGGTTGACCCCGCGCGCGTCGGCCACCGCCGCGACAGTGCCGGAGACGGCCAGCCAGGGGCGGCCAGCCGGGTCGGGCACGATCTCGCAGTCGTGCCAGTTGAGGCCGGCCGGGGCGCCGAGCGCCTTGGCCACCGCCTCCTTGGCGGCGAACCGGGCGGCGAGCGACTCGGGCGAGCGCGGGCTGCCGGAGCGGGTGTGCCGCTCGGCCTCGGTGAAGAGCCGGTCGGCGAGCAGCGGCGTCCGTGCCAGGGCCCGGGCGAACCGGTCGACCAGGACCACGTCGATGCCGACAGCGACGATCACCACACCACCCTACCGGCGGTCGAGGCCGCAGATTAGCCGTCGGGCTCGCGCTGGGCAACGCCTGTGGACACCCCGGGGTACGCCTCGACGTCGGCTGTCCACAGGGCACCGCGCGGGCTCCGGCACGTGCCTAGCGTGAGCGCGTCGATGCCGATCGTCCACGGGGGTGTGGTCATGACCGACGAGCCGTTCGCCGTTCAGCCGGAGGAGTTGCGGGCGGTCGCCGGCCTGCTCGACGACGAGGCGCACCGGTTGGCGTTGGGCCTCGCGGGGTTGCCCGGCCTGGTGGTGGCGGCGCCCGAATGGCGAGCCGGCGCGGCACTGGCCGGGTTGGAGGCGGCCGTGCACGCCTGGTTCTGCCGGCTGGGTGACCGGGTCGCGGCGACCTCCGGCGGCGTCCGGGCGTCGGCCGACGCGTACGAGACGGTGGACGACCGGGCCGCCGGCCGGTTCGCCTCCCTACCTCGGTGAGCAGCGTCGGTTACCGACAGCTGTGGGCTGTCGATCCTGGTGCGTGGAGGGCCGCCGGGGTGGCGTGGGCGGGGTTGGCGAGGCCACTCGATCGGCGCCTCGGCGAGCTGCGGGCGGCCACCGGGCGGTTGCGGGACGGTTGGTCGGGGACGGCAGCCACGGCGGCGGACACTCGCCTCAACGGCCTGCGTGACGCGCTGGCCTCGGTCGCACCAGCGCTGATCGAGGTCGACCAGGTGCTGGCGGAGTTGTCCGGTGGGCTGGCGGTGGCGAAGGCGCGGCTCTCCCAGGCGGTCGCCCAGGCCGATGCGGCGGGCCTGCTGGTGGACCGCTCGGGTGCGGTGCGGGTCGATCCGGCCCGGTATCGACCTACCGAGCGGGCCGGGGTCGCCGCGGCTGGAGTGGCCGCGGCCCTGCGGGCCGCGCTCGACGGGGCAGCCGCTGCGGACCGGGTCGCCGCGGACCGGTTGGATGAGCTGGCCAGGGCCGCCGGCACCGGTTGGGCGTCCCCGCCCCCGCCGGGCCGACCGGCCCTCGGTGCCGCGCCCACGCTGGTCGGCGCCTGGTGGGCCGGGTTGACGCCGGCGCAGCGACGGTGGCTGATCGTTCGCGAGCCGGCCCTGGTGGGCCGGTTGGACGGGCTGCCGGTGGCCGCCCGGGACCAGGCCAACCGGTTACGGCTCGACGCCTGGCGTACGGAGTTGCTGGTCGAGCGGCGACGGCTGCTGTCCCAGGTGCCGCCGGGGCCGCTCCAGTTGATCCGGTTGCGCGGGGTGGCCGGGCGGTTGGCCGGTCTGGACGCGCTGGTCGGCCGGCTGACGGCCGGCGAGGCGCCGCGGGCGTACCTGCTCGGGTTGGATCCGGCGGGTGAGGGCCGGGCGGTGGTGGCGCTCGGCGACCCGGACCACGCCGACCGGGTGCTGACCTACGTGCCGGGGATGACGGCCGGCCTGGACGACGCCTCCGGCGAGCTGGGCAGGGCGGCCCGAGTGCTGGAGCGGTGCGCCGCGCTCGCCCCGGATGAGCGCAGCGCGGCGGTGCTCTGGTTGGACTACGACGCTCCGGATCTGCTGACCGAGGCCGCCTCGGCGGGTCAGGCCCGGGACGCCGGCCCGGCGTTGCACCGCTTCCAGGAGGGGCTGCGTGTCAGCCACGACGGGCCGCCGGCCCGGCAGACGGTGCTCGGGCACAGCTACGGGTCGCTGGTGGTGGGTGTTGCCGCCCGGGAGCACGGCCTGGCCGCCGACGCGCTGGTCTTCGTCGGCTCCCCCGGTGTCGGCGCGTCGCACGCCACCGAGCTGGGTGTGCCGCCCGGCGAGGTCTGGGCGAGCAGCGCCCCCGACGACGTGATCCGGGCGGCCCGGTCACCCGACGAGCTGGGCCGGCGGGCTCTGTTCGGCGCGGCACCACTCGCCGCCGTGCTGGGCTGGCCCGGCCGGACGGGGCACGAGCTGTGGTTCGGTCACGACCCGGCCGATCCCGGCTTCGGCGGGCGGGTGCTCCCCAGCGGCCGCGGCGGGCACACCGGCTACTGGGAGGCGGGAAACCCGGCGCTGGACGGGATGGCCCGTGTCGTGCTGGGCCGGTGACGACGAAACCCCGGCCGCCGCGGGGCGCGGCGACCGGGGTTCCGGAGGTGCGGGGTGCCTACTCGACGGTGACCGACTTGGCCAGGTTGCGGGGCTGGTCCACGTCGTGTCCCCGGGCGGCGGCGATCTCGGCGGCGAGCACCTGCAACGGGACAGTGGTGACGAGCGGAGCCAGCAGGGTGGGCGTACGCGGCACGTAGATCAGGTGGTCGGCGTACCGGACGACCGCCTCGTCACCCTCCTCCGCGATCACGATGGTCCGCGCGCCCCGCGCCCGTACCTCCTGGATGTTGGAGACGACCTTGTCGTGCAGCATGCCCCGGCCCACCGGCGAGGGCACCACGCAGATGACCGGGGTGCCCTTGTCGATCAGGGCGATCGGGCCGTGCTTCAGCTCACCGGCGGCGAAGCCCTCGGCGTGCATGTACGCCAATTCCTTGAGCTTCAGCGCGCCCTCCAGGGCCACCGGGTAGCCGACGTGCCGGCCGATGAACAGCACCGTCGGCTCGGACTTCAGCTCCCGGGCCAGTTCGCGGACGGGCTCGATCCGGTCGAGCAGCTCACGCAGCTTGCCGGGGATCTCCTGCAGCTGCGCGACCACCGCGCCCACCTCGTCGGCGAACTTGATGCCGCGCACCTGGGCCAGGTGCAGGCCGATGAGATAGCAGGCGACGACCTGGGTGAGGAACGCCTTGGTGGAGGCGACGGCGATCTCCGGCCCACCGTGGGTGTAGAGGACAGCGTCGGACTCGCGGGGGATGGTCGAGCCGTTGGTGTTGCAGATCGCCAGCACCCGGGCCTTCTGCTCCTTGGCGTGGCGCAGCGCCATCAGGGTGTCCATGGTCTCGCCGGACTGCGAGATGACCACGATGAGCGTGGACCGGTCGAGCACCGGGTCGCGGTAGCGGAACTCGCTGGCCAGCTCCACCTCGCACGGGATCCGGGTCCAGTGCTCGATGGCGTACTTGGCGACCATGCCGGCGTGGTACGCGGTGCCGCAGGCCACGATGAAGATCTTGTCGACGTCGCGCAGATCCTGGTCGCTGAGGCGGACCTCGTCGAGGGCGATCTCACCGCTCTCGGTGAGCCGGCCCAGCAGCGTGTCGGCGATGGCCTGCGGCTGCTCCTCGATCTCCTTGAGCATGAACCAGTCGTAGCCGCCCTTCTCCGCGGCCGAGGAGTCCCAGTCGATGTGGAAGTCCTGGCCGGCGGCGGGCTGGCCCTCGAAGTCGGTGATCTCGATGCTGTCACCGGTGATCAGCACGATCTGGTCCTGGCCCAGCTCGACCGCTTCCCGGGTGTGCTCGATGAACGCGGCCACGTCGCTGGCCAGGTAGTTTTCCCCGTCGCCCCGGCCGACCACCAGCGGCGAGTTGCGCCGGGCGCCGACGACCGCACCGGGCACGGAGGCGTCCACGGCGAGCAGTGTGAACGCGCCCTCCAGTCGCTGGCAGACCACGCGCATGCCGGCGGCGAGCAGTTGCGGGCTGTCCGGCTGGCCGGCGGCGCGCAGGTCGGCCAGCGCGGCGGCGAGCAGGTGCGCGGCGCACTCGGTGTCGGTGTCGCTGGTGAACTGGACGCCGTCGGCCTCCAGCTCGGCGCGGAGCTTGGCGAAGTTCTCGATGATGCCGTTGTGGATCACCGCGACCCGCCCGTCGGGGGCGACGTGTGGGTGGGCGTTGCGGTCGGTCGGGCCGCCGTGGGTGGCCCACCGGGTGTGCCCGATGCCGGTGGTGCCGTCACCGATGCCGATCGGGCTGGCCGCGCAGGAGGTCGGGTCGTCGGCGGCCCGCTCGGACAGCACCTTCTCCAGGTTGGCCAGCTTGCCGGCCTTCTTCTCGGTCAGCAGCTGATCGTCACAGACGATCGCGACGCCTGCCGAGTCGTAGCCACGGTATTCCAGCCGCCGCAGCCCGTCGAGGACGATGCCGAGTGCGGGGCGCGCGCCCGCGTATCCCACGATTCCACACATGGCCCGCAGCCTAACCCAGTTTCACTCACGTTGGGTGCTCGAAAGTCGGGTTATCAATCACGTAATCTGAGCGATCAGTGCCTACGCGGCCGCAACGGGACGAGCGTCACAGGCCCCTCGCGCCCCGCTCCGCAGGGCGGGGTTGCGACACGCCTGCGGGTGCGGAAGTCTCTCGGCGGGTTTGGCGCTCCCGTCCACGGCCCGTTCGTCCCATACCCACTCCCGCCCGGAGCAGCCATGTCCGACGCGCCGCCGCCCGACCCGACCCCCTCGTCCGCTCCGGACCCGGCTTCCCAGGCACTTCCGCCGGACCCGACGGCGCCGCCGTCCACGGCTTCGTCTCCGGCCCCCGACCCGCTGGCGCCGGGGCAGCCGTGGGCCCCGCAGGCCCCCTGGGAGCCACCCCCGCCGGCCGCGCCGTGGACGCCGTCGCCGCCCGCCGCCCAGTGGACGCCACAACCGTCCGCGACGCCGTGGTCGCCCGACCCGCAGACACCCCCGTGGTCGCCCGACCCCGCAGGCCCGCCGTCGGCCGGATCGCCACCGTCGGCGGGGTGGCCGATGCCCGACGGGCAGCCGCACATCGCTGGCTGGCCGCCGCCCGGCACCGGCTATCCGCCGCCCGGCTATCCGCCCCCCGGCTATCCGCCCCCCGGCACCGGCTGGCCGCCGCCCGGTTATCCGCCGCCCTACGCCTACCCCGGGCATCCGCAGGGCCCCAGCAAGACGACCACGAGCAGCGGGCGGATCGTCGGGATCGTCGTCGCGGCCGTCGTGGCACTCGTCCTGCTGGTGTGTGGCTGTCTCTGCGTGGCTGGCCTGTGGCTCGATCAGACAGACCCGGACCCGGTCGCCGAGGAGCCGTGGGTCGTCCCCGACGACGACGGCTGGACGGAGCCCACCACCGGGCCGATCATTCCGGAGCGACCCACCGCCCCGCAGCCGCCCACCACGTCCCCCACCCCCAGCAAGAAGCCGGTCACCCGACCGACCTCAGGACCGGCACCCGTGACGGTGGTCTACCAGCTCAGCGGGTCGGGTGTCGTCGACCTGGCGTACTTCGACGCCGAGAGCGATCTCATCCACGTCGACGGCCAGAAACTGCCCTGGAGCACCACCATCCGCACCAACGGCAAGACCAGGGTGATGGTGGAGGCCAGATGGGCCGACGACGAGGGTGAGAGACCACTCGACTGCACCGTCACGGTCACCGGTGCCGGCAAGCCGGTCGTCAAGAAGATCCGCGGGTACTGGGCGACCAGTTGCACGCCCGAGTGAGGCTGGGGTCCGAGCCGGGTATGGCCGTAGGCTGGCGCAGGTGACGACGAGCACCGATGTCGACCCGCTGGTGGCCCGGATGCGGCCGTTCGGCACGACGATCTTCGCCGAGATGTCCGCCCTCGCCGTACGCACCGGCGCGGTCAACCTCGGCCAGGGGTTTCCCGACACCGACGGCCCGCCGGAGATGCTGGCCGCCGCCGCCGAGGCGCTGCGCAACGGGCAGAACCAGTACCCGCCCGGCCCGGGGATCCCCGCCCTGCGCGCGGCCGTAGCGGCGCATCAGCGGCGGTTCTACGACCTGGCGTACGACCCGGACAGCGAGATCGTGATCACGGCGGGTGCGACCGAGGCGGTCGCGGCGAGCATCCTCGCGCTCTGCGAACCGGGCGACGAGGTGGTGTGCTTCGAGCCGTACTACGACTCGTACGCCGCCTCGATCGCGTTGGCCGGCGCGGTCCGCCGGCCGGTGACGTTGCGCCCCTCGGCCGACGGCCGGTACGCCTTCGACTCGGAGGCGCTGCGTGCGGCGTTCGGCCCGCGCACCCGGCTGGTGCTGCTGAACTCGCCGCACAACCCGACCGGCAAGGTCTTCACCCCGGCTGAGTTGGCGCAGGTCGCCGAGTTGTGTCAGGAGTTCGGCGCGTACGCGGTCACCGACGAGGTGTACGAGCACCTGGTCTTCACCGACGCGTCGAGCCCGCACGTGCCGCTGGCCAGCCTGCCCGGGATGCGGGAGCGAACGCTGCGCATCTCGTCGGCCGGCAAGACGTTCTCCTGCACGGGGTGGAAGGTCGGCTGGGCGAGCGGCCCGGCGGCGCTGGTCTCGGCGCTGCTCCGGGTGAAGCAGTTCCTCACCTATGTCAACGCCGCGCCGCTGCAACCGGCGGTGGCAGTGGCGCTGGCCCTGCCGGACGCCTACTACACCGGCTTCCGGGACGGTCTCCAGCAGCGGCGGGACCAGCTCGTCGGTGGTCTGACCGACGCCGGTTTCGAGGTGCTCGACTCGGAGGGGACGTACTTCGTCACCGCCGACATCACCGCCCTCGGCGGCCGGGACGGGGTGGAGTTCTGCCGCTCGTTGCCGGAGCGCTGCGGTGTGGTGGCGGTGCCCACCCAGGTCTTCTACGACGACGTCGACGCGGGCCGGCGGCTGGTCAGGTTCGCCTTCTGCAAGCGCCCGGAGGTGCTGACCGAGGCGGTCAGCCGGCTGCACGCCCTGACTCGCTGATCAGACGGGGCCGGCCAGGGCTGTGGAGCTGATGCCGTAGACGGTTCAGCTCCACAGCGTCCGTCCGGGCTAGGCGACCGGGCTCGCGGTGCGGACCAGCTCGGCGATCCGCTCGGCGACCTCACGGGCGGTCGCCTCGGTGGCCGCTTCGACCATCACCCGGACCAGCAGTTCGGTGCCCGACGGGCGCAGCAGCACCCGGCCGGTCTCCCCCAGCTCCGCCTCGGCCCGCTCGACCTCGGCGCGTACCGCGGGTGCGGCGGCGCCGACGGTCCGGTCGCCGACCGGCACGTTGATCAGCACCTGGGGCAGCTTGGTGACCACCGAGGCCAACTCGGCGAGGGACTGGCCGGTGGCCGCCATCCGAGCCATCAGGTGCAGACCGGTCAGCACCCCGTCGCCGGTGGTGGCGTGCGCGGGCATCACGATGTGGCCGCTCTGCTCACCGCCGAGCGCCAGCCCGGAGGCGCGCAGCTCCTCCAGCACGTACCGGTCACCGACCTTGGTCTCGATCAGGCGGATGCCCTGCGCGGACATCGCGAGCCGCAGCCCGAGGTTGCTCATCACGGTGGCCACCAGGGTGTCCTGGGTGAGCGTGCCGGCGTCCCGCATGGCCAGCGCGAGGATCGCCATGACCTGGTCGCCGTCCACCTCGTCGCCGTCGGCGGTGACCGCCAGGCAGCGGTCGGCGTCGCCGTCGTGGGCGATGCCCAGGTGAGCGCCGTGCTCGACCACGGCGGCGCGCAGCGCCTCGATGTGGTTGGAGCCACAGTCGTCATTGATGTTCAGCCCGTCGGGCTCCGCGTGGATGGCGATGACCTCCGCGCCGGCCTCCCGGTAGGCGACGGGGGCGACCTCGGCGGCTGCGCCGTTGGCGCAGTCGACCACGACCTTGATCCCCTCCAGCCGGTGCGGAACGGTGCCCACCAGGTGCTGGACGTAGTGGTCGGCACCGTCGAGCAGGTCGTGCACACGGCCGACGCCGGCACCGATCGGCCGGTCCCAGGCGGTGGTGGCGTTCGTCTCGACGGCCGCCTCGATCTGCAGCTCGATCTCGTCGGGCAACTTGTGCCCGCCGGCGGCGAAGAGCTTGATGCCGTTGTCCGGCATCGGGTTGTGCGACGCGGAAAGCATCACACCCAGGTCGGCCTTGGCCTCGGCGGTGAGGAACGCCACCGCCGGGGTGGGCAGCACGCCGACCCGCACAACGTTGGCACCGGCGCTGGTCAGCCCGGCGACCACGGCGGCCTCCAGCATCTCGCCGCTGGCGCGGGTGTCGCGACCGACGACGGCGAGCGGCGGATGGCTGCGGTCCGTCTCGGCGAGTGTGTGCGCGGCGGCCACCGCGAGCGCCAGCGCCAATTCCGGGGTGAGATCCGCGTTCGCCCGCCCGCGTACGCCGTCCGTGCCGAACAACCGACCCATACCCGCCAACCTCCGAAAGTGCACTGCCAGTGAGGAGAAAGCGGAACGGCCGACCCACCTCCCCCCGACGAGGGGGAGGCGGACCGGCCGTCCGTCAGAAGTACAACGCGCTGGGAAAGATCAGCGCTTCGAGTACTGGGGAGCCTTACGGGCCTTCTTGAGGCCGTACTTCTTGCTCTCCTTGACCCGGGCGTCACGGGTGAGGAAGCCGGCCTTCTTGAGGGCCGGGCGGTCGTCCGGCTCGTTGATGATCAACGCGCGGGCGATGCCCAGCCGGAGCGCACCGGCCTGGCCGGTGGTGCCGCCGCCACGCAGGTTGGCGATCACGTCGAACTGCTCGAGCTTCTCGGCGGTGACCAGCGGGTCCTTGATGAGCTGCTGGTGCACCTTGCTCGGGAAGTAGGCCTCGAGGTCCTGGCCGTTGCAGGTGATCTTGCCGGTGCCCGGGACGATGCGGACCCGGACGATGGCCTCCTTGCGGCGGCCCACGGTCTGGATCGGCCGGTCACCACGAGGCGCGCGGGCGACGGGCGCCGGCGCCTCGGTGGCCTCGGGGGCTTCCGGGGCGACCTCGGTCTCGATGATGTCGGTCATGCTGCTTCCTTCGCCCGCGCTCACTGCGCGATCTGCTTGATCTCGAACGGCACCGGCTGCTGCGCGAGGTGCGGGTGCTCGGCACCGGCGTAGACCTTCAGCTTCTTGATCAGCTGACGGCCGAGCTTGTTGTGCGGGAGCATCCCCTTCACAGCCAGCTCGATGGCCCGCTCGGGACGCTTGGTCAGCAGCTCGTCGTAGCCGATCTGCTTCAGACCACCCGGGTAACCGGAGTGGCGGTAAGCGACCTTGGTCTGGCGCTTGTTGCCGGTCAACGCAACCTTGCCCGCGTTCACGATGACGACAAAGTCGCCCGTGTCGACGTGCGGCGCGAAAGTCGGCTTGTGCTTACCACGCAGCAACGTGGCGGCGTGGGTGGCCAGGCGGCCCAGCACGACATCAGAGGCGTCGATGACGTGCCACTGACGCTCGATCTCACCCGGCTTCGGGCTGTACGTACGCACAGGTCTACCTTGTCTCGTCGTCGGTCTGGGGTCGCGCGCCGAGGTGACCAGATCTAGCAGGCCGGACCAGCGCGCACGAACGACCAAGCGTACCTGAAGGGGCACGCCTCTGGATGTCGTACAACAGCAGGCAACGATACCCGGCGCCCGGTCCGCAGGTCAAAACGGGGGTGCGGTCCCGCGCGGCGACGCGCCGAGGGTGTCTCAGCTCACACGTTGGTGAGTCGACCGGCCCTCGGACGGCGGTAGACCACCCAGGTGACCGCGAAGCACAACGCGTACCAGCCGATGAAGGCCAGGTAGGCGGCGTCGGCATTGCCCGAGCTGAGGAACGACTGGCGGAACGCGATGTTGACCAGCACCCCGCCGAAGGCGCCGATCGCACCCGCGATGCCGATCAACGCGCCGGTCATCCGCCGCGCCCACCGCGCGGCGGCCTCCGGATCACGCTGCCCCGTGGCCACCGCGTCCGCCGACCGGGCCCGGAAGATCGCCGGAATCATCTTGTACGTGGAGCCGTTGCCGACGCCGGAGAAGACGAAGAGGGCGAGGAACCCCGCGAGGTAGAGCCCGAACGAACGCTCCCGGGCCGCGTACAGCACTGTGCTCGCGCCGGCCGCCATCGCCACGAAGTTCCAGAAGGTCACCCGTGCCCCGCCCAACCGGTCGGCGAGGTGCCCACCCAGCGGCCGGATCAGCGAGCCGACCAGCGGGCCCAGGAACGTCAGCCAGGCGGCGTCGACCGGGGTCGGGAACCGCTCGGCGAACTGGAGCTGGAGCACCTGCCCGAAGGCGAAACCGAAGCCGATGAACGAGCCGAAGGTGCCGATGTAGAGCAGCGACATCACCCACGTGTGCGGGTCGCGGGCCGCCTCCCGCAACGCGCCCGGCTCGTTGCGCGCCCCGGGCACGGTGTCCAACCAGCGGGCCGCCGCCAGCGCGGCCAGCACGATCAGCGGCAGGTAGACCGCCGGCACCAACCGGGGGTACGCGGCACCAGCGGTGGCGAGGACGGCCAGGCCGACGAGCTGCACGGCGGGTACGCCCAGGTTGCCGCCACCGGCGTTGAGCCCGAGCGCCCGTCCCTTGAGCCGCTGTGGGTAGAACAGGTTGATGTTCGCCATCGAGGAGGCGAAGTTGCCCCCGCCGACCCCGGTGAGGCAGGCGAGCACCATCAGGGTGCTGTAGGACACGCCGGGTTCCAGCAGCACCGTCATCGGGACCGCGGGCACCAGCAACAGCAGTGCGCTGATGATCGTCCAGCGTCGTCCGCCGAAGCGGGCCACCGCCAGCGTGTACGGCAGTCGCAGCACCGCGCCCAGGGCGGCCGGCACCGCGGTGAGCAGGAATTTCCCGGCCGGATCGATGCCGTACGCGGGGCCGAGGAAGAGCACGGTGACCGACCAGAGACTCCACACCGAGAAGCCGACGTGCTCCGCGAAGATGGAGACCCAGAGGTTGCGTCGGGCGATCGGCGCGCCGGTGGCCTGCCAGAAGTCCGGGTCCTCGGGGCGCCAGTCGTGCAGCGGCTGCCGACGACCGGTGACGGCGGGCGGCTCGGCGGTGACTACGGTGCTGGTGAGCGTGCTCACGGCGGCTCCTCCTCGTCGGTGTGACGAGCAGAAACGCTAGGAACGGCCGGTTACCTGGCAGTGCCCGTCGCGGGTCGGGCCGGAAACGGGGATCGCACCACGGGCCGGCGGCGATGGTGAGCACGCCACCGGGGGCGGCGTGCGCAGGGCTGCCCTTCCGATCAGAGCTGTTGGAGGATGCGCAGCGCCCGACCGACCCGAAGCATGGTGTCGGTGTCGGCGACGTCCACGCACGCGGTGAACCACTTCTTCATGGGCGAGGAGATCCGGTCGGGCATCACCACGTACCGGCCCATCGACACGGCGAGCGGCGAGTCCCGCAGGAGTGATTCCTCGACCACCTCGACCACGATCACGATGGGCACGTCGGTGGAGTTGTAGACGTCCGAGCTGATCACGAGGCCGAGGCGTTCCCGGGCACCTTCGATGCGCCAGATCTCACCCCTACGCAGCACGCGGCCGTCCGCCGGAGAACAGGTCGTTGACCATGCCCACCTCGCGGGCGTCGGCGAGCGCGGCAGACTCCAGATCCAGGCTGGCGCGGCCCACGGCGGCGGCGTGCGCGGTGAAGACCTCGCGCAGCGCCTTCTCCCGGGCGGCCTGGTCCATCCATGCGGAGAGCGACAGCCCTTCGCGCTTGGCGAACCGCCGCGCCTCCTCGATGGTCTCGTCCGTGAACGAGAGAGTCACCTTGGCAGTCATGCCGAGCAGATTACCCAGAGGTATGACCGACAGTCATCCCCGCGCTTACCGGCTCGTCCCCGGGCGGCGAAACGCACATTCCGCCGGGCTCACCCGGCCCGGCCGCCGAACACCGCGAAGCGCCACTCCTTGAAGTAGCAGTCGACGTCGACCAGGCCCGCCTCGGCGAGCCACCGACACTGGTCGGCCACTGTCGCCGGGCGGTCGTGGCGCATCCGCTCCCGGGAAGCAGCGATCTCGTCGGGGGACGCACCCAGCTCGGTGATCCGTTTCATCCACACCTCGTCGTAGCGCCGGTCCAGTTCCGGCGTCGGGCCGGCCACCTGCTCGGCGTTGACGAACACCCCACCCGGTGCCAACGCGGCGGCGGCCCGCCGGTAGAGCACGCGCTTGCCGGCGTCGTCCAGGTGGTGGATCGCCAGCGCGCTGACCACCGCGTCGTACCGGCCCGGCGGCAGTTCGTCGGCCAGATCGGCGTGGACCGTTCGGTGTGGCACGGACCGCGCGTCCAACTGGTCGGTGGCGCGGGCGAGCATCGCCGGCGCTCCGTCCACCAGGGTCAGCCGGACTCCGGGCACCGCCGCGGCGAGCAGCAACGAGAGCAGGCCGGTGCCCGCGCCCAGGTCCAGAACCTGCGGGGTACGCCCGGCGGCGAGCGCGGCCCGCAACGGCGGCGCGGCCACCTGGACGGCGGTGCCGTAGAAGCTGTCGAAGCACGGCACCAGCCGCCTGCGCGCCTCGTCGTACGTGCCGGCCACGGCGTCGAAGACGTCCGTCACGCTCATCGCGCTCTCCCAATAAGTGAGACGAGTTTCCCACATTATAAGCACCACGGGGGTGAGCGGACCTCATCCTGGACACACGAATGGCCCCCGGTTCCGTGATGTCCAGGACGCCGGGGGCAGTTGGTGCTGCGTTGGTCAGCCGACGGGGCCGATGGCCTTCGCCAGGTGCAGGAAACCGGTCCATGCCGCCGGTCCGAAGGTCAACGTCCCGCCATCGCGGTCTTTGGTATCGCGGACGAGGACGACGCCGGGAAGGTTGTCAGCAACCTCGACGCACGAGCCTCCGTTGTTTCCGCTCTTCGTGCTCTTACGCCACTGCGCGCCGGTCAGGTCCATGATTCTGCTGCTTTCCTGATCAGGTCGAGGGACTGTTGACGGGAAAGAGCTTCGCTTCTGATGCGTTCCCACCTGCGATTGAGCGTAGCAACGTCCGCAGCTCCATTAAGGATCTGCGCCCGCACCTGGCTGTCGATATGTGCGACCTGCCCGCCGTCGGGCAACTCGGCCACGATGAACCCCCCACCAAGGCCCGGATACATCCCGACGTCCTGCGGCACCACGAGCACCTGCACGGCGGGCAGTGCCGCGCACTGCGCAAGGTGTGCGACCTGCTCACGCATCAATGCTCGGTCGCCATACGCCGATTGATACAGGACCAGTTCGTGGACGACTGCGACCAGAAGGGGTGGACGTTCACGGCGAAGGACGGCCTGTCGATCGATGCGGGAGGCGACCACGTCGTCAACTTCGCCCAGCGTCAACGCTTCGCCTGCCAGTGTCGCCCGCGCGTACGCGTCCGTCTGCAAGAGGCCGGGCACCCAGGTGTGCTCGAACCAACGAATCGCGAGGGCTTCGCGTTCCCAGTCAACCCACTCGCGCAGCCATTGCGGCTCGCGCCGTTTGAGGACATCCGGCCAGAGGTCCCCAACGTCCCTTCCGAGGAGCGCGGCCAACTTCGCGCGCCGACGGGGCTGCGGCACGCGTCCCGGGCTTATCCACCGCGCTGCCGTTTTCGGATCAACGCCAGTCTGAGCTGCCAGGCTTTCGGCTGTCTCGCCAGCTTCGGCCATGGCCACTTGAAGTGCATGGTTCATCCTGCCTCCAAGAGGAACATCCCGAACGTCCCTGGGAATAGAGCTACGTCGTGTACTGATCCCATCGCTCTCGGCAATGTAACCGGCAGACGGCGCGGCTGGTAGGGACCTGAGACCCGGCGGGCGCGTTCGTGTGGGGCCGCCCTCGGCCTGCCGCAGATCTTGGACAGTTTCCGTCGTCACGTGACGGAAACTGTCCAAGATCTCGACGGATGAGCACCACGGGGCGGCCTCTTCCCACAGTGACGACCAAGGGGAGAGCATCGTGCCGGATGAGCCGCCGGATCGGAGACCCACGCCGAGGCCCACACGGCGGAAGCCGCACGCGGGCGAGGTCCTGCACCTGACCCGTGCCGCGAGCGTGCAGTTCCTGCGTCCGATCTTCGTTCGCGTGATTCGCGTTCTCGACTGGCCGACGTACGACGGGTGGCTGTGGATCGACGGTTACGAGCTGGCCGCGAATGGTGACGCGGTCGCGCGCCGGTCGCTGTTCGTGATGTCCGCGGGCCTGATCTGGCCGGGCCCGCCCGGCCCGCCGGCCCGTCGCCCGACCACCCGCACGCCCGTCAGGCGCGGTCCGGTGAGGGTCGGATGAGCCGCCGACCCCGCCCGCACCAGCCGATGCGCCCGGCGTGGCTCTGCCGTAACTGCGCGGCTGCCTGGCCGTGTACGCCGGCTCAGCTTCACCTCACGACCGAGTTCTACGGCCACTCGATCGCCCTGGCGCTCTACCTGGCAGCGAACATGCACGACGCGTTCGACGACCTGTACTCCCTGGGCGTTCACCCTGACCCGCGGGCACTCCACGCCCGGTTCCTCGGCTGGCTGTCCCTGACCCGCCGACCACACCGCTTCGACGTGCGCTGACCGCCCCCGCCAGGTGAGGTGCGCTGTCGCTGTCGAGCTGATGTCGCAAACGAATCAACCGCCGATGTCGTAGACGATTCAGCTCTACAGGCTGCGACCCGCACTGGTCGAGCGTCCGTCCGAGGCGACCGCTCGCCCACCCGTCAGGCGCGCTGCCCCTGTGCGGTGTGAGCCCCACTTGACAGGACCGAAACAGAAGGGACCCGGACCGGAAACCGCCCGGCGGCACGCTTTCCCGACATGACAGACGGTGCACGGTCGGCGACTCCACCGGGGCTGACGCCCCGGGAAGTGGCGACGCACTGCCCGTACTGCGCACTGCAGTGCGGGATGACACTGCGCGCTGACGACACCGGTGTGACGGTCCACCCGCGCCAGTTCCCCACCAACCGGGGCGGGCTCTGCCAGAAGGGGTGGACCGCCGCCGAACTACTCGATCACCCGGATCGGCTGACCACTCCGCTGGTGCGCGACGCGGCCACCGGCGAACTGCACCCGGCGAGCTGGGACACCGCACTGGACCGGGTGGTCGCCGGCATCCGCGCCGTTCAGGACGACGCCGGCCGGGACGCGGTCGCCGTCTTCGGCGGTGGTGGCCTGACCAACGAAAAGGCGTACGCGTTGGGGAAGTTCGCCCGGATCGGGCTGCGCACCAGGCACATCGACTACAACGGACGGTTCTGCATGTCCTCGGCGGCGGCCGCCGGGATGCGGGCCTTCGGCATCGACCGCGGGCTGCCGTTCCCCCTCGCCGACCTGGGTCGGGCCGACACCCTGCTGCTGGTCGGAGCGAACCCGGCGGAGACCATGCCGCCGCTGGTGCGCTGGCTCACCGAGCAGCGCCGCAACGGCGGGAAACTGATCGTCGTCGACCCCCGGGTCACCGCCACCGCCCGCCAGGCAGACCTGCATCTGCAACCGCTGCCCGGCACCGACCTCGCGGTGGCCAACGCGCTGCTGCACATCGCTCTCACCGAAGGTTGGGTCGACCGGGCCTACGTGGCCGACCGCACCACCGGATTCGACGCGGTCCGCCGAGGCGTCGCCGCCTGGTGGCCGGCCCGCGCGGAACAGCTCTCCGGGGTGCCGGTGGCCGACCTGGAGGCGACCGCCCGAGCGCTGGGCACCGGCGGTCGCGTGATCATCCTGACTGCGCGCGGCGCCGAGCAGCACGCCAAGGGGGTGGACACCGTCACCGCGTACGTCAATCTCGCTCTCGCCCTCGGGCTGCCCGGCCGCGACGGTTCGGGGTACGGCTGCCTCACCGGCCAGGGCAACGGCCAGGGCGGGCGGGAGCACGGGCAGAAGGCCGACCAGCTCCCCGGCTACCGGCGGATCGACGACCCGGCGGCCCGCGAGCACGTGGCCGGGGTCTGGGGTGTGCGGGCCGACGAACTGCCCGGCCCGGGAGTGCCCGCCTACAAACTGCTCGACTCGCTCGGCACCCCTGGTGGCCCGCGCGCGTTGCTGGTGTTCGGGTCGAACCCGGTGGTCTCGGCACCCCGGGCGGCCCGCATCGAGGGTCGGCTGCGCGACCTCGACCTGCTTGTCGTCGCGGACCTTCTGCTCTCCGAGACGGCCGCGCTGGCGGACGTGGTGCTGCCCACCGCGCAGTGGGCCGAGGAGGACGGCACCATGACCAACCTGGAAGGTCGGGTGCTGCGTCGGCGCGCGCTACGGCCGCCCCCGCCGGACGTCCGCACCGACCTCGCCATCATCTCCGACCTGGCGGTGCGGCTGGCAGCCGCCGAGGCGCGACCGGAAGCCGTGGCGGCGGCTCGGTTCCCGGCCGACCCGGCTGTCGTCTTCGCCGAGCTGCGCCGCGCATCCGCCGGCGGGGCCGCCGACTACGCCGGCATCAGTTGGGACCGGATCGACGCCGACGACGGGGTCTACTGGCCCTGCCCGACCGACGAAGGGCCGGACACGCCCCGACTCTTCGCCAACAGGTTCGCCACCCCGGACGGCCGGGCCCGCTTCCACCCCGTCGACCATCGGCCGGCCGCCGAGGAGGTCTGCGCCACGTACCCGCTGCACTTCACCACCGGTCGGGTGCTGGCGCAGTACCAGTCGGGCACCCAGACCCGGCGGGTTGCGGCGCTCCGCCGCGCCGCCCCGGAGGCGTTCGTCGAACTGCACCCCGACCTGGCCACCCGGCTGGGCATCGACGACGGCGACCCGGTGCGGGTGACCTCACGACGGGGTGAGTTCCGCGCGCCGGCCCGGCTCAGCGCCGGGATCCGACCCGACACCGTGTTCGCCCCGTTCCACTACGCGGGGGCGGGACGCGCCAACTCGGTGACGAACGACGCGGTGGACCCGATCTCCGGGATGCCCGAGTTCAAGATCTGCGCGGTCCGGGTGGAGAAGGCATGACCGCGCGGGTGGTCATCGTCGGCAACGGGATGGCGGGCGCACGCCTCGCCGGTGAGCTGCACGCCCGGGAGGGAGACCGGAAGGTCACAGTGCTCGGGGCCGAGCCGCATCGCGCGTACAACCGGATCCTGCTCTCCACCCTGCTGGCCGGCCGGATCGACGAGCCGGACGTGGAGCTGACCGAAGCCGCCGGGCACGGCGTCGACCTGCGCAGCGGCGTACCGGTGACCGCCGTCGACAGGTCCGCCCGGGAGGTCCGCACCGACGACGGCGAACGCATCGGATACGACCACCTGGTGCTCGCCACCGGCGCCCGTGCGGTGGTGCCGCCACTGCCAGGCCTCGACCCGGCGAACCTGCCGGAGCGGGTGGTGCCCTTCCGGACCCTGGACGACTGCCGGCGGATACTCGCCGCGGCGGACGGCGCCCGCAGCGCGCTGGTGCTCGGCGGCGGGTTGCTCGGCCTGGAAGCCGCCCGAGGGCTGGCCACCCGAGGGCTGGCCACCACTGTCGTGCACCCGCGAGAACACCTGATGGAACGGCAGCTGGACCCGACCGCCGGGGCGGTGCTCGCGGGCACGCTCGCCGGTTTCGGCGTCACCGTCCAACTGGGGGTTTCGGCGACCGGCGTGGTCGCGGACGCCAGCGGCGTCCGCCTCGACCTGGCCGACGGCCGGACGCTCCGCGCCGACCTGCTGGTGCTCTCCTGTGGCGTGCGCCCGGACACCACACTCGCGCAGGCCGCCGGCCTGACCGTGCGGCGCGGCGTGGTGGTGGACGACCGGCTGCGCACCAGCGACCGGTCCATCTCGGCGATCGGCGACTGCGCCGAGCACGACGGCGTGCTCACCGGGCTGGTCGCGCCCGCCTGGGCCCAGGCCCAGGTGCTCGCGGACGTGCTGAGCGGCACGGACCCACTGGCCCGGTACCGGCCCCGGCCGGTGGTGACCCGGCTGAAGGCGGCCGGGATCGACCTGGCCTCGATGGGTGACGCGGCCAGTGGCGGACCGGGCGAGGAGTTGACGTTCGCCGACCCGACCCGGGGCACCTACGCCCGGTTGCGGATCCGGGACGAGCGGCTGATCGGCGCGATCCTGCTCGGCGACAACCCGGCGGTCGGCACGGTGATCCAACTCTTCGACCGCGCCCAGCCGGTGCCGAGTGACCGCCGGGCGCTGCTGCTCGGCCGGGCGCTCGGCACGGTCGGCGCGACGCCGGCCGCCTCACCGGCGCTGATGCCGGACGCGGCCACGGTCTGTCAGTGCAACACGGTGAGCAAGGGCGCACTGGTCAGAAGCTGGCGCTCCGGCGCCCGGACCGTCGATGCGGTGGTGGCCGCGACCCGGGCCGGCACCGGGTGCGGCGGATGCCGGGACGCGGTGAGCGGCATCGTCGACTGGCTGAGCCAGGCGGAATCGGTGGAGGTGACGCGATGAGCGGCGGCGAACTGATCGTCATCGGCAACGGCATGGTCGGGCAGCGTTTCGTGGACGCGCTGCGCGCCCGTGACCCACAGGGCGACTGGCGGGTGACGGTGCTGGCCGAGGAGGGGCGCCCGGCGTACGACCGGGTGCGGCTCTCGGCGTACTTCGACGGGGTCAGTGAGAGCGAGCTCAACCTGCACACCCCACACGACGGGGTGCGGCTGCGCCTCGGCGAGCCGGCCACCGCCGTCGACCGGGACCGCCAGGTGGTGACCACCGCCGTCGGCGAATACCGCTACGACGCGCTGGTGCTCGCCACCGGGTCGTACGCGTTCGTGCCGCCGGTGGCCGGCACGGAGCTGCCCGGGGTCTTCGTCTACCGGACCCTGGACGACCTGGCGGCGATCCGGGCGTACGCGCGGGGTCGACGGGTCGGCGCGGTCATCGGTGGTGGGCTGCTCGGCCTGGAGGCCGCCAATGCCCTGCGGCTGCTCGGCCTGAGCACCGACGTGGTCGAGTTCGCGCCCCGGCTGATGCCGGTGCAGGTGGACCAGGCCGGCGGCGCGATGCTCCGCCGCTACGTCGACGAACTGGGCGTACGGACCCATCTCGGGGTGGCGACCACAGCGATCCGGCCCGGCCCGGACGGCGGCGTCGCGGCCCTGGAACTGTCCGACGGCACCGACCTCGACGCCGAGCTGGTGGTGGTGGCCGCCGGCATCCGGCCCCGGGACCAGTTGGCCCGGGACGCCGGTCTGCCGCTGGGCCCGCGCGGCGGGGTGCTTGTCGACGAGACCTGTCGTACCGCCGACGAGCGGATCTGGGCCGTCGGAGAGTGCGCGGCGGTCGACGGCACCTGCCACGGTCTGGTCGCGCCGGGGTATGCGACGGCCGAGGTGGTGGCCGATCGGCTGGTCGGCGGCGCGGCGACCTTCCCCGGCGCGGACACCGCCACCAAACTCAAACTGCTCGGGGTCGACGTGGCCTCGTTCGGCGACGCCCACGGCGCGACCGAGGGCTGCCTGGACGTCACGTTCACCGACCCGGCCACCCGGGTCTACGCGAAGCTCGTCCTCTCCGACGACGCGCACACACTGCTCGGCGGGGTGCTGGTGGGTGACGCCAGCGCGTACCCGACGCTGCGGGCCAGCGTGGGCGGCCCGCTGCCGGCCGCGCCGTTGGCGCTGCTCGCCCCGGACGGCGGCGGCGCGGACGCCGGGGCGCTGCCCGCCGCCGCGCAGGTCTGCTCCTGCAACGCGGTGACCCGGGGCGACGTGGACGCCGCCATCGCCGACGGTTGCGCGGACGTACCGGCGTTGAAGGCGTGCACCCGGGCCGGCACCAGCTGCGGCTCCTGCGTGCCGATGCTGAAGCAGCTCCTGGACGCGGCCGGCGTGGCGCAGTCCAGCGCGCTCTGCGAGCACTTCGACGTCAGCCGACGGGAGCTGTTCGAGATCGTCCGCGTCCGCGGCATCCGCACCTTCTCCCGGCTGGTCGCCGAGCACGGTCGGGGCCGCGGCTGCGACATCTGCAAACCGGTGGTGGCGTCCATCCTCGCCTCGCTGGGCAGCGGGCACGTGCTCGACGGCGAACAGGCGTCGTTGCAGGACACCAACGACCACTTCCTGGCCAACCTGCAACGCGACGGCAGCTACTCGGTGGTGCCCCGGATACCGGGCGGCGAGATCACCCCGGAGAAGCTGATCGTGATCGGCGAGGTCGCCCGGGACTTCCAGCTCTACACGAAGATCACCGGCGGGCAGCGGATCGACCTGTTCGGGGCGCGGGTCGAGCAGCTGCCGCAGATCTGGCGGCGGCTGGTCGACGCCGGCTTCGAGTCCGGGCACGCGTACGGCAAGGCGCTGCGCACTGTGAAGTCGTGCGTGGGCGAGACCTGGTGCCGGTACGGGGTGCAGGACTCGGTGGGGCTGGCCGTCGCGCTGGAGCTGCGCTATCGCGGGCTGCGTGCTCCGCACAAGCTGAAGTCGGCGGTCTCCGGTTGCGCCCGGGAGTGCGCGGAGGCGCGCAGCAAGGACTTCGGCATCATCGCCACCGAGACCGGCTGGAATCTCTACGTCGGCGGCAACGGCGGTTTCCGACCCCGGCACGCCGACCTGTTCGCCACCGACCTGACCACTGACGCCCTGATCAGGCTGATCGACAGGTTCCTCATCTACTACATCCGTACCGCCGACCGGCTGCAACGCACCGCCGGCTGGATCGAGGCGATGGACGGTGGCCTGGACCACCTGCGCTCGGTGATCGTGGACGACTCGCTCGGGCTCTGCGAGGACCTCGACGCGGCGATGGCCCGACACGTCTCGTCGTACTCCGACGAGTGGCGCGACGTCCTGGACGACCCGGATCGGCTGCGCCGCTACACCTCCTTCGTCAACGCCCCCGACGTACCCGACCCGTCGATCACCTTCATCCGGGAACGCGGCCAGCCGGTTCCCGTACGCGACCAGTCCCCGACCGGATCCGAGGCGACCAACGGTCACCGTCGGCAACCGGTCACCCTCGGCCTACCGGAGGTACGGCGATGACCCAGACACTCACGCTGACCTGGACCACCGTCTGCCTGCTCGACCGGTTGGAACCGGACCGGGGCGTCGCCGCCCTGGTCGACGGGGTGCAGATCGCTCTTTTCCGGACCGCCGACGAGCTGTTCGCGGTCGACAACCGCGATCCGGTCTCCGGGGCGTACGTGCTGTCCCGGGGCATCGTCGGCAGTCGCGGCGGAGTGCCGACCGTCGCGTCACCGCTGCACAAGCAGGTGTACGACCTGCGCAGCGGGCACTGCCTCGACCTGCCCGGGGTGGCGGTGGCTCGGCACGACGCACGGTGCCGCGACGGGCTGGTCGAGGTGCGGCTGCGACAGGAGGGTTGATGCGCGAAGAACTGGCGGGCTTCACCATCGGGGTGACCGCCGACCGGCGGCGCGACGAGTTGGCCGCGCTGCTCGAACGACGGGGCGCCCGGGTGGTGCTCGCCCCGGCGCTGCGGATCGTGCCGCTGTCCGACGACACCGAGCTGCGCGAGGCGACCCGCGCCTGCCTCGACCAACCACCGGACATCCTGATGGCCAACACCGGCATCGGCATGCGCGGCTGGTTGGAGGCGGCCGAGGGCTGGGGGCTGGCCGAGCCACTGCGCTCCGTGCTGGCCAGCTCGTACGTGGTGGCGCGCGGCCCGAAGGCACGCGGCGCGATCCGGGCGGCCGGGCTGCACGACCAGTGGTCACCCGCCTCGGAGAGCTGCGACGAGGTGGTCGAGCACCTGCGCCGGCGTGGCGTCGCCGGGCAGGTCATCGCCATGCAGCTGCACGGCGAGCGGCAGCCCGAGTGCACGCTCGCGCTGGAGGCGGCGGGCGCCACTGTCATCGAGGTGCCGGTCTACCGCTGGGCGCCGCCGACCGATCCGGCGCCGCTGCACCGGCTGATCGACCTGATCGCCGGTCGGCTGGTGGACGCTGTGACGTTCACCTCGGCACCGGCGGCCGAGGCGTTGCTGCGGGCCGCCGGCGACCGTACCGACGCGGTGCTGTCGGCGTTGCGCGGCGACGTGCTGGCCAGCTGCGTCGGGGCGGTGACCGCCGAGCCGCTGCTGCGGCACGGGGTGCCGGTGAGCGCGCCGGGCCGGGCCCGGTTGGGCGCACTGGTGCGGACCATCGTCGACGAGCTGCCCCGCCGGACCGTGACGTTCAAGGCCGGCGGGCACCTGCTCACGTTGCGCGGGCACGCCGCAGTGATCGACGGCGAGCTGCGGCCGCTCGCGCCCGCGCCGATGGCGGTGCTGCGGGCCCTGGCCCAGACCCCGGGTCGGGTGTTGTCCCGCACGGCGTTGCTGAGGACCCTGCCCCGGGGCGCGGACGAGCACGCCGTCGAGATGGCCGTCGCCCGGCTCCGGGCCGGGCTGCGCGCGCCCCGCGTGGTGCAGACAGTGGTGAAGCGCGGCTACCGGCTGCGGGTCGACTAGGGCGTGCGGAGTCCCCGATCGGGCCGAGGGCACTTCCACACGCCCTGAACACGTCACGGCCGGCCGTAGCGTGCCGGCCGTGACGCGACGTTTCAGCCCACCGGCGTCGGGAAGCCCCGCCCGTGCTCGGACTGGAGCCGGAGCATGGCGTGCTCGACCACCGTCACCAGCACCTGCTTGACCGAGTCCCGCTGCCGGGCGTCGGTCATCACCAGCGGCACCTGCGGCGAGATGGCCAGCGCTTCGCGGACCTCCTCGGCCTCGTACTGCGGTGCGCCGTCGAACTTGTTCAGCGCCACCACGTACGGCAGGTTGCGGTTCTCGAAGTAGTCCAGCGGGGCGAAGGCGTCGGTGATCCGGCGGGTGTCCACCAGCACGGCGGCACCCACCGCCCCACGGATGATCTCGTCCCACATGAACCAGAACCGAGTCTGACCCGGTGTACCGAAGAGGTACAGGATCAGGTCCTGGGCCATTGTGATCCGGCCGAAGTCCATGGCGACCGTTGTGGTCTCCTTGCCCGGCACCTTGGACGGGTCGTCGATGCCGACACCCGCCGCTGTCATCAACGCCTCGGTGGTCAGCGGTGTGATCTCGGAGATCGCCCCGACCAGTGTCGTCTTACCGACGCCGAATCCGCCCGCGACGACGATCTTCGCGGAGACGATTCCCCGGCCCGGCCGCCCCCCTGCGGGGTCATAGCCTGCGAAGTCCACTTAGCACCCTTCCAAGCAGTTCCATCCGCTCCTCGAACCCCTCGGCGGGAGCAGCAGTGTGTAACGTCAGCAGGCTCTCGGCCACCATGTCGGCGACCAACACCCGGGCGACGCCCAGCGGCATCCGGGTATACGCGGCGATCTCCGCCAGCGACTGTGCTCGGCCCTCACAGACCGTGGCGATGCGGTGCTTGTCGTGCCCGGCGAAGCGGGACTCGGCGACCTGGGTCGGAGAGGCGGTCAGGACGGCCTCGAGGGCGATGTCCTGCCGGGGCTCGGTACGACCACGGGTGACCGCGTACGGACGCACCAGCGCGCCACGCGGGTCAGCGCGTCGTTGGTCCATTCCCGATCACCTCCTCGTCCCCTGCTGAGCCGGACTGTGCCGCCTCTCGTCCCTGGTCCGGCGCTCGGAACGAGCGCCGCCTTCCGGTGCTAAGAGCGCACCGCGTCGCGCGGCAGCGGCACCAGCGCGGCGCCCACCCGCTCGACCAGCAGCGCCATCTCGTAGCCCACCTGGCCCACGTCGCAGCTGCGCGCGGCCAGCACGGCCATCGAGGACCCGTCGCTGATCGACATCAGGAAGAGATACCCGCTGTCCATCTCGATGACTGTCTGCAACACCCCGCCCGCGCTGAACATCCGGGCCGCGCCCTCGGTCAGGCTCACCACCCCGGAGGTGATCGCGGCGAGCTGGTCGGCCCGGTCCCCCGGCAGATCCCGGGAGGACGCGAGCAACAGCCCGTCTGCGGACACCGCCACCACGTGGGCGATGCCCGCCACGCTGTCGGCGAAGTTGGTGAGCAGCCAACCCATGTCCTGCATGGCAGCTGGCCTGTTCATCGGCTCTCCTTGGTCGAGGTGCTGTTCAGATCCGTTCCGGCCGTCCGACCGCGCTGCACACCGCGGTGGTAGGCCGACAGCAGACCACGTACTTCGTCCGGGGTCCGCCGGCTGCGGTCCCGGCCGCTCTTCGGTTCGATGCCACCCGGCACGAGCTGTTGCTGCGGCACCCGCTTGGGCAAGCCGGAGCGGGTGGTGCCGGCGGGAGCCGGCTCGGCAGCCCGGCTGGCCCGGGACCAGCCCTCGTCGGCCGCCGTACGCCATGCTGCCGGGTCGGGGGCGGGCGCGGGCGGAGCCGTCGGGGCGGCCGGGGGCGGGGCGTACGTCGGCGGCGCCGACGGTCGCGCCGCGAAGCCGTCCATTGTGGCGCCGGGGCCGTCGCCCAGGGTGGCTGTGCCGTCGGTGCCGCCCGGGGTACGGGTCGGCAGTTTCGGTCGGGCCGGCGACGCGGCCGGCACCGTCGCGGCGCTCGGCTGGCCGCCGTTGCCGGTGCGCAGGCCGGTGTCGGCCGTTGCGGTGGTGGCGGGCGCGGGCGGCTCGTCGAAGTTGGGCCGGGTGAAGATCGCGGTGGCGTCGTCGCCGTGCGACCGGAACCAGACCGCCTCCATCTCCCGGAAGATCGGAGCCTCGGCCGGGAAGTCCGGCCGGGTGCTGACCGGCGCGGCGGGCACCGACGGAACGGCTGGCGGTGCCACCGCGCCCGGCCCGGCGACCGGCCCGACCGGGAGGCCCTGGGCGCCACGCCCATCCGCGGTGTCCGGGGTGGAGCCACGCCGAGGCAGTGGGTCGACCGTCGGGTACGCCACTGTCGGGCTGCCCAGCGAGGCGCCCGCACCGCTGCTGTAGGCCGGCCGGGCCGGCGGCAGCGGGGCGGCGGGTGCCGGGGCGGCAGGCGCCGGGGCCGCGGGTGCCGGCGGCATCGTCGAGCGCGGACCGGTGTAGCCACCGGCCTGCACGGCCGGGGTGGTGTCCCGCGAATCCAGCGGCGACTGCCACTGGGCGGGCGCCGGCGAGCTGGTCCGCCACTGGTCGGGCAGCGTCGCCGCCGTCGTGGCAGCACCGGCGAACTGCTCGGCGTGGCCGGCCGAGGAGAGCGGGGCCTGCTCCACTGCCATCGGCTGACGCGGCCGGGCGAGCACCTGCTCGCGGCCCCGGTTGCTGGGCAGCACCACGGTGGCGGCGGGCAACGTCACCTGGGCGACGGTGCCGCCCTCGACGTTGCGGCGCAACTCCACCCGGATGCCGTAGCGGGAGGCGAGCCGGCTCACCACGGCCAGACCCATCAGTCGGAACGCGGCGACGTCCACGCTCGGCGGGGCGGCGAGCCGCCGGTTGAGCGAGTCGAGCTGGTCGTCGGTGAGGCCGAGCCCGCGGTCCTCGATCTGGATCAGCACGTAGTCACGGATCCGGCGACCGTCGGCGACCACAGTGGTGTTCGGCGGTGAGAACCGGGTGGCGTTGTCGAGCAGCTCGGCGACGAGGCGTACCACGTCGTTCACCGCGTGCGCGGCCACCGAGATGTCGGTGTCCACGGTGCCGAACTCGATGCGGTTGTAGAGCTCGACCTCGGACTGGGCGGCGCGCAGCACGTCCACCACCAGCGCGTCGTCGTGACGCGGTGCGGCGGAGTCGGCACCGGCCAGGACGAGCAGGTTCTCGTCGTTGCGGCGCATTCGAGTGGCCAGGTGGTCCAGTTCGAAGAGCTGCGCGAGCCGCTTCGGGTCCTCCTCGCCGCGCTCGATCGCGTCCAGCTCGCCGATCATCCGGTCGACCAGGGTCTGACTGCGGCGGGCCAGGTTGAGGAACATCGCCGAGACGCTGGTACGCAGTGCCGCCTGCTCGGCGGCGACCCGCACCGCCTCCCGGTGTACGACGTTGAAGGCCAGCGCCACCTGACCGACCTCGTCGCGGCTGTTCAACTGGATCGGGTCCCGGACCTGGCGGACGATCTCGTCCACCCCGCCGTCACCCACGCTGCCCATGTTCTGCAACCGCTGCACGGCGTCGGGCAGGTCGTGGTTGGCCACCGAAAGCGCGCCCTCGCGCAGTCGGCGCAGCGAGTGGTTCAGCGAGCGGGCCAGCACCACGGCCAGCGACACGGCGATGATCAGGGTCAACAGCACCAGGATCGACTCGACCACTGCCTGCCGGATGACGTCCGAGCGGGCCTGGTCGGCCTGCTGGAGCAGTCGGTCCTGCAGTTGGACCTCAGCCCAGCGCATCAGGTCGTTCACGGCGCCGATCGCCGCGGTGGCGTCCTGGGCGGTGACCAGTGAGCGCTGCCCGACCGAGCGGGTGATGTCGGTGGCCACCCGGTCGGCCAGGCCGACGGCGTCGCCGGACACGGTGCTGTCGACCAGGGCGCGCTGCACCGGGTCGGCGGCCAGCGAGAAGGCGACCAGGGCCTCCTGCTGACCGGTCAACGTTGCCACGAAGGAGGAGAACTGCTCCGAGTCGAGCTGGCCGGCCGTCAGCGCGGTGAAGGCGACGGCCTCTTCCTCGGCGACGGAGGCCTTGGCGCGGGCGAAGGCGGCGACCGCGCGGCGGCTGTCCGCCAGGCTCTCCGAGCCGGGCAGCTGGGCCAGACCGTCACCGTACGAGACCAGGTCGGTGAGGATGACTCCGTAGCGGAGCACCGCCTCGGCGACCGCCATCTGCCGGCGGTCCAACACCTCCTGACGGGTGCCGTCCAAGGTGGCCAGGTGGTCGTCGATGGCGGCCAGCCGGTCCCGCAGGGCGGCCGGCACGTCGCCGATCCGGCCCCGCTCGGCGCGGTACTCGTCCACCCGCTGCTGCGTCTGGCGGACCCGCAGGTTGTACGCGTCAGCCGGCTGCTGCGGAGCGGCGAGGTAGGCGGCCGCCGCCATCCGTTCGGACTGGAGGTCCTGGGTGAGGGCGCTGACGTCGACGGAGAGGGCCGTCAGTGACCGGGCCTGGGTGGCGTCGAACGCGCCCTCGCCGACGGAGATCAGGCGGACCGTGGCCAGCGCGATCACCGCCGCCACCGGGACGACCAGAATCAACGCCAACTTGGACCGGATCCGGGCGTCACGCAGTCTCGGCATCCGTCGGCGCGCAGGCCGACCGCTATCGCCGAGCGCGGGCAGGGTCGTCGGTCCGGTGCTCACGACATCGCCTCCGTCGTTTCTTCCCCGCCTGAGCCGCCGAGCCATGCCGTAAGCGGAGGGGACCACGCGCGGCACGGCCGCGATTTCATCAGAGATGATCGTGTTTGGGAAGCCGCAGTGAGGTAGGAAACGGTCGGACGGAGCGCATCCCGTGATCCGGGCAACTGATACCTTCATTTCCGCAAGCCCCTGAACAGGGCATGTAACTCCAGAGTGGTCACGCGTGCATGCAAAGTGAGCTTTTGCAAACATTGCGTTACCCCAGCATGTGGGATGGCCGTCCCGAAAATGCTGCCGGGGTCCGCGCTTGACCACAGCGCCGGCCATTGGCAAGGTTTTGCAGGCTTCGCGCACACCGTACGGCAGAGGAGATCCCGTCCTCCACTGAGGACGGATTAGCGGCGGTGACCGGGCAGCGCCCGCGCCCGCACCTGGAGGACTGAGTTGAGCCCCATCCGCTCCGCGACCATCGCGGCGCTCGCATCGGCCGTAGTGGCCACCACGCTCACCGGCTGCCAGTTTGGTGAGGCGGAGAAGGACACGAGTCCGATCGTGATCGCCGCCGATCTCGAACTGTCCGGCGCCGCCGCCACAGTTGGCCGGACATACCAGCGCGCCCTCGAACTCAAGGTCGATCAGTTGAACGCCTCCGGAGCACTGAACGGCCGGAGGATCGACCTGAAGGTGAAGGACAACCGTTCCGACTCGGCCGAGTCACTTCGCAACATCGTCGACTTCAGCAGCGATTCGAAGGTCAGCGCCATCATCATGGGCGGCTGCAACGAATGCGCGGTCGGAGCCGTCGGGACCATCAACGAGAAGCGGATTCCCACCATTGCGCTAGCCGCTTCCGGCGCGATCGCCGCGCCGGCCGCTGAACGGCGCTACGTGTTCAAGCTGGGCCCCAACGCCCCGGACAGCGCCGCCGCACTGACCACCGAACTGCGCCGCAACAACATCCGCAAGGTGGGGATGCTGGTCAGCGACGACGACTACGGCCAGGAGGGCGCGACGGCGCTCAAGAGCGAGCTCGACAAGGCCAAGATCACGCTCCGACAGCAGCGGGTCAAGACCACCGACACCGACGTCAGCCAGCAGGTCCAGCAGCTCGCGTCGGGCAAGCCGGACGCGATGGTCTTCTGGACCCCGCCGGAGCAGGCGACACTGGCAGCCACCACCGTCCAGCAGACCATCTTCCGTGGGTCGATCTACTTCGACGCGGGAGCGGCCGGGGACCTCTTCCTCGGCGCGGCGGCCAAGGCGACCGAGAAGGCCACGCTGATCTTCACCCAGACGATGGTGATCGATGACGTGATCGCGACCACGCCGGCCAAGGCGGCGCGGCGGCAGTGGTTCCAGGACTACACCGCCCGCTTCGGTGGCTACAACGGGTCCTCGTCGTTCGCCGCGGACGCCGTCCAGCTCATCGCCGACGCCGAACTGCGCGCCGGTGGTGAGATCGGGAAGGTGGACCGCAACGGCATCCGGGACGTGCTGGAGACGTCCCAGATGGACGGCCTCTCCGGCCCGATCCGCATGACGCCGGACAACCACAGCGGCCTGATGCCGCAGGCGCTCACCACGCTGGTCGCCCGCAACGGGCGCTGGCGGTTGGCTGGGTAGACGCTCGGGCCTCATGTTCTTTGGCCCGGCGCTCTTCGTCGAGTGCCGGGTGGGGGGTGTGGCCTACCGTGCCCGGCTCCGGGCGGTCAGGCTTGATCCCTCCGCCGGGCACGGTAGGCCACACCCTTTGCGCCAGCAGCGTCGACAAGACGGGCCGGCCTCCTGAGAGGGAGGCCGGCCCTGCGCGTTTCTTAATGTTGATCTTGATCGGTGTCTTGGTGCTGCTCTGTGATCTCTTCTGTGGTTAGCGGCTGCTTGTGGTTTCTCGCACCCAGGGCAGGGCGAACCGCTCGATCAGCAGGAGCGCCGAGTAGAGCAGGATGCTCACCAGCGCCACCAGCATGATCGCCGCCCAGGCGGTGGCGGTGTCGCCGACGCCGGCGTACTGCGTGATGACGTAGCCAAGGCCACTCTCGCCGGCCTGGAACTCACCGATCACCGCGCCGATCGCGGCCAGTGGCATGGCCACCTTGAGCCCGACGAAGATCTGCGGCAACGCGGCCGGGAAGCGCACCTTGCGGAACGCCTGCCAGCGGGAGGCGTTCCAGGACCGCACCAGTTCGGCCAGGTCGGCCGGCGTGGTGGTCAACCCGGTCGCGGTGGACAGCACGATCGGGAAGAAGCAGAGCAGGAACACCATGGTCAGGATCGGCTTCTGGCCCCAGCCGAGCGCCACCACCAGCAGCGGACCCAGCGTGATCTTCGGCACCGCGTTCACGGCGACCAGCAGTGGCGTGAACATCCGCTCCACAGTGCGGGAACTGGCCAGCGAGAGCCCGATCAGCACACCGGCGGCCACCGAGAGGGCGAACCCGGTCAGGATCTCCAACGTGGTGTCCCAGGTGTGCTCCAGCAGCTGCGCCGGCTTGTCGACGAACGCGGTGAGCACGTCGCCGGGTGGAGGCAGGGCTGCGGGGTGAACCAGCTCCAGCCGGGCGACCAGCCACCACGCCGCCAGCGCGACCAGGATGCCGACCGCGGGCAGCACCGCCTCGGCCCCGGCCCGCAGACCGGCACCTCGACCCGCGCGCCCCACCTCGGGGCCGGCACTCGGGGGCGGGGGTTCCGCCACCGCCGGGTCCGCTGACCGGACGTCGGTCATCTCTGTCCTCCTCGAAATCCCACGGCCCGCCGGGGGCCGACGAGCGACGGGGGTACGCCCCACCGGGATCGGTGGGACGTACCCCCTGATGACGACCGGACGATCAGGCCTTCGGCGCGAGGCTGAAGTCGATGATCTGCTCGGGGGTGATGTTCTGCTTCAGCGCGCCAGCGCCCTGCAGGATGGCGATGCTCTTGGCGACCCGACCGCTGTCCAGGGTGCCGATCGCGGTGCCGGTGTTGCCGGAACGGACGTACGCGGCCATCAGCTCCAGCTCGGCGGCGGCGGAGACCGGGTTGGTGGCGTCGACGTTCTTCTTCAGGATGTCGGCGGCCTCCTTGGAGTTCGCCAGGCTGTACTCCAGGCCCTTGAGCAGCGCCGCGGTGAACTTCTTCACCATCTCGGGCTTCTCCTTGGCGATCTTCGAGGAGGTGATCAGCACGTTGCCGTAGAGGTCCTGCATCACGTTGCTGTACGGCAGCATGACGGCCTTCTTCTTGGCCACCGCCTCGATGGTCGGCTGACCGACGACGAACTGACCGATGCCGTCGACCGAGCCCGCGGCCAGCGTGCCGATCAGGTTCTGCGCCTCACCGTTGACCCAGGTCACCTTGGTCGCGTCCACACCGGCGAGCCGGGCGTACGTCGGGAACAGGTTGCGGACGACGGAGCCGGGGGTGTCGGCGAGCTTCTTGCCCTCCAGGTCCTTCGGCGAGCTGATGTTCTTGCCCTCGACGGTGGCGATGCCCGCCATGGTGCGCTGCTGGATCGCGGCCACCGCGGTGAAGTCCTTCGCCTGGCCGTTGCCGAGCTGGAGCAGGCCGCCGGTGAGGTCGATCGGGCCGAAGTCGGCCTGGCCGCCGACGACGGTCTGGATCACACCACCGGTGCCCTGACCGGCCTTGATCTCGACGTCGAAACCGGCGTCCTTGAAGAAGCCCTTGTCCTTCGCCACCCAGGCGTAGGAGTCACGGCCGAAGTTACCGAACGAGGTGAGGTAGGTCACCTTCGTCAGCGTCGTCCCGTCGCCGCCCTTGGCATCGTCGGCCGAATCCGACCCGCTGCTGCAGGCAGAGACAAGGGCGAGGGCGGTGGCCAGCGCGGCCGTAGCGACCGTACGGGTCAGCCTTCTCATCAGTGCACCATGTCCTTTCCGACCGGGGCCGCAGGCCACCGGAGGGGGTTGTCGTGACGGGCCGGCGGGAGGGGTGGAAGCCGGACGCCGCCGTCGTGGGGGGACTCTTCGCGGGCACAGCGTACGAGAAACCCACAGTTGCGACGCCAGGCGTATCGGGTTGCGGAACGGAAACAACCTGACGACCACCCCAGTCGGTGCGATACCTCGACAGGGCGGCTAGCCTTTGTCGGATTCCTGACCGACCACTCAGCGGAGGTACGCCGGAGATGATCCGACTGACCGGGGTGTCCCGTACCTTCGAGGGCCGATCCGGCCGGGTGGAGGCGCTGCGCGGTATCAACCTCGACGTCGCCGAGGGCGAGTTCGTCGCCGTGCTCGGCCGCTCCGGCTGCGGCAAGTCCACACTGCTGCGGCTGATCGCCGGGCTGCTCCCGCTGAGCGCCGGTGAGATCACCGTCGCCGGTACGCCGATCGCCCGCCCCCGCCAGGACATCGCCATGCTGTTCCAGAAGCCGGCTCTGCTGCCCTGGCGCACCGTGCTGGACAACGTCCTGCTGCCTGTGGAGATCTTCGGCTGGAGCCGCGCCAAGCACCGGGAGCGGGCCCGGCAACTGCTCGACGTGGCCGGGTTGGCCGGCTTCGAGAAGCGGCTGCCGCACGAACTCTCCGGCGGAATGCAGCAGCGGGTGTCGCTGTGCCGGTCGTTGATCGGTGAGCCCCGGGTGATGCTGATGGACGAGCCGTTCTCCGCACTGGACGCGCTCACCCGCGAGGAACTCTCCGGCGAACTCCAGCGGGTGCACATGGAGAACAAGCCGACCATCGTCTTCGTCACCCACTCGATCGACGAGGCGGTGCTGCTCGCCGACCGGGTGGTCGTGCTGAGCCCGCGCCCCGGCCGGATCCGCAAGGTCGTCGACGTGAACATCCCCCGGCCCCGCACCCTGGGCCGCAACGCCCACCTGGCCGACGTCGCCCAGGTCAGCGCCGACCTGCACGAACTGCTGATGGAACGCGAACAGCCGGCCACCGCCGGCGCGGAAGGACACTGACGATGCGGGTGTCGGTCTTCACCGAGCCGAACCGTGGCGCCAGCTACGACACCCAGCTCCGGTTCGCCCGGCTGGTCGAGGCCTGCGGCTACGAAGGTTTCCTCCGCGCCGACCACTACCAGTCGATGGGCGCCGACCCGGGCCTGCCCGGCCCCACCGACGCCTGGCTGACCCTCGCCGCGCTGGCCCGGGAGACCGAGCGGATCCGACTCGGCACCCTGGTGACGTCGGCCACGTTCCGCCTGCCCGGCCCCCTCGCGGTGATGGTCGCGCAGGTCGACCAGATGAGCGGTGGCCGGGTCGACCTCGGCATCGGCGCCGGCTGGTACGAGCGCGAGCACACCTCGTACGGCATCCCGTTCCCGGCGGTCGGCGAGCGTTTCGACCGGCTGGCCGAGCAGCTTGAGGTGATCACCGGGCTGTGGGGAACGCCACCCGGTGAGACCTACAGCTTCACCGGCGACCACTACCGGCTGGTGGACGCTCCCGCCCTGCCCAAGCCGGTGCAGGTGCCCGGCCCGCCGATCATCGTGGGCGGGCGTGGCCCCAAGCGCACACCCGAACTGGCTGCCCGGTACGCCGACGAGTTCAACATGCC
Organism: Micromonospora sp. NPDC049049; assembly: GCF_040649115.1. NCBI lineage: Bacteria > Bacillati > Actinomycetota > Actinomycetes > Micromonosporales > Micromonosporaceae > Micromonospora > Micromonospora sp. NPDC049049. The sequence continues at coordinate 6,384 of NZ_JBEZEX010000016.1, read as the reverse complement.
GTTCAAGTCCGTGGCCGCCACCGCCGAGGCGTACGACCGGGTGCGCGAGACGTGTGAGCGCACCGGACGGACGGAGTCCGGGCGCGCCCCGTTGGTGCTGTCCGCCGGGATCGTCGTCGCCATCGGCCGGACCGACGCGGAGGCCCAGCGTCGGGCCGCCCCTCTGCACGAGAAGAGCGCTCTGCCACCGGAGGACCCGGTGGTCGGCTCCCCCGCGCAGCTCGCGCAGCGGCTCGGCGAGTTCGCCGCGATCGGTACCACCCGGGTCCACCTGCGCCTGATCGACTTTGACGATCTCGACCACCTTGAGCTGATCGCCGCCGAGGTGCTGCCCCAACTGGACGGAGCACGATGACCGACGTGATCGACGGAACCGAACTCGGACCGGTGGGCCAGGAGATCGTGTACGAGAACGACCGGGTCCGGGTCTGGCACATCCGCCTCGAGCCGGGCGAGCGGCAACCGCTGCACCGGCACGACCACCCCTACCTGGTGGTGGCGATCGAGGGCGCCAAGAACGTCGTACAGACCATCGACGGCACCCTGATCGACGCCGACGAGCCCACCGGTGGAGTCGTCTACCGGGACCCGGGCGCGGTGCACATGCTGACCAATGTCGGGGATACGACTTACCTGGCTCGGCTGGTCGAACTCAAGTAGACCCGCCGATGGCCACCGGCGTGCCGCGCGGCGCGCCGTTGGCTATCGGGTGTACCGGGTGCGTAACGTGCCGGACATGGCCTTTCGGACCTGGGGCAGACTGCTGCTCACGGCGCTCGGGGTGAGCGTGCTGGCCGGAGCCGGCCAGCTCGGCGTCGCGTACGGTTTCGGCATCGTCCGCCTGACCGGCGCATTCACCGGTACGACTGTCAACCAGTGGCCGGCCCAGCTGGTCTGGGTGGGCTGGTTCGCCGCCAACGCAGCCGTCGCCGGCGCCGTCCTGACCGGACGCCTCGCTCGCCGTGACGCTCCGGCGGCCAGCACCGGCCGGCAGTTGGCGGTCGGTGGCGCGGCAGCGCTCGGTGCCACAGTCATCGCTCCGCTCTGCATGCAGCCCGCCCGCGCTGCGGAGCTGATCTCCGTTGACCCGGTCTGGGCGGTGGGCATCTGCGCCATGGTCGGTGCGGTGATCGGGGCGGGCGCGGCGATCGCCGTCCTGTTCCGGCCCGAGCTGGGGTGGAACATGGCGGCCGTGGCCGGCACGGTCTGGCTGCTGGCGCTGATCTCCGTCCTACCGTCGCTCGGCACGGCCGGCCCACTGCCGACCGTTCGGCTCGGCGTACTGGAGCCGAGTTGGCTCGCCGACGCCGCCGCACAGCGGCTGGCGATGCTCCTGCTGCCCATCGTGGCGCTGCTGGCCGGTGCGGCGACCGCCGGGCTGGCTCGCTCGCGGGGTCAGGCTCCACTGGTCAGCGGAGCCACCGGGGTGGCCGGTCCGGTGCTGGTGGCGTTCGCCTACCTGACCGCCGGTCCGGGCGACGCTGTGGACCGCTACCAGACCGCCCCCTACTACGGCTCGTTGATCGCGATCCTCGCCGGAGCGCTCGGCGCGGCCGCCGCCGCGCTGCTGCGCTGGCCGATGGGCACCCGTACCACCGATCCGCAGGCGATCGAGCCCACCGCCATCCTGCGCCCGCTGTCCACCGGCCCGGCGCTGACCAGCGCGTCGAACGACACTGACAGCGCGGCGAACGGCGGAGACAGCGCGCCGAACGACACGGACAGCGCCGGGGGCACCGACACGGAGCTGGCCACCCGCACGAAGCCCGCCGGCGTCGTTGCGGGTCCGTGGGCGGCGGGCGATCCCGATGCCGTACGCACCGTCCCGGCCCACTGGGACTGGCCGGCGACCACAGCGAGCGGACAGCACGGTCCGGCTCCCGCCACTGCTACTCCCGCCGCCACTGCTACTCCCGCCGCACCGGCTCAGCCCGCGGCCTGGCTGACCGCGCCGACCGGTGAGTTCACCGCCGCTGGGCAGACGCCCCCGCGTCAGGATGATGTCCTGGCCACTACCGAGCCCTCGGCCGGCGCGGACGTCAGCATCGTCACCGACGCCACCGCGACCGGCACGACGGCCGGCCGCGCCGACGCCGCGACCCCGGCGGGCGGCCGGGCTGTCGACGAGCCGACCAGCAGCACAGCGACGGACCCGAGCGGCAGCACAGCGACGGACCCGAGCGGCAGCACGGCGACCAGTGGCAGGCCGACCGGTGGGCGCACCACCCGCAAGTCCGCCGACACGTCGAGCGCCACGGGCGCACCCGGTTCCAGCCCGACCAGCGCGGGCAGCGGCACCGAGGCGACCAGCACGGCATCGCCGGGCACTGAGGCTTCCGATCCCGACGCCACGGCATCGACGGGCACGGGGCCAACCCCGAGCACCGCTGGCACGCTCGACCACGGCACGCCCGAGGCGCCGCCGACGATCAAGCCGCGACGCAGCCGCAAGACGAAAGCCAACCCGGACGCCACCGCCTCCGACGTGGCCGACGACACGTCCTCTGCCGGTTCGGCAACACCCAGCGAGACGACCGCCGACGCGACGACCACAAGCGAGACGACCGCAAGCAAGACGACCGCAAGCAAGACCACCACCGACGCGACGACCACCGGCCGCGCCACGAAGGGCACCCGGCCGGGCAGGTCCGCCGACAGCACCGCCACCGACACTCCGGCGCCCAGCCAGGAAAGCCTGGGTGAGCTGTCGAGTTCGACCTCCGAGGTCGCCTCGGCTGCTGCCTCCGGCACGGCAGCAGCCCGGACCACCGCTACCGGCGCGAAGCGAGCACCTGCCACCTCCGCCACCGGCTCGAAGCGAGCACCGGCCGCGTCGACGACCGCCGAAACCGGCGCGACGCAGGTGCCGGCCAACCCGAAGTCCCCCAGCACGCCGACCGACGCCACACAGACCCCGACCACCGGGACCGGGGCGACACCAGCACCGACCACCACTGCCGGCCAGGTTGGCGCGAAAGCCACACCGCGCGTCCCGAAAGCCGGCACGGACAGCAAGGCAGCAGCGGCCGACGCGACCAGCGATTCCGCGATCGCCGGGGCTCGTGGCACCGACAGCGCGCGGTCCGCCGCCGAGGACGTTCCGGCCGCCGGATTGTTCGCGGCCACCGCCGCCAACGACCCGGACACGGACCGGTGGACGCCCGCGCCGTCGGCCTGGCCGGTCACCTCGACGTGGACGGTGCCACCGCAGGCCCCCGAACCGGGGGCAACGGCATCGGAGGGGTCGAGCAGTCCTGAGGCGCCGACCGGGCCGAGGCCCCGGCATCGGGCACCGTTGCCGGACCTGAGCCGGGCCGGCACCTGGAACGCGTTCGACACCTCTCGGCGCCGCGGGTCCGCGGGATCGCAGGACAGCTCGACGGCACGGACAGCGCCAACCGAAGCCGGCGAGAGCGCTCCGGCCGAACACCCGGGCCGGCCGGAGGGCGCGCCCACCAGTGCCGGCACCGGCACCGGCGATCTGACGCCTACCGACACCACGTCGGCAGAACCGACGCAACCGAAGGTGGCAGAGCAGCCCTCCCGGCGAGGGCGGCTCGGTGGGCTGTTCCGCCGCAACCGCTCCCGCGCCGACGAGGAGAGCCCGAAGACGTCGGATGACGCGGAGCCGCTGGCGTCCCAGGACGAGGAATTCGTCGACTGGGTCGCCGGTCTGAGCAAGCCGGTGTCGGACAACGAGCCCGAGCAGGAGAACAGCCGCCGGTCGTTGCGCTCCACCGGTCGACACCACCGCGACTGACTCCACCACGCAGACGCACCGACCGGTCGTCTGACCGACCCCGCGACATCCCACGCGCCGGGCCGCGCAGGCCGACACCGGCCACGCGGGCCGTCCCTGCGTCGCCTCGCAACACAGGGACGGCCTACGCCCGCAGGGAGGTCAGGCGAGCGGCAGGTAGACCCGGCTCCCGCCGGAGACGAACTCCTCCGACTTGTCCTTCATGCCGCGCGCCGCGTACTCCTTGAGCTCTTGGGTGATCTTCATGGAGCAGAACTTCGGGCCACACATCGAGCAGAAGTGTGCGGTCTTCGCCGGCTCCGCCGGCAGGGTCGCGTCGTGGTACGAGCGCGCGGTCTCCGGATCCAGCGAGAGGTTGAACTGATCCTCCCAGCGGAACTCGAACCGCGCCTTCGACAGGGCGTCGTCCCAGGCCTGCGCGCCCGGGTGCCCCTTGGCCAGGTCCGCCGCGTGTGCCGCGATCTTGTACGCGATCACGCCCGCCTTCACGTCGTCGCGGTCCGGCAGGCCGAGGTGCTCCTTCGGCGTGACGTAGCAGAGCATCGCGGTGCCGAACATGCCGATCATCGCGGCGCCGATCGCCGAGGTGATGTGGTCGTACGCGGGCGCGATGTCGGTGGTCAGCGGGCCGAGCGTGTAGAAGGGCGCCTCGTGGCACCACTCCTGCTGAAGGTCCACGTTCTCCTTGATCTTGTGCATCGGTACGTGACCGGGGCCCTCGATCATCACCTGGACGTCGTACGCCCAGGCGATCTTCGTCAGCTCACCGAGGGTCCGCAGCTCGGCGAACTGCGCCTCGTCGTTGGCGTCGGCGATCGACCCGGGGCGCAGCCCGTCGCCGAGGGAGAACGTCACGTCGTAACGCGCGAGCAGCGCGCACAGCTCCTCGAAGTTGGTGTAGAGGAAGTTCTCCTCGTGGTGCGCCAGGCACCACGCTGCCATGATCGAACCGCCTCGGGACACGATCCCGGTCACCCGGTCCACGGCCAGCGGCACGTACGGCAGGAGCACCCCGGCGTGCACAGTCATGTAGTCCACGCCCTGCTCGGCCTGTTCGATCACGGTCTCCCGGAACACCTCCCAGCTCAACTTCACCGGGTCGCCGCCGACCTTCTCCAACGCCTGGTAGATCGGCACCGTCCCGATCGGCACCGGCGAGTTCCGTACGATCGCCTCCCGGGTCTCGTGGATCCGCTTACCCGTGGACAGGTCCATCACGGTGTCCGCGCCCCAGCGGGTGGCCCAGGTCAGTTTCTCCACCTCCTCCGCGACCGACGAACTGACCGCCGAGGTGCCGATGTTGGCGTTCACCTTGACCAGGAACGCCTTACCGATGATCGCCGGTTCGCACTCCGGGTGGTTGACGTTGAGCGGGAGCACCGCCCGACCGGCGGCGATCTCGGCCCGCACGAGTTCCGGTTCGACGTTCTCCCGGATCGCCACGAACTCCATCTCCGGCGTCACCACACCGGCCCGCGCGTACGCCAACTGGGTGGGCCGGCGATTGCCCACCCCGGCCAGCGGGGTACCCGCACCCCGTACGGGCGCCACGTCACCCCGCTCGGCGATCCACGGGCCCCGCAGTGCGGGCAGCCCCACCTCCGGGTCCGACCCCGGGCCGGACGTGTCGTAGAGCCGCACCGGCGGCAGGTCACCGGTCAGCCCCACCTCCGCGAACGGCACCCGGACATCCGGCCGTGAACCCTCGACGTACACCTTGCCTCGTGCGTGCATGACAGCCTCCCTGGTGATCAGGCGGACCAGCCGAAGTGGTTCAGCGGTCCGCGCCCCGCGCCCAGCTCCCAGCCCCGCGCGCCGGTCAGCGCACGGAGCACGTACTCCTTGGCGGCCCTCACGGCGTCCGGCACCGGGTCGCCGAGACCGAGCCGCACCGCGATCGCCGCCGAGAACGAGCACCCGGTGCCGTGGGTGTGCCGGGTGGCCACCCGGGGTGCGCGCAACACGGTGGTGACGCCGCGGCCGTGCAGCACGTCGACCGCCTCGCCCCCGTCCAGGTCACCGCCGGTGACCACCACGTACTCCGGGCCGCCGGCCACCAGGGCCTCGGCGGCCACGACCATCGCGGCCACGTCGTCCACCGGGCGTCCGGTGATCGCCGCGGCCTCCGCGCAGTTCGGGGTCGCCACGGTGGCGTACGGCAGCAGCCGCTCCACCGCACCCACCACGCCGAGCCGGTGACCGCTCGTGGCGACGAGCACCGGGTCGACGACGAGGTGGGGCAGCCGGTTGTCCCGGGCGGCCTCGGCCACCACGTCGGCGATCGCCGGGGTGCCGAGCATCCCCGTCTTCACGGCGCAGACGGTGAAATCGGTGAGCACGCTGTCCAACTGCTCGGTGACGGTGCGCGGGGGCAGCGGCAGCACCGCGTCGACACCCCGGGTGTTCTGCGCGGTGACCGCCGTGAGGACGCTGGTGCCGTAGGCGCCCAGCGCCGCGAAGACCTTGAGGTCGGCCTGGATGCCGGCGCCGCCGCCGGAGTCCGAGCCGGCGATGGTCAGTAGTGTTGGCGGGGTCATTTGCCCTCTTTGGTTGCGGTTTGGGGCTGCGGCCGACAGTGCCCACTCCGGGCGGTCAGGCTTGATCCCTGCGTGGGCACTGTCGGC